>JALSTH010000016.1 GCA_026983835.1 Candidatus Zixiibacteriota bacterium | reverse complement strand
AAGCTTCCATAATTTGAACGAAATAGATTGCAATATCCCCGCAATCATAATTCAAAAAGATTAATACATATCGCCGCTTTTGATAATTATGGCAACAATCTATTTATCTTCCCGTATATCTTAAAGATATTGCTTTTGCGAGGAATCCGTTATTATTTTATGTGTTTCCCGATTTACAATAGAAGATAACAAAACTCTCAAATTTGGAGGATAAATGATAAAAAGATTTACGAGATATTTTATAATCATTTTCGGATTAATTATGATATTAACCGTTTCCGCATTAGGGGTTGAGTTTTCCAAGCTGAAAAAGTCAATTACCGAATACACCCTTAAAAACGGATTAAAAATGATTGTTATGGAAAGGCACGATGCACCTGTGGTTTCGTTTGTTACTTGGGCTAATGTCGGATCGGTTGACGACCCAAAAGGATATACCGGTATTGCTCATATGTTTGAACATATGGCATTTAAGGGAACTACGACTTTGGGGACGAAGAATATCAAAGAAGAGCTTAAAAGTATAGCCGTCGAAGACTCCATTTTTATGAAGCTTCGTTCTGAACGGAATAAGGGCAGGTTAGCCGACACCGCCAAAATCAAGAAATTAACCGAAGAATATGAGAACGCAAGAGAAGAAGCATATAAGTATGTTATCCCAAACGAGTTTGGAAGGATAGTCGAGCGTGAGGGTGGAGTTAACCTAAACGCATTCACCACCAACGATCAGACGGCTTTCTTCTACAGCCTGCCGTCAAACAAAGTTGAATTATGGATGTCTTTGGAATCGGAGCGCTTCTTAAATCCTGTCCTCAGAGAGATGTATAAGGAACGGGATGTTGTCGCTGAAGAAAGGAGAATGCGGGTGGATTCGAGTCCCTTTGGGCGTTTGATGGAAGATTTTCTCTGTATCGCATATAAGGCGCACCCATACGGGATTCCGGGTATAGGTTTTATGTCCGATATTCAGAATTATTCCCGTAAGGAAGCGAAAGACTTCTTTCAAAAATATTATTCTCCCGCGAACTTAATCGTGGGAATTGTGGGGGATGTGAACCCAAAGGAAATATATGAATTAGCGGAGAAATACTGGGAACGAATTCCTTACCGCCCGGCTCCCGAACGGATATCGACCATCGAACCTAAACAACTGGGAGAACGGGAAACTATTCTGGAAGGTTCCTCACAGCCGATTTATTTCGTTGGCTGGCATATACCGGAAATAACAAATCCCGACAGGCCGGCGTTAAGCGCCCTTGTGGATTATTTAGGACAGGGGCGAACCTCAATGCTTTATAGAAAACTCGTTAAAGAAAAAAGGATAGCTATTCGGGTAGGAGCCTTCGATGGCTTTCCCGGTAATAAATATCCCGGATTATTAGCAATATATACTATGCCATCGGCAGGGCATACAAACGAAGAGTGCGAAACCGAAATCTTCGATCAGGTGGAAAAACTTAAATCCTCCAAAATCACCAAGGAGGATATGGAAAAGATTAAGGCTCGCGCTAAGGCATCATTTATCAATAATCTCGAAGGTAATTTAGGGATGGCGATGCAGCTTTGTTCTTATCAACAATTATGGGGAGACTGGAGAGAGCTTTTTAAGGAATTAGATAGAATAAACGCCGTTACCCCCGAAGATATTCAACGGGTAGCACAAAAATATCTAACAAAGAACAATCGCACCATTGCAAAGTTAAATAATATTGCAAATTAATCGGAGAAAATGGAAAATGAAGAGGTTTATATTTGGAATTATTATATTCACATTCGGCTTTGTCGCCCTATCCAACTTTTCGGCGTCAGCACAAAATGTGGATAAGTTGGTTTATCCGAAACTGCGCAATCTTAGGATACCGAAAATAGATAAAATAACCCTTAAAAACGGTTTAAGACTTTACATTATTGAAGATAAGAGTTTGCCGGTTTTCGATGTGGTGGTGCGTATCAATTGCGGTTCATATCTGGTCCCATCGGATAAGATCGGTTTAGCTGAAATCTGCGGTGAGGTGATGCGGACAGGGGGAACCGCCAAATGGTCAGGTGATGAGTTGGATGAAATGTTGGAAGGCATCGGGGGAAGTGTGGAAACATCCATCGGCTTGCTTTCGGGAAATGCGTCGGTAAATGTCCTCAGCGAATATACCGATCTTGGATTGGAAACGCTTGCCGATATACTCCGCAAGCCAATTTTCGATGAGGATAAAGTCGAATTGGCTAAGATCGAAAAGAGGTCGATGATTTCTCGAAGAAACGACCTCCCGAGCCAAATAGGGAGCAGGGAGTTCAAAAAGATTATATATGGGGCAAATTCAGTTTATGCCCGTCAGATGGAATATGCAACTGTAAATAATATCTCGCGTCAAGATTTGATTGATTTCCACGATAAATATATTCACCCCGAAAATATCCAAATGGGAATTTGGGGCGATTTTAACAAAAAGGATATCCTTAAAAAAATTAACAAATATTTCGGCGATTGGAAACGGGGAAGCAATACCGTCCCTCCCCCACCTAAGGTGGATTATAAATATACATCGCAAATTCATTATATTTATAAACCGGATGTCAATCAATCGAATATCTATATTGGCCACATCGGGGGTTTGATATCCGATGATGATTGCCCGGCCCGTGTCGTAATGAACAACATACTCGGAGCGAGTTTCGGTAGCAGGCTATTCAATTCCGTCCGCTCCCGCGAAGGGCTTGCCTATTCGGTCTTCGGCGTATATACGGCGAACATTCAATATCCGGGTATCTTTTATAACTACGCCTCAACGAAATCCGAAACCACGGGGAAAACAATTCAGGAAATAATCAAAGAAATCAAGAGGATGCAGACGGATCCACCAACCTCCGATGAAATGAAACTGGGAAAGGAAAAATATCTCAATTCATTCGTTTTCAAATTCGATTCCAAAAAGAAAGTAATCAATCGCGTTATGCGCTATGATTTCTTTAATTTCCCGGATGACTACATATTTCGCGAAAAAGAGAATATTGAAAAAGTATCCTCCGAAGATGTAATTTACGCTGCTCGAAAAGACCTTCACCCTGATAAGGTTCATATTTTGGTAGTTGGCAATGGAAAAGATTTTGATATGCCCCTTGAGGATCTCGGTTATGGTCCGGTAGATACTATCGATGTATCCATCCCTCCCCCATCTCAAGACACGACCGAATTAAATCTATCATCGGAAAATATCAAAAAGGGGATGGGAATTTTGCGTAAGGCTATCAGTGCCTGTGGCGGATTGGAAAATTTCAAGAGCATAAATTCCGTGCATTTGCAGGGAACATATACTATCTCCACTCCGCAGGGTGATATGCCTATGGCTCTTAAGTCAATAATCATCTTCCCCGATAAACAAAGGACGACTGTTTCAATGATGGGACGAAAATTCTATGATATTAGAAACGGAGAAATCGGATGGAAAACAGGACATAATGGGAATATTGTAAAAAAGTCGGCGGAGGATATTAAAGAGGACACAAATAAAATTTACCGCTCGAACATCTTCATTTTCAGACAATTCGATAATCCATATTATAAGGCGGTTTATTCGGGAGAAGGTGAAGAAGGTGATATGGCGGTGCAGTATCTGACATTGATAGATTTGGATGGTAATACGATTTGCAAATTAGGGATAAGCAGCGAAAACTTCCTGCCGACAGTAAAAACCTATTGGGGAAAAACTTCTATAGGCGAAGGCTCGATAAAAGATATCTTCGATAACTATAGCGATGTCGGGAAGGTGAAAATCCCATTCAGCGTCACTAGAATGTTGGAAGGCAGGAAAGTAATGCAAATGGAAATCGACAATTTCATTATAAACGGAGATATACCCAAAGGAGCATTCGATAAACCGGAATAATATTTATTAAAAAGCGGGTTTAAGGTCATTCATCTTAAATCCGCTTTTTAAAATATGTAAACGAATCAGACCGTAAGCTTCATAAACTCGCTGAAGTCGTCAAACCGTTCGAGGTTATAACAAGCATCCAATAACCTTTTCCTTTTGGGCTCATCGAAAACGGTGGAAGCCAAGCTGTTGAATTTAGTCTCCAATTGAGCCTTCGTCATCGGATTTCGGGGATCGCCCTGTGGGAAATCAAGCCTTTTGGAATATTTAGCGCCATCCTTTAGCTCAATTGTAACCTCGGCGCATTGTTTTTTCGGGAAAAGCCGCTCGAACTCCTCATCAGCAACCACCTCAATTTTATTCAATATATTTCTAATGCGGGAATCGAAGAGCTTATCCGACTTGAACTGACGGGGGGTTACCATACCATCAACTATACCGACAGCAATGCAATACGGCAATGAATGGTCTGCGGTTTCCTTTGTATCTGGTTTATATTTCGATGGGTCGGCAAGTATATCGGCAGCGCGACGAATAGTTTTTATAATCACTTTTTTTACATCGTCCACTTCAATATTATGCCCCTGAACAAGTTCCAAAGTAGCGCTTATCGGCGTATGTGTGAGTGCCTCGGTAGGAAAAGCTTTCATCGAACATTCCCCGATTTTGAATTTTTCCCCCAAACCATCGAAAAGCTTATCGGTATCCCAACCATCCCCG
>JALSTH010000015.1 GCA_026983835.1 Candidatus Zixiibacteriota bacterium | reverse complement strand
GGCTATTATTAAAATAGGGGCTCTCCCGGGAAAGAAGATAGAGGGATTGTTATACAAAATATCTCCCAAGGCTCGTAAAAAAGAAAATACGATATTATTCGATGTTTGGATTAAAATAACCGAATACGGGAAAATAAATCTGCGCGCGGGTTATTCGGCAAACGCGGAAATAGTTATTAATAAGAAGGAAGATATATTGACAATCCCCGAACGGCTCGTTCATTATGAGGGTGATTCCACCTATGTGGAAGTGATGCCGGATACGACCGATGAAAATTCAATCGAAAAAAAATATATCAAGACAGGGTTGTCGGACGGTTTGAGTGTTGAAGTTAAAGGCGGGTTGAAAGAAGGAGCTCTGGTCGTCGAAAGACCTCCCAAAGAAATAAAATAATCAGATGCGCTTACTACTTTTCTTTAGTCAATTCTATCGAGACTTGAAGGGACAAAAACTCCGCACAGCATTAACGACCTTTGGGATTATGTGGGGAACGGCAGCCATCATATTATTACTCGCCTTTGCAACCGGATTAAAAAATGCGCAAATCAAGAATCAACACGGTATGGGCGAAGCAATAATGATTATTTGGGGAGGGACAACAAGCAAACCCTTTGCCGGTATTCCAAAAGGTCGTTGGATAGGACTCAGGGAGCAAGATGCTGAATACATAAAAAAGCAAATACCAGAGATTTCATTGGCTTCCCCCGAGTATTCGAATTGGTCCACCACCGTCAAATATAGGAACAAGGTTTTCGTCGGGCAGGTAAGTTCCGGCAACGAGGAATACGGCGAAATGAGAAATTTAATACCTAAACCCGGGGGAAGATGTATCAATCGCGATGATGTAATAAATAAAAGAAGGGTGGCTTTTATCGGGAACGAGTTGAAACAGGAACTCTTCGGTGATGAGAATCCTATTGGCAAGACCATATTTCTCGATTTCGTTCCTTTCACCGTTGTCGGCGAAATGATTGAGAAAATGCAGAACTCGTCATATTCAGGCTCCGACAAAAGGAAGACCTTCATCCCTTATACAACTTTTCAGGCAATGTATAATCATAAATATCTCAACAACATAGTGGTTAAACTGCGAAATCCCGATAAATCAAAAGAAGTAACTTCAAAAATATATGAAGTTCTGGGACACAAATATCACTTCGATCCAACCGATAAAAATGCGCTCTGGGTATGGGACACCGCCGAAAACGAACGCTTCTTCAATGATTTATTTTTGGGAATGAATGTTTTTTTGGGAATTGTTGGAGTACTGACATTAGTAGTGGGAGGGATCGGAGTTTCCAACATAATGAACGCCGTTATCGAGGAACGCACCAAAGAGATAGGTATAAAAATGGCATTGGGCGCAAAACCTTCCTATATACTTTGGCAATTGGTGTCGGAAACCCTGTTGCTGACGATTATGGGCGGAGCGTTGGGGTTGCTCTTTTCCGGGTTGGTAGTACGATTATTCCCCTTGCTGAATTTCGGAGAGTATGTGGGTGACCCGATAATCTCATTTCAGATAGCTGCGATAGCTACGGGTTTATTGGGGATAATCGGCTTTATCTCCGGTTATTTCCCTGCTCGGCGGGCTGCAAAGCTAAATCCTGTCGAGGCGCTTAGGCTATGAAAAAAACTATCATCCTTCTTAAACTTTATCTATCCGATTTCAAAAAACAAAGAAAGAAAATCTTCCTGACCGTAATGGCGATAGCCTGGGGAACCGTATCAATTATTCTCCTTCTCGCTTTTGGTGAAGGGTTAAAACTTCAGATCGAAAGAGGAAGTAATTCGTTGGGAAAAGGAATTGTAATAGTATGGGGGGCACGAACATCCAAACCATTCAAAGGCCTCCCTCCCGGCAAATATATCCAATTCAAACCGGAAGATATAGATTTCCTTAAAAACCGAACGGACTTTATAGGCGAGGTCGGCGGAGAATATTTGATCTGGCGATCGAATGTACAATATAAGGATAAGATGGTTGACCAGCAATTGGCAGGTGTCACCCCTTCATATTTAGACCTTCGAAACTTTATCCCGGAAATGGGAGGTAGGTTTTTCAATCAGGAAGATATGGATTTCAAGCGTCGCGTAGTATTTTTGGGACATAAAATAGCAAAAGATTTATTTGCCGACGAAAGCCCTATTGGAAAACAAATTATGATTAAGGGCATACCTTTTACGGTAATTGGCGTTATGGTGGATAAAAATCAAACCAATATGTATTCAGGTCCCGATAACGAGAAAGTAATTATTCCATTAACAACCTTCCAAACGCTTATCGGCAGGCTTTACCTCAGCAACATTATTTATAAACCTAAAAAGGTGGAATATTCGGAATCGGCACAAAAGGAGCTATACAGGATTTTTGGCGGCAAATATAAATTTGATCCTGAGGATAAACAAGCTTTATCCGTCTGGGATACGATAGAAAATCAAAAGATAATGAGAAATATATTATTGGGGATACAAATATTCTTGGGTATCATCGGCGGGTTGACCTTATTGGTAGCCGGGGTAGGTGTAGCCAACATAATGTATGTTACGGTGCGGCGGCGAACCAAAGAGATTGGTGTGAAAATGGCGTTAGGGGCGAAAGCAAAATATATCCTTTGGGAATTCATTTTCGAATCGGTATCGATTTCGTTTATTGGAGGCGCCTTGGGGTTTCTGATTTCCGGAATAATAATTAAGATACTTCGGGGGATTAATATTGAAAATGAAGCTCTCATATTTTTGGGGAAACCGACATTGTCGGTTAACATCGCCTTAGCAACCGTAATAGTTTTAGGGATGATTGCTTTCTGGTCCGGCTTTTTCCCTTCGAGAAAAGCAGCAAAGATAAATCCGGCGGAATCATTAAGATATGAATAGGATTCCCCATATAATTATTTCTTAAGGTTGGAAAGGATAAATAATATGCCGATTATCAGTATGCGCGGTCTTAAGAAGATATACAAAACCGGCAAAGTATCAGTAGAAGCTCTAAGGGGAATAGACCTTGACATCGAAGAGAACGAATTTGTAGCCGTCATCGGACCTTCGGGCTCTGGAAAATCCACATTAATGAATATTATGGGATGTCTGGATACCCCCACCGAAGGGGAATACTTTTTGGATAACGAAAAAGTAAGTTCCTTTAATCCAAACAAATTAGCTGAAATTAGAAATAGGAAAATAGGTTTCATATTCCAAAATTTCAATCTCCTACCTTATGCGACGGCTTATGAGAATGTGGAACTTCCATTGATATTCTCCGGAGTATCCAACAAGAAACGTCGCACCATTGTGATGGATTTACTAAAAGATGTGGGTCTCAAAGATAGAGCCGATCACAAACCAACCGAGCTCTCCGGCGGAGAGATGCAAAGGGTCGCCATCGCACGCTCGCTGGCTAACAACCCTTCCATTATTTTAGCCGATGAGCCCACGGGAAACCTCGATACTATCGCCGGCAATTCAATTATTGAAATTTTTACAAATTTGCACCGGAACGGCTCAACAATTGTGATGATTACCCATGATCGCCAAATAGCCAAAAGCGCTCTTCGCCTTGTAAGCCTGAAAGATGGCGTGATAATCGGTTCCCAACTTCAGCAAAAACAAAAACCAAATTTGAGCTCAAATCAAGAAAACCAAATTTAATCTCACCTGTCCCTCCTATGATTCAGGTTTTAATGTAAAAACCCCAAAAACGAAATTCAGATTGCTCAAAATTAAGTCAATTGAGCGCATACCAAACCACAAACAAGGAAGAGATTTAAGCAAATCATTCTTTAACCGATATTATAATTGGCGATATAGTGGGGGGTAAAATGATATAATTAGAAATTGTCTAATAGGCTTTTGAAAGCTGGATTTTGATTCTCCCTCCAATGAATCTATATATAAAGGGGGTGTTATGGGCAGAAAAATTACATCAGTTGTTATATGGTTTATAATGCTGATTACGCCATTTCTCGTCTCCTATGCTAATAACTATTCTCTTCCTCTAATAGGTACTTGTTATAATTATAATTATAATGTTCAGGAAAAGATTGATCAGGAATTCGTGGATTCAACCGGGATAAGGTCCTTCCGTTTTAGCATATTCTGGAATTACATAGATTATCTTTTGCAAAATCCTCCGTATGATTATAGTATAATTCTGGACACATTGAATTCCTATGTGCCCAAAAGCGTTTCACCTATTTTCGTAATCAACTTTTGGAATCCCGGGAAAATGGATGACTCCAGTGAAATACCGTTCGGAGGGGCTCACGAGACATATAAAGTAGCGGATCAATATAGAAATGATTTTGCCGAAATGTGCTTTAATGTTGCTAAAGTCCTAAAGGGTAGAGTAAAATATTTTGTCCTACATAATGAACCAAATATCGGTTGGTCGGATTCAACTACCGGACCGAATTGGCGTAGTAGCCCAGATGACTATGTTGACCAGTGTATGTTAGCCGCCTCAAACATTAAGGCAGCAAATCCCGATGCATATATAATTTATGGGGCTTTTGCCGGGATCAATACTTCGGCTCCTTTTGTAGATTCAGTCATTAACCTTGCTGTCCCTCCCGGAAATCAAAACGATCTCATCGACGCTTTGGATTTCCATATATATGGGACAATCCAATCTATTTCATCAATGGAATTTATCGCTGATGGAGGGGTGGCTTTTTGTTCTGCAAGGAATGTAGATTTATCCATCTTGGAAACTTCCGGTCCCGAAATAGTGTTCCCCGCCGATTCCATTTGCCCGGCAGACACAGAAAAAACGATACGAGACAAATTGATTGAAATGAGAATTAATGCTCTATCCTTGGACGAAATAGTTGATTCATTATATAATTGGACAAGGTATTACGAACCGGAAAATTTAGCATTACCGGAAAATGAAGTCTCTCTTGAATTCCACAAAGTGGATGAATTTAATAAAAGGGTCGTACCATTAGTTGAAAATGGAGCCTCGATAGTTCACTGGTTTGCTTCCTTTGTAAAGCCGCGAATTCCGGTACCCCTAACCATACAATCGCAATCCATTACACCCCAATCAGATATTTCGCCCGATGATTGGGTGGACGATTTGCTCAAGAAAGCGTGGACGAATCAAGTTAATTTATGCCGCCTATACGATGAGGGTCCAAGGAGGCGATACACCCCATTGGCAAGGAGGATGAGGGAGTTTACAAACAAATTATATGGAGATGATTCCGGGTCCGACTATGAAGATGATGACTCGGGAAACCAAATAGATACCGAGCCGAAATTATTTCCAAATTATCCCAATGGATTCAACTCCGTAACTAAAATAGGCTACTACCTTCCCGAAAAAGCAAATGTTGTCCTTGATATTTTCAATCTGCAGGGAGAAAGGATCGAGACATTGATTAATGCGGATCAAGTTGAAGGATACCATAGCGTAAGTTGGGATGCGAGATCATATTCCTCCGGAATATATTTTTACAGGCTTAATGCAAATGGTCAAAAATTGGTTAGAAGGATGCTGTTTATAAAATAGTATTTAATTCCTATTATATTATTCTCCTCTCGATGCTCCATTATTGTAATAGCGGTTGTCGAAACAATTTCCATATTAGAGGCAATCGAATAAATGATTAGTTAGGTTATATATCCATTAAATAAAAAAACTGTTTGTTAAAAGTATTATCTAAATCTATTTTGTGTTAATATTAATTGCAACTTTCGATTCGGGAAATCGTAAATCAGGTAGTAAGGCTTTTGAGTAAAGAAAAAGAGCGGGAACTTATAGAGTCAGCCTTAGCCGGCAATCAGCAGGCATACCGTGAACTTTTCGATGCACACCGCGGTGCGGTAAATTACATAGTCTCCCAAATAGTTCGAAGTCCTGAGGAAGTAAAGGATTTGGTTCAGGAGACATTTATAAAAGCCTTCAGCTCTTTGAAAAGTTATCGCTTTGAATTTCGTTTCAGCACTTGGTTATACAAGATAGCCGCCAATAATTCAATCGACCATTTACGGAAAAGGAAGCTTAATTCATACTCGCTGGACAGACCTATAGAAACGAAAAAGGGGCAGGTCGCCGTTGAGCTTCCGGATTATAGGCATAATCCCGAACGCGATTATCGTTATAAAATAACCAAAAAGACGATTAAAGAAGCTATTGATTCCCTTCCACCGAAATATAAGGAAGTCATTGCGCTAAGGCATCAGCAAAACCTTAGCTATGAGGATATTGCCGATTACCTTCAGCTTCCTTTGGGAACGATAAAGGCACGGATTTTCAGGGCGAGGGAGTTGTTAAAAAAGAAATTAAAAGGATGGAGGTAATATGATGAAGAAAACCCTATCGATTATTATAACGATATTGATGGCTTTGTTTTTAATATCGAATACCGTTTCCGCGAAAAAATACTCTTTTAAGGGTATGAAAGATTTTGATCGCAGCGGAATTGAAAGTATCAACATCAATTCGGAATCCGGTGAGATAAAAATTATAAAGTCTGAGGATGACAATAGAATCCGTATCAAATATGCGAAGATTATAAAAGCCGGATCCGAAAAAGCTGCAAAGACCGCCGCTGATAAAATCAAAGTGGAGCTAATCAAAGATAAAAGGGGTATAAGCATAAATGCCAATATCGGTTTTCCTTCAAAAAAGGATTTATTTAATATCCTAAAAGGAGATTTAACTAGAGTAAGTGTCATATTAACTGTCGCGGTTCCATCGGGATTGAAATTAAACATAAATTCAAACTCAGCCGACATATCTATAGTAGATTACAGCGGCCCAGTCGATATAATGGGCGAATCCTCAGATTTAGTTATGGATAAACACAAAGAGAATGTAAGGGCTAAATTATCATCAGGCGATGTCAACATCTCAAACCAAATCGGAAATTTGGATATAAAGGGTTCCAGTTCGGATATAGCGCTGAATGATATCAGGGGGGATACAAAGATTGTTGTCTCATCGGGGGATATTCGAATCTATGGCTTAATCGGATCTGTAAATGCGCAGTGTTCGTCGGGAGATATTGAAAGTTCCGATATTTCAGGCCAGATAATTTTCAAGACCGTCTCCGGAGATATATCCGCGAAAATCCGGTCCACAGACAGCCATCAATCCTTGGCTTTTGAATCATCATCGGGCGATATCGGAATACGTTTGAAAAAGAAATGCGCTGTTGACTTTATGGTTAAATCATCAAGTGGCGATATCAATGTAAATTTGGGAGATAAAAACACCGACATCAGTACTGAAATTACCGAATCATCCCCGAAAACCTGCTCCGGCTCCTATAGAGGCGGTGGAGCCAAGTTATTCGCCCGCAGCTCATCAGGAGATATTTCAATTGAAGAATATTAATAAAAAATATTATCGGAAGAAAAATTCTTTGGCAATATTTTATATCATTGCTTCTTTTTTCATATTCACCTTGTTGCTTGTGCCTTTGAGACATAGGATTAAGGCATCGACCGACGAGGCTTTCTTGGGAAATGAAGGCGGAAATCAGGAGTCGTATGATGTTCTGGATGATTTCCTTTCAAAGGGACCGACCATCGAAGAGTTGACAATCGAGGGAGGAAAAATTGAATTAACAACCGATGGCGGGAAAACATATACTTTCGATCTCACCCGCAAAAGGTCATATATTTCGACCAGCTCCGATATGAACAATGAAGTTCCTAACGAATCGGATTTCGGCAGGAACAAAACAAACAAAACACATAAATTAAAGGTTTCCGTAGGAGGGAAAAGCGGAGATATTTTCAGGATTGGTTCCGATGTAGTTATACGGGACGATGAGGTGGTAGATGGCAATATCACCGTAATAGGATCCGATATAATTATTAAAGGATTTGTGAAGGGGGATGTTGTTGCTATCGACGGCGATGTATTGGTTACATCAACAGGGAGAATTAACGGCGATGTTTCCTCCATAGGGGGTAAAGTGGAAAAGGAGCCGGGAGCGGTTATCGGTGGCGATAAAGTTGAAACCCCTGCGGTATCTTTGGGGCGTCCCCATTTCCAAGTTTTTACACTCCAAATCTCCTTGCTTATAGCGATAATGTTATTCGCGGTGGTACTTATCTCTTTGGCGCCAAATAAAGTAGCAAATGTTAAAAGGGAAATTGCGCAAAAAACCTTAAAATCTTTATTGTTAGGGTATCTTTATATATTCGCCATACCTTTTGTTTTCATTATCTTGCTGATTACAATCATTGGTATTCCCGTTGCAATTCTTATCCTTCCTCTTGCTATTGTAGCAGCCGCAATTTTGGGATTTACCGCGCTCAGCGCAATTATTGGAGTAAAGTTTCTCGAATTGACCAATGTCCCTGAAAAAACTCCGATTTTGGAAGTTTTAGTTGGTGGGGCAATATGCTTGGCAATTCCCCTATTAGGAATATTTCTTGCATCATTTTGGAGTTTTACAAGCACTTTTGGAAATATATTAATCGCCATAGGTTCCTTATTTTTAGCTTTTTTCGTCTTCCCTATCGCCTTCGGGGCCGCTATTACAACACTGTTCGGAACAAGACCGAAGGAAGTTGTTTTTGCTAAATCCACCACCACCATATCCAACAATAAAATAAACCCGTCCACAACAGATGAGAACGGGCTTAATTCCGAATAGCAAAGCTTTTTTCTATTTAGCGACGATATTTAATAATCTATTTTCAACAAAAATACTTTTCAGGATTTCTCTATCCTTTAAGTAGTTTTTTATTTTATCATCATTATAAGCAACTCTTTCAAAATCGCTTTGAGATATTCCTCTTTCCACCTCAAAAGATCCGCGAACCTTCCCGTTTATCTGCACAACCATCGTAATAGTATCCTCGATTGTTGCCTCCTCATCATATTCGGGAAATGAAGTATCAAATATCGATCCGTTATACCCGGCTCGATGATAAAACTCCTCCGACAAATGAGGAGCAAGGGGAGCAAGCAACCAAATTAGGTTCTTAATGGCAAAATAAAAGACATCACCGGGCTTTTCGCTCTCCAGATACTTGTAGAATAGATTAACCAACTCCATTAAAGCGGCAATTGCGGTATTATATTTAAGAGAATCAATATGTTCGGCAACTCTTTTAATGGTTTGATTTAACTTGATGTATAATTCCCTATCCATCCCCTTAAGGTTATCTTTAGAGAAATGGGGAAACACCTTGTTACTCATTCCGTTACAGTTACCATCGATCAACCGCCATACCCTTCCCAAAAACCTTGATATCCCGTTTATCCCCGAATCGTCCCAATCGCCTCCTTCCTCATAATCGCCCATAAACATCAAATACATCCTAAAAGTATCCGAGCCATAAAGCCGAATATATTCATCCGGAATAACCACATTACCGATTGATTTGGACATTTTGGCGCCGCTTTTTGTTATGATTCCCTGATGCCTTAAAACGGGATAAGGTTCCTCAAAATCAACATACCCTAAATCCTTTAAAACCATATTGATAAATCGGGCATACATTAAATGCATAACAGCGTGTTCCGCTCCTCCGACATATCTATCTACCGGCATCCACTTTTTAACCAATTCACGATTAAAAGGACCTTCCGAATAATCGGTATCCAAAAACCTTAAATGGTACCAACTCGAATCTACAAATGTATCCATCGTTTCGGTTTCCCGCTCGGCATCCCGTCCGCATTTCGGACAAGTAGTATGTACGAACTTTTTAGCTCTCGCTAAGGGAGATCTCCCATCTCCGGTAGGCCTGAAATCATCGACATTCGGCAGTAGAACGGGTAATTCCTTTTCAGGTACAGCGACATATCCGCAATGGGGACAATTGATTATGGGAATCGGAACCCCCCAATACCTTTGGCGGGATACGAGCCAATCCCTCAACCTGTAATTTACCTTTTCCCCCCCCCTGCCGATACCTTTTAAGTAATCGGCGACCTTTTTTATTCCCTCTTTGGATGGTAAGCCATTGAATTTGTTTGAATTGAACATTTGTCCGTATTCGGTATAGGCTTCTTTCAATTTCCCTATGGGCTCGCCATTAATAGGAATAATAACTTCGCGAATTGGAAGATTGAATTTACTCGCGAACTCGAAATCCCGTTGATCGTGCGCCGGAACAGCCATAACGGCGCCGGTTCCATAACTTAATAAAACATAATCCGCGATCCAGATAGGCACTTTTTCGCCGTTAATGGGGTTTTCCGCATAAGCACCGGTGAAAACTCCTGTTTTTTCTTTTACCGTGGAGGTCCTCTCTATTTCGGATTGTTTACGGGCGAAGTCGATATATGCTTCTATATCATCCATATTTTCGGGAGCAGTGATTTTTTTAATCAGCGGATGCTCCGGTGCCAAAACCAAATAAGTAACACCAAAGATAGTATCCGCCCTCGTGGTAAAAACGGGGATATCCGTGCCTGTGGAAGCCTCTCTAAAAACAATTTCGCATCCTTCGGATCGACCTATCCAATTTTTCTGCATAACGATAGTTTTGTTAGGCCAGTCGAGGTGCTTATGTCCTTCCAATAATCTGTCAGCGTAATCGGTTATTTTGAAAAACCACTGCGCCAAGTCCTTATGGGTAACCTCATTGCCGCATCGCTCGCATTTCCCATCGACAACCTGCTCATTGGCTAAAACGGTTTGGCAGGAATTGCACCAATTAACCGGAGCTTTACGGCGATATGCCAAATTATTTTCAAAAAGTTTAAGGAATATCCACTGTGTCCATTTGTAATATTTGGGATCGGTAGTCGCCAACTCCTTCGACCAATCAAACATCGCCCCTATTTCTTTTAGTTGTTTCCGAATATAATCGATATTGTCCTGCGTCGATTTCGCAGGATGGACTCCGGTTTTCAGCGCATAATTTTCAGCAGGCAAACCGAAAGCATCATATCCCATCGGCTCGAAGACATTGTATCCCTGCAACCTCTTCAATCTCGCCCAACTATCCGTCAATCCATAATTATACCAATGCCCGATATGCATCTTATCCCCGGAGGGGTAGATAAACATCATCAGACAGTATAATTTATTTTCCGTTTTTGAGAGATCCGTTTGATAAACTTTATTTTTTTCCCAAAACGCCCGCCACTTGGGCTCTATTTCATCAAAGGGGTATTGTTTATGTATTTTTGCTGTATTCATAATTACTACGCCTTATTTTTTTCTAAATGTAAGTTGAGGAATATTCGATTAAGGATATAAGCGATAAAGCATCCTTGGAAATGGAATAGATTCCCTGACATGCTTCAATCCGCATATCCAAGTCACCGTACGCTCCAAACCAAGCCCGAAGCCCGAATGAGGGACGGATCCGTATTTCCGTAAATCCAAATACCAATCGTATGCCTCTTCGGGGAGGTTCTCCTCCTTAATCCTTTGCAACAAAAGATCAAAATCATCTTCCCTTTGCGAGGCACCGATTATTTCGCCATATCCTTCGGGTGCCAGCAAATCCGAGCAAAGGACCGTTTGCGGGTTATCGGGGTTCCTTTTCATATAAAAAGCCTTGGCTTTCACGGGATAATTCATAACAAAAATGGGCTTATCATATTGCTTCGTCAAAATCGTTTCATCGCCGCCGCCAAGGTCATCACCCCATTTGATGTCACTACCCAATTCCTGAAGTATTTTTATGGTTTCATCATAAGAAAACCGATAAAAAGGCTTTTTCACCTTTTCGAGTGCCGATATATCCCTGTCAATAGCTTCCAATTGCGGTCGGCATTTCTCCAAAACCCGTTCAAGTATATATACGACCAAGTCCTCTTGAAGATCGATGTTTGCGTTATTATCGCAAAAAGCAATCTCACCCTCTATGTGCCAATACTCCGAAAGGTGCCGACGGGTTTTTGATTTTTCCGCTCGAAACGATGGCCCGAAACCATAGACCTTTCCAAACGCCATGCAGGCCGCTTCAAGATATAATTGCCCGGTTTGCGCCAAATAGGCAGTCCCGAAATCATAATATTTGGTTTCAAATAAAGTCGAAGCGGTCTCCCCTATCGAACCGGTGATCAGCGGCGTATCAATTAAAATAAAATCATTATCGTAAAAATAATCCCGAATGGCTTTCGCTATTTCATTGCGAATTAACATTATGTTATGCTGCCGCCGGGACCGAAGCCAAAGATGACGATTGTCCAAAAGGAAATCGACACCATGCTCTTTCGGAGTAATCGGATAACCATCAGCAATTTGGACGATGTTTATACTT
Organism: Candidatus Zixiibacteriota bacterium; assembly: GCA_026983835.1. Lineage (GTDB taxonomy): Bacteria > Zixibacteria > MSB-5A5 > UM-FILTER-46-8 > UM-FILTER-46-8 > JALSTH01. Next base: position 8,398 of record JALSTH010000015.1, on the reverse strand, counting down.
TCCACATCCAATTCATAACCACCGGGAGCTCGTTGTTCCGCACGCAGTTTGCCGTTGACCTCCAGGGAAGATTCTTGAGTTAGTATGGAAAACTTCCCCCATTCCTCCTCCGGCAATTCCGCTTTCGACATAACACATTGGACAATACCGGTTCCATCTCTTACCAGCAAAAATCTGATTTTACCACCTTTTCGCTTATTATAAATCCAACCCTTCACGGTGATTTCTTCGCCGATATGTTCTTTGAAATCCTTAATATAAACCCAATTCATACAATTAGACCTCAGCGATATACAATTATTTTGGGGTTATTATCGTCTTTTATAAACCAGTTAATTAAGGTTATCATCAGGCTGATTATCAAAGATGCCAAAACCGCTCCCCAGAATGAACTTATGGTAAATCCCGGAATTAATACGGAGGCTATATATAGGATGAAACCGTTTATGATGAAATAAATCAACCCGAGGCTTAAAATAAACAAAGGCAAAGTGAAGAAAATCAAAACGATCCTTAAAAGGGGTCCAAATACCCCTAAAAACAAACTTGTCATCAGAAGCGCGCCAAAAGAATCGGCATAAACCCCGGGTAGTATTTTTACAACGAAAGCAACCGCAATCGTATTGACAAACCATTTTAATAAAAAGCGCTTCATTTCGTCTCTCGATTTTTTCCTAACAAACCGGAATATATATTATAACTCTTAATAATTTTCCCTTTTAATCTTTCCAATCCTCCAAATTTGCTCCATTTTAACATAATCGACAGGGGCGTGTCAAATAAATAAATAGGTACCCTCTGCCTTGACATATCGGAATAATCGTCTTTATGGTCATCGACACCTATCGGCAGATTATTCTTGAAAAAAGTATATCCATATTTATAACCACACTCAACAGCGGTATCCATAACTCGCTTATTATATCTGCCGAATGGGTAACTTATCGACTCAATCGGTTCGCCGAAAATATCCTCCAACACCTTTTTCGACTCGGATAATTCATATATCAAACGCTTTTTATCCAGCGAGATCAAGCTCTTATGGTTCATTGTATGCGAGCCGATTAGGATACCGTTATTATGAAGGTCCATCAATTGATGCTTCGAAAGATGAGAAAATTTGTCTGAACCCGGATATATATCCCAATCGGATTTCTTCCCTATATAACCGACAACCACAAAAACCATCGCCCTTAAGTGCTTATTTTTAAGGATAGGGAAGGCATTGGTATAAACGGATTCATAGCCATCATCAAAGGAAATTTCGAATTGCTCTTGCGGGCAGGAATAATCGATACGCTCCAAATATTCTACAATACGCCTAAAGCCTCCGATAGTATTCCATGTCAACCCCCATTCAAGTCTATTATTTACTTTATGAAACGCTAGAGGTATCATAATATCAGTGGAATGGAATTAATTCCGATTCATCGGCGGGGCCCAAAGAAGCCAAATTCATCCTGTTGGGATCCAGGACATAATTCGCGATGTCGATTATTTCATCTCTGCCGGCTTTGTCTATTGAAGCGATTGTTTCATCAATGCTGATAAACCTGCCCAACAATATCTCATGACGGGCAATTCTGTTCATACGATTGGATGTGTTCTCCAATCCCAAAACAAGATTCCCTTTCAGTTGAGATTTTGCATAGTAAAGCTCCTGTTCGGAGATACTATCTCCCTTTATTTCGTTAAATACCTTATAAACCAGCTCAAGAGTCTTTGCAACCTGACCTGTTGAGGTAGCAAAATAAAACCCTATTAATCCCTCGCGAGTAAAGAAATCCAAAAATGAATAAATAGTATAAACCAATCCTTCCTTTTCGCGTACCGTTTGGAATAGTCTTGAGCTCATACCGCCGCCTAAAATGGTGTTTAGAATTAACAGCGCGATTCGACGCTTATCCTTAAACTCAATAGTTGGGAATCCTAAACTTATATGCACCTGCCCTATATCCTTTTCCTGCCGATTTATTCGCGAGGAGACATTTGGACTGATCCTGTCACTATTCACGCCATCAACATCACCCTTATATTCGAATTTGGTTTCCACTAATTCCAAGAGTTTTTTATGTTCCAAATTCCCGCTGGCAGCAACTATTGTCCTTTTGGGAAAATAATGTTTCGCCATATAATTAAATAGCTTTTGGCGAGTAAGCGCATTGACGGTCTCCTTATTCCCCATTATGGGATTTGCTATGGGATTACTCCCCCAAATCGTTTTAGCAAAAATATCGTGTATTAAATCGGATGGGTTGTCCTGCACATCTTGAATTTCCTCGATAACGACCTTCTTTTCCTTTTCGATATCATCTTCCTTAAAGAGAGGATTTAGTAGCAAATCGGAGATAACATCGACAGCCTTAGGCAGATGTTCATCCAATATTTTCGCATAAAAGCAGGTTTGCTCCCGGCTGGTGAAGGCGTTAAGATTTCCGCCTACGGACTCCAACGATTCCGCAATTTCAAGAGCGGTTCTATTGGTTGTTCCTTTGAAAACCATATGCTCGATAAAATGCGATATCCCATTTATGTCTTTGGGTTCGTCTCTGCTACCAACATCGACCCAAGCACCGATCGAAACGGAACGAACCGATGGCACCGTCTCGGATAAAACTCTGATACCATTATCTAAAACGGATCTATTAAATTCAGTTTCCAAATCTATACTCCATTGTCAACATTGCAAAATATTATAATATTGTTAGAGCGGCGAAATAAATAATAAAACAGCCGATAAAAACCTTTCCAAGATTCTCAATCGGCTGATTCATTAACTTAAAATATAACGGATTATTTCGACTTATGATCAACTTCGGACGGAACCGCTTGTTTCTTGGAAAGCTTAATTTTACCCGCGGGGTCGATGTTTAGCACTTTAACCAAGAATTTGTCTCCGACTTTACAAACATCCTCGACTTTATTGACTCGATAATTTTCCAATTCGGAAATATGAACCAAGCCTTCGGTTCCCGGCAATATCTCTACGAAAGCCCCGAAATTGGTAGTCGCCTTAACAATTCCCAAATATGTTTTTCCGATTTCCGGTTCTTCGACTATCGCTTCAATCATCTTCTTGGCTGCTTCGGCAGCTTTCTGATCGACAGCTGCGATTAATACGGTGCCATCGTCATCGATTTCGATTTTCGCACCCGTCTGTTCGGTTATTCCACGAATAATCTTTCCTCCCGGGCCAATGATCTCTCCGATTTTATCCTGCTTAACCTTTAGAAATAGAATTCTCGGAGCATATGGAGATAATTCGCTTCGCGGTTCTGAAATCGCCTTTTCCATAATATCAAGGACATAGAGTCTCGCTTTTTTCGTTCTCTCCAACGCCTCTTCAATAATTTCGAAACCGATCCCGGCAATTTTTACATCCATCTGGAAAGCAGTGATACCTTCGCGTGTGCCGGTAACCTTAAAGTCCATATCTCCCAAATGATCCTCTATACCTAAAATATCCGTGAGGATCTTATAATTATCACCCTCTTTGATCAAACCCATAGCAATACCGGCCACAGGAGATTTTATAGGGACCCCGGCATCCATTAAACTCAAACTGCCACCGCAAACGGTAGCCATCGAGGAAGAGCCATTCGACTCCAAAATATCGGAGACAATTCTTATGGTGTATGGAAAACTTGATTCTGTCGGGATAACCGGTTCAATAGCCCTTTCGGCAAGAGCGCCATGCCCTATCTCCCTTCTACCGGGACCCCTTATGGGCCTAACCTCCCCGACGCAGAACGGAGGAAAATTATAATGGAGCATAAAGCTTTTGAATGTCTCCCCTTCCAAATCATCTATCTTTTGCTCATCCATCTTTGTGCCGAGAGTCACAGCAACCAACGCTTGGGTTTGACCACGCGTAAACAGGGCTGATCCGTGAGTCCGCGGCAAAACCCCTATCTCACAGGTGATTTCTCGGATATCGCTTAATCCCCTCCCATCCATCCGCTTTTCTTCCTCCAATATCATTCGGCGCATATCAGCCTTCTCGATATCCTTTATAATCGCTTCTATTTTTCTTTCGCATTCGGGAAATCGCTCTTCGAGTTTCTCGATAACTTCTTCCTTGATGGCTTTGATGGCTTCGGAATGCTCCGCCTTGTCCTTTATCTTATCAGCCTCCAAAACCTTATCCTTTGACATATCGGTGACAGCTTCCAATAATCCTTCAGGCGGCTTAGGCGGCAAAAACTCCTTTTTCGGTTTTCCGCATTTAGTTTTCAACTCATCGATGATATCTATTATTTTGATAATCTCTTTATGGGCAAATTTAAGACCCTCCACTAAATCTTCCTCGCGAATTTCCCTCGTTCCGCCTTCCACCATATTTATATATTCGCGGGTCCCCGCAACAATCATATTTATGTCAGAATCATCAAGTTGGCTAAAAGTGGGGTTGGCGATAAATTCACCGTTTATTCTGCCAACCCGAACAGCAGCCACCGGAGTATAAAACGGTATATCCGATATGGATAAGGCAGCCGAAGCACCGACGATACCTAATACATCCCCATCGTTTTCCTGATCGGATGATAAAGTAATAATTTGAACTTGAATCTCGTGATTATACCCCTCCGGAAAAAGGGGCCTCAAAGGCCTATCGGTAAGCCTCGCCGAAAGTATTTCTTTCTCCGAAGGCCTGCCCTCCCTTTTGAAAAAACCACCGGGTATTTTACCTGCGGCATACGCCTTTTCTCTATAATCAATTGTCAATGGGAGAAAATCCTGTTCTTCGTTTCTCGGCTCGGCTTCCACTGCGGCAGCCAAAATAACTGTTTCACCGAATTGTACCCAAGCAGAACCATTTGCCTGCTTGGCAACTCTTCCGGTTTCTATTGACAGGATGTTCCCATTAATTGTAGTTTTCACCTTTTCAATCATAAATTTCCTCAATATCAATTTCGCGGTAAATCAAAAGTTACTATCGGCGGAGGCCTAACTTATCGATAAGTGCCCTGTAAGCTTCTATATCGGTAGCTTTCAAATAATCCAATAATCTTCTGCGCCTACCAACCATTTTAAGCAAACCTCGGCGCGAATGGTGATCTTTTTTATGCCCCCTAAGATGATCCGTTAAATCCTTTATCCTGTCGGTAAGCAGAGCAACCTGCACTTCAGTGGAACCGGTATCCTTTTCGTGCAGTTGGTATTCCTTAACAATTTCCTCTTTCTTCTCTTTTGGTAACGGCAACTCTTTCTCCTATTAAGTTAATATACCCCATTAAAAAATATAATTAAACTATATGTATACAAATTATTTAACTTATTGTCAATCTAATTTTATTCCTCATTAAATATGATGCAATTTCTTCTTCGTCCCTTTTCAGTTGATTTACAAGCTCATCTTTCGACCCGAATTTCCTATCATCCCTGAAACGCTTCAAGACATAAGCCTCGATATCATCCCCAATTGAGACATCCAAAGAGCAAAAGCAGGATATCTCCACCGCCTTCTCCGTTCCCCCGAATGTAGGTCTGGTTCCGACATATAGCATTCCCCCTATCTCCTGATTTTTATGTGAAACCATACAAGCATAAACGCCGGAAGGCGGAAGAAGTTTCCGTTTATCGACTTCGATATTTATAGTCGGGTATCCCAAAGTTTTCCCTATTCCCATTCCGGAAATCACTTTTCCAAACAGCGGATAACTATGGCCAAGCATCTCTATCGCCTTTTCAAAATCACCCCTTTCCAACTCGGAACGGACTGTAGAGCTGGAAACCATAGTGCCATCTCCAATTACCGGTTCGACAACATATAATTCAACCCCTTTCGATAGCGTATGTTTTTTCAAATAATCGACATTCCCTTCCCTATCCTTGCCAAAAGTGTGATTTATGCCGATGACAATATGTCGGGCATTTAGTTTCTTGAGAAGGACTTCATTCAAGAACCATTCCGCGCTATTTTGTGATAATTCGGCATTGAACGGTATTAAAACTGTCGCGGAAACATCTTTCTTTTCAAGCAGCTTGATTTTCTCAATCCCAACGCTCAAAAGCTTAATTGGTATTTCGGGTGTTAGAACTGAAACAGGGTGCGGTTCAAAAGTCACAACCACCGTTAATGTTCCCGTCTTGGAAGATAAATCGTGCATCCGCTCAATAATGCTCGTATGTCCGCGATGAACGCCATCAAAATTACCTATGGTAAGGGTTGTCGGCAGACTGAAATTAAAATCTTTGTCGAGTATATTACGGATTATTTGCATTTTAACTGACTATTTGTCCCGGCAATTGCATTTATCATAATAAGGTATAACCAAAAAATCAGCCACACCTTGCAAAGATGAGTCTCCCAATATTATGCTAATTTAATAATAATCAAATTTATGTCAATACCAAAAGTTAGGTAATAATCTTTTTATAGAAACAAGCTGGGCGGGCGGAAAGCCTGCGCTTCTAAAAAAGCAAATGGAATGTGAATAAAATATTACTTCAGCAGTGTCATCCGTTTGGTTAAGACTTTATTTCCAACTGTTAACTTATAGAAATATATTCCCGATGAATACCCTAATGCATCCCAGATTACTGAATGATATCCCGCCTGTTGTTTACCTGAAAATAATTCCGTAACTTCTTCCCCCAAGACATTATAAACTGAGAGACAAACCTCCGAATTCTCCGCCAAAGCATATTTTATTTCCGTCGAAGAATTAAAGGGATTTGGATAATTGGATGATAAGATATATTCATTGGGCATTGGTGTTTCATTTTCCTCGGCTACCGATTGTGCCTCGCATCCTTCTCCTAAAGCTCCAATATCATCACCATCCATTCCAACCCCAAGGCAACAGGAATTCGCCGCAAGGTAAAAATTGTTGCTGTCTGGATCGCAAAAATAAGGATTACAATCGATATTCCCCTCACCTTCCCATCCGCCCTGAATATCGGAGTAAGTTATATCTATTTCCCCCCCAACATCTAGGTGAATCTCATTCCCTGATCTGGCCGAGTCGGCCCAAAGAATCGTATTTACCACTATTGGGTAAGAATAAGAATTGCAGAAAATTCCCCCCCCATAATTATTAGCTGAGTTATTATTGATAGTATTATCGTTTATGGTCGGGTCGGACGATTTGCAGAAAATCCCGCCACCAGAATATTTAGCTGAATTATTGTTGATAGTATTTTTGTATATGATATGATTATAATTGCTGCAATAGATACCACCTCCGCTATTAGCTAAATTATTACTGATAGTATTATAGTCTATAGCCGGGTTGGACGATTTGCAGAAAATCCCGCCACCAGAATATTTAGCTGAATTATTGTTGATGGCATTATTGTTTATGGCTGGGCTAGAATGATGGAAACAGTAAATTCCACCGCCATTACCATACATTGTCCAATTGTTGCTAATAGTATTAGCACTTATTGAAGGAGAGGAAGCATAGCAATAAATCCCACTACCACCAGAAGCCGAATAATTATTGCCGATTGTGTTTTGGCTTATGGAAGGAGAGGAATAGGAGCAATAAATCCCGCTTCCATAATAGGTTGCTAAATTATAGCTAATATCATTATCTTTTATCGACGGGCCCGAATAGCAATTGCAACAAATTCCCGCGCCATTGGGCGCCCAATTACTACTGATTGTATTGTTGGTTATGGTCGGGTCCGAAGCGTTGCAGTAAATTCCACCACCATACAAATCGGCCGAATTATTCCTGATCGTATTTTTAATTATACTCGGAGCTAAATTAAAGCAGTAAATCCCACCACCTCTATCGGCTGAATTGTTGTTTATCGTATTATCGCTTATAGTGGGAGAGGACTTAAAGCAGCAAATCGCACCACCATCAATAGCCAAATTATTACTGATGATATTATTGTTTATGGTGGGGCTGCAATAAAGGCAATAGACAGCACCGCCATCACTATAGCTTGAATTATTGCTAATAATATTATTGCTTATCACCGGCTCGGAATAATTGCAATAAATGGCGCCTGCTCTGGAGGCAGAATTATTTATGATAGTGTTATGGATGATGCTCGGATTAGAATAATAACAGTAAATTCCACCTCCTAAACCTGCACGATTATTGCTGATGGTATTGTTGTCTATGGTTGGGTTAGAATAATAGCAATAAATTGCGCCGCCATAATCATCGGAGTTAGTACCCGTGGCTTTTCCATGTTCTAAACGGCAGCAGGAAATTAATGAACTGTCGCTGACAGAAAAAAATCTTATTCCCCACCAACCTTTGGAAGTATCCGCCGCAGTAAAGATAATCGAATCGCTTTCGGTACCGGCGGCAATCAAAGTCGCCGATGCATTTACATTAAATTTATGATGCCCTTGAAATACCACCGACACGCCGGGATCGATTATCAAAGTGGAATCGGTCGGAACAGTCAGCTCCCCGACAACATTATACGGACT
>JALSTH010000014.1 GCA_026983835.1 Candidatus Zixiibacteriota bacterium | reverse complement strand
TATGGAATTGGTGATAAAGGGAAAACCGAATTTCGATTTATCATCAATCACACCCAACGGGGGAAATGTCTTCCTAAACAAAGACGAGAAGAAATACGATATATTTATCGACGCCAAACTAAAATTCTCAAGGGCAAATGGATTTCCCGAAAATAGCCCCATAACCCTGACGCCCAATATAAAAGAGAAAATTAAGCGAAACAACAGCGGAATGGTATTAAAAATGGAAACCAAACTCGATGTAAATTACGGTAGATTATGGAATTTCAACGATCTCGTTTTCAAATTATCTTTCGCCGTTGAAAATTTTGACAACCTTACCCAAAACGGGGTAATGATAAATGAATAACTATCAACCCCAAACTTCACCCTCCCGACATAAGGGTAGGAAAATAGCCTTAGTCGCCCCCTTTGAGGAAAACCATCATTATTCTCATCTGATTAAGCGCGCTATGGAAAGAATCGGCGTGGAGGTTGTCCCCGTCGATTACCGAAGGGATCGCAATAGGCTCGGCGCTATTTTATCCTCGCTCGATGTGGATGCGGTAATAGTCAATCGGGGTGAATGGATTAACCCCGATCTAATCCGCTCCCTGAAAGTTCCCACAATGTTATGGTATGGGGAATACATCTGGGGGGATGATGCCGATGCGGAGGCTCGGCGAGGGGAAGTTATCTACAATGGCGCCGTCTTCGATTATGTTATATGGGAAGGCCATAACGAACCCAAAGCGATACAATTGCTCAAAAACTTAAACTGCTCCAATGTCTCCTATGTTTATCCGGTTCGAATAGCTTCGGATATTTATCGCAAAATTGATGAGGGTAAAATATACGATATATCCTTTATCGGCTCGAAGTCCCCTCGACGCGAAAAATTCTTGAATTATATCTCGGAAAACAGTAAATACGAGGTCCGTCATTTCGTCTGCTATAATCTTGAAGAGCAGGTAAAGATTATAAATCGGAGCAAAATCTGTCTCCATATAAATTTTGCTAATTTTACCACGCATTCTCAGGTCAACCTTCGTGTTATGGATGTGCTTGGATGCGGAGGGTTTATGCTATCGGAGGGGGTTGAATATGAAGAGATGTTTATTGGCGGAGAGCATTTGGCATATTTCAAACCGAACGACCCCGATGATTTACTGCATAAAATAAATTACTACCTTGAGAATGAAAAAGAGCGTGAAAAAATCGCCGAAAGGGGCAGGAAATATCTGTTTGAAAATTATAGTATCGAAAAGACGGTAACCTCATTATTGGACATAATAGATTTCGATTCCGCAAACAAGGAAATAAAAGCCTCCGATTACGGTTATGCCTTGGATAAATTCGGCACGCCGACAAAGAATAAACTACACATCGAAAATTCCTGCCGAATGATGATCGATCCATCGTATCCCCAACATCACCATATGACCGCATACAAACTATTTGAGTTAGGCGATTACGACGGGGCATACAAATCCTGTCAAAGAGCCCTTGAGCTTTGCCCCGACCAACCAATTACTCTCGATTTAATGACAAGGGTTTCAATCAAATTAGGAAATATAATTGGCGCCGAGAAACAATTTCGAAAACTAAAGGAAATCGAACCGTCATATGCCGGGCGAAGAGAATTGGAAAAGCTTATTTCAATTGAGAAAATAAGGAATAGTGTTTCCCGTTCACACAAAAAAATGGAGGTCGGAAGTGATTAGAATTGCAGTTATAGGATGCGGATATTGGGGTCCGAATTTGGTCCGCAACTTTAATGAATTGGATGATGTCGAGATTTCGGCTGTCAGCGATCTTAAACCGGACAGACTCCAGTTGATAAAAAAGAAATTCCCAAATATCGATGTAACAGTTGATCATAACGCCATTCTCGATAACCCTTATATCGACGCAATCGCCATCGCAACGCCAGTGGAAACCCATTTCCCCTTGGCATCGGAAGCGTTGAAAAATGGCAAATCGGTATTTATTGAAAAACCACTTACATCCTCGGTAACCGAAGCCGAAGAGCTGATTAATCTCGCCGAGAGATACAATAAAACCCTAATGGTAGGCCATACATTTATTTACACCGGAGCCGTGCGGAAGATAAAGGAAATTATCGAAAAGGGCGAAATCGGGAATATATACTATTTCGATTCGGTGAGAGTAAACCTTGGACTTTTCCGTCCCAGGGTTAATGTGATTTGGGATTTGGCTCCACACGATGTTTCCATTATGGATTACCTTTTGGGAGCAAACCCCGAATATGTTAGCGCCGTCGGAGTAAGTCATTTCGGAACCGGAATCGAAAATATCGCTTACATCACAATTAATTACCCGGATAATCTTCTTGCGCATATCCATGTCAACTGGTTGGCTCCCGTCAAATTACGCAAGGTATTAATATCGGGATCGAAAAAAATGATAGTCTATGACGACACCGAGCCGGATGAAAAGGTAAAAATATACGATAAGGGTATTATCCTAAACGGTAGCCCTGATAAGATATATGATAGGATGGTAGGATATCGCATCGGTGATATGTATTCTCCGAAAATCGATTCCGCGGAAGCATTAAGGCGCGAATGCTCTCATTTTATTGATTGTATCGACAATAACAAAATTCCTATTACCGATGGTTATGCCGGGCTGAGGGTGGTGAGAATACTTCAAGCGGCGCAATTATCGATTGAAAACAAAAATGAAAGGGTCGAGTTGAAATGTACAGAAAAATCGCTGACGATGTCAAAATCGGAAAGGGATGTAAGATCTTTGATTTCGTCAACCTCTACGGTTGTAGCATAGGCGATAATACAAAGGTCGGGGCTTTTGTGGAGATTCAAAAAAACGCCCGAATCGGGAATAATTGTAAAATCTCCACCCATACATTCATTTGCGAGGGGGTGACTATAGAGGATGATGTTTTCGTCGGGCATAATGTTTCTTTCATAAACGATAAATATCCAAAGGCGGCAATGGATGGCGAGTTGTTGACCGATAACGATTGGAATGTAATACCGACTTTGGTCAAAAGGGGAGCTTCCATAGGGACCGGTTCCACTATCCTCTGCGGTATAACGATAGGGGAAAATTCTCTTGTCGGCGCCGGCAGTGTTGTAACCAAAGATGTTCCCGACAACAGCATAGTCGCCGGTGTCCCGGCGAAGTTTATTCGGAAAATTAAAAGAGAGGGAGATAAAAATGAAAGTGCCGTTTTTAGATCTGAAATCGCAGTATAGGATCATAGAATCCGAGCTATCGGAAAGGTTTGACCATATATTCGACTCGACAGGTTTTGTATTAGGTGAAGAAGTAGAGCGTTTTGAAACGGATTTTGCTTTATACCTCGAAGCGAAATACTGCGTAGCTGTAAGCTCCGGCACCGCCGCTTTACATTTAGCTCTATTGTCCAGTGGGATAGGCATAAACGATGAGGTAATCACCGTTCCAAATACTTTTATCGCCACCGCCGAGGCGATTTCATATATCGGCGCCAAACCGGTTTTTGTCGATGTCGATCCGCAGACCTTGCTTATCTCCTCCGGCGAACTAAAAAAAGCTATCACCCCGAAAACAAAAGCAATAATACCCGTCCACCTCTTCGGGCAACCCTGCGATATGGCATCCATAAATTCGATAGCGAAAGCAAATAATTTAATTGTGATTGAGGATGCCTGCCAAGCTCACGGAGCCGAACTTTTCGGTACAAAGGTTGGGACTTTCGGGAAAGCCGCCGCGTTCAGTTTCTATCCGGGGAAAAATCTCGGGGCGTATGGTGAAGCCGGCGCCCTGATTACGAATGATGAGGAAATATATAAGCGCGCTAAGATGTATCGCGACCACGGACAGGCGAAGAAATATTATCACGAATTAATCGGTTATAATTATCGTATGGATGCCTTTCAGGGGGCGGTGCTTAACGCTAAATTAAAACATCTAAACGAATGGAACGAACAACGACGACGAAATGCCGATTTATATAGAAAATACCTTTCGGATGCTCCCATCGAATTTATCGAGGAGGTTCCCGAAGGCAATGGAGTTTATCATCTAATGGTGATAAAATCAAAAAACCGCGATGAGCTAAAAGCATTCCTCGAGGCTGCGGGTATCCAAACGAGGATCCATTATCCAATCCCGATCCACCTCCAAAATGCATATAAAGAGCTCGGCTATAGGAATGGGGATTTCCCGATTAGCGAACATACCGCACAGGAGATACTTTCATTGCCGATGTTCCCCGAGATTTCCGAAGAACAAATAATATATACCAGCCACCGCATAAAGAAATTTTATGAGGGGAAAAATGAGGGATCGGGGGCAAAGGAAACGCAAGAGGCTTATTCAATAAATTAAGGATTAAGCATAAACCCAAAATCAGCTCGATAAATCTATAGTTAAATATGGACGGGTGATATTTAAGGTCGAATTTAATCGGAAGTTTCCTTCTGCAGAAGCTTTCTGTTGTAAACGGAGAGGACATCCTTACGATATAATAACCCTATAAGCCTCCGAGGAGTTTTCGGATCCACAACCGGCAAAATAGATACATCTCTCATACCGAACAACCGAAGAGCATCATTTAAGGTTTCATCGGGAGTAATGGTGATAACACTCGGACCTATTATATCGGATACGATTACCAAGTCCTGCATCCCTTCCTTAGTGATAAGG
>JALSTH010000013.1 GCA_026983835.1 Candidatus Zixiibacteriota bacterium | reverse complement strand
CGGCGTTCATTATCCTTTTGATGTTTTAGCCGGTTCCTTTTTGGGAATAGCTCTCGGTTTTGGTATATGCAGTTTGGATAAATATATGGGGGATAAGTATTGGTTTTTATCTACCGAAGAATAGTTGTTAACCGATATATGAAAGTGTCTGCTTCCGAAACATTAGCCTCCCATATTTTGTTATGCTTTAAGAATAGGAATAATTCCTATGTTTATTCAGCTTGACTTCGTTAAGGATATTGTTAATTTAGAATAGATGATTACAGATCTTCTAAAAATCGGTAGTAATTCACATTATACAATAAAGGTAAGATGATGCGTAAAATCATTTTCGCAATTTTAATGGGTGGGGCATTATTTGGGATATTATTTTCCACACTTATGGGCGAAATCGCTTTTGCGGGGAATTCAAACAAAGCCGATAATTCCGTTGTTGAACTTTATACCCCCAAGGCGGATAATGTCATTGAACCCCTGCTTTTAAGAATGCCTCAATCCGAGAAAGTAAAGGTGTGGGTCTTTTTCACGGATAAGGGTATATTCTCTCAGGGAGAATTACAGATTGGGTTGGAATCGGCAAAGGAAGCTTTGAGCGAGAGGGCTTTGAAACGCCGGGAAAAGGTTCGGGGAAACAACCCTGTTGATTTTCGCGATATTCCGGTTTATGAGCCGTATGTCGATGCCGTATTATCTACCGGAGTTGAGTTAAAACATCGCACTAAATGGTTCAATGGGATTTCGGTAATCTCCAAAATATCCAATTTGGAAAATATCGCTCAGCTTCCATTTGTGCGCCGTGTTGAAATGGTAAAATGGTTAGGGACAAGTTTGGACGAACCGAAACTTAATGGCATCGATGGATCACCGACGGAAGATAAGGCTTATGTCTATGATTATGGGCCTTCCGAATCGCAATTGGTTCAGATAAATGTCCCACCGGCGCACGCCATGGGATTTGATGGCACGGGTGCGATGGTTTGTATGCTGGATGTGGGGTTCAAGAAGGAACATCAGGCATTCGAGCATATTATTAATGAGGGAAGGCTTATAGCCGAATGGGACTTTATCAATAATGATGATGACACCGACTTGGAGCCGGGTGATGATCCTTCGCAGGCTGACCACGGAACGCTGACTTGGTCAACCTTGGGAGGCCAATCCGACGGGCATCTTTATGGTCCCTCGTTTAGGGCTGATTTTATATTGGGGAAAACAGAGGACATAACCTCCGAGCATCATATCGAAGAGGATAATTGGGCGGCCGGCGCTGAGTGGGCTGATTCCATCGGGGCTGATGTTATTTCCTCATCATTGGGTTATCGCTATGATTTCGATGCTCCCGATTCGGATTATAGTTATTCGGATATGGATGGTAATACAACCATAGTGACTATCGCTGCCGACTTGGCCGCTTATAATGGTATAGTTGTTTGCAACGCTATGGGTAATGAAGGGTGGTATGGGGATGGTTCGCTGATCGCTCCGGCTGATGCCGATAGTATTATCGCCTGCGGAGCGGTGGATTCCGAAGGATATATCGCCGGATTTTCTTCTTTGGGACCGACATTCGATGGAAGGATTAAACCCGAAGTGGTGGCAAGGGGGGTCGGTACGGATTGTGCCAGCCCAAACGATATGCAGGGATATACCCAAGCGAGTGGGACTTCCCTTTCTACGCCTTTGGTTGGTGGTGCGGCGGGAGTGGTTATATCGGCACATCCCAATTGGTCGGTGATGCAGGTTCGGGAGGCTTTGATGATGACGGCTAATAATATGGGCGATCCCAACAATACTTTTGGCTGGGGGCTTATCAATACGACAAAGGCGATATTCTATCATCCCGAAGGGGGCGTGATTTTTGTTTTCTCTCCACCCTATTATATTCTTCCTGGATCTGAAATACGCCTAAATGTGGAGATAACCTGTTCCGACGGATTGAACTCCTCAAGTGTTAAACTTTACTGGAATGATGATGGCTCCGATAACTATAATGCGCTTCAAATGACAAACAATAGTAATGATTTTAGTGCGGTAATCCCCGCACATTCATCCGGTGATTCCATATTTTATTATATCTACGCCGAAAAATCGAACGGTTTAAGCGAGGTTTATCCTATCGGTGCGCCTAAAAACAGGTTTGTCGCTCCGATCTCCCAGCCGTATTTCAGTGATGATTTTGAGAACGGTCCCTATTATTGGATAACCGGGGGAGAGCGTTCCGATTGGGGCTTGACCGCAACCGATACCCATTCGGGGAAATTGGCTTTCTGCGATAGTCCGCAAGGAGATTATCAGGGTGGATCGGATAGTTGGATGATGTTGGCTCAACCTTTGGATTTCTCATCGGCGCAAAACCCCCAGCTGAAATTCTATCATCGATATGAGCTTCGAGACGGGGATTATATTTATATCGAAGGTTCCACCGATGGAGGCAATAGTTGGGATCAAATAGGTCAGCCTATTACTGGAAATCAATATAATTATGTGGAGGCTTATTATTCCCTTGAAGATTTTGCCGGCAGTCCCGAGTTTTTGTTGCGCTTCCGTTTAAGCACGAATTACAGCGTTTCGGATAACGGATGGTTTATAGATGATATTTCTATTCTCTGGGATGGCACCGATGTTGATAACGAAAGCGGGGATAATCTGCCAAAGGCATTTTCGCTCGATGCCAATTATCCAAACCCGTTCAACAACAAAACATCGCTGAACTTTCGGATACCCCGTACGGGATATGTCGATTTAGGCATATTCAATCTTATCGGACAAAAGGTGCGTACCCTGATTTCCGAGAAGATGTCGGCGGGAGAGCATAGCATAGTTTGGGATGGAAGGATGAACGATGGTGGATTATCGGCCAGCGGCATATACTTTGCCCGTTTGAGATTTGCAAATTCAACGAAAATCGTAAAAATGACTTTAGCCAAGTAGTAGCGGAGGTCTTATGGCTCCATTTAAAAAAGTATCCCTCTCCTCGGCATTAATGATTCTATTATTCTTCGGGATTTTATGGGGGAGGGAGAATGATTTCGTTGGGGAATCAATGGAGATTAATACCTTCGGATCCGTAAAAACAATACGGACGATAACAGTCGATAATACTGCCGGGCGGAATAATTTTGGTAGGGCATCGGTGAAAGTGAAAAAACCGGCAAAGCGGAACAACGCTCTTTTGGGGCGGGTTTTGTGGGTGGATAGGAATCATGAGAATGCTATTGCGGAAAATGTTTCCATCTCGCCGGATGGTTCGGATATCGCTGCCGGCTGGTGGCTTAATAATCAGCGGGTTGCGTTTTACAAAACCGTTGGACTTACCGATCCGGTTTGGCGGTTCTATCTCGATGCGGATTGGCAAATTCCGGTGGATAACTCCGATAATAACATAGCCTCCGCAACAGGAGTCGACAAACCATTTTATATCTGGGGCGAATCTTCCCCTCTTTTTATCTGGGCGGAATATCCCGATGATGGTTGGGGAACAAAGGGGGTTGCGTTTTCCGGTGATGGCTCGCTAATGGCGGGGGTCTCATTTCTCGGGGCGGAAAATGGAAAGCTGTACATTTTCGATACTGAAACCGGCGATACCCTATTTACTCGCGAGTTTTACCCTGATAATGGTTTATACGGAGTTGATATGTCTGCCGATGGGAACATCGTTGTTATTTCCTGTTATTATAAGATATATGTCTATGAGGTGCCTTCGGGGGATATCCGGGGGATATTGAGTAATTATTCCCAAAATATCGCTCAGGTCTCCGGAGATGGTTCGATAATAGTCAATGGCGATTTTCAAGGGGTTTTCCGTGTCTATCAGTGGGACGGTTCGATTTATATTAACATTATGAGTAATAATACCGGCGATAGCTGGGTGACGAGTGTCGCCGTCTCCGATGACGGCTCTACGGGGATGTGTGGGACTCTGGATTTCAATCCTTACAGCGGTAAAGTATTTATGTATGACCTCAATGATTTTTCGGTCCTTTGGGAATATCAGGAATATGGAGATGAGGTAAGCGGGTGTGCCTTATCGTCCGATGGGGAAATCGGAGCGGCTGTTAGCTGGGGACAGTATCAAGGGACTTATGGAGATGTCCTTTCGGTTTTTAATCGTTCAAGCAACAATCCCATTTTTCGGTTGGAGGATGATAATGATGAACCCGGCTCGCTTTTTGATGTCGATGTGTCGTCCGACGGCGGTTATGTAACCGCCGGAGGAAAGTCGGTTCACGCCCGCGAATACGGAAATGGAGGTGAGGTTTACGGCATTAAGGTCAATGATCCTTTGTCGAATGATGTTGCGGTTTCCGCAATAAATATTCCGGGGGAATTTGTCGATCCCGGCGGGGTCATAGATCCCGAAGCCGTTTTTATGAATATTGGGGCTTCTACGGAATCGTTTTCGGTTCGATGTAAGATTACCGATGTTAACAGCGGATCGGTTCTCTATGACAGTACCGACAGCATTACCGATTTAGCTTCAATGCAGACCGAAACAATTACTTTCCCGGATTATACATTTCCCGAGGGTGATGGCAGGTATGAAGTGAAATTTTTCTCCGAGCTGTCGGGCGATATGGATGTTTCCAATGATACGATGTCGATTATCGTCAGGGTTTGGCACGATATAGAGGTTTCTTCGATAGTTATCCCTTATGATAT
>JALSTH010000012.1 GCA_026983835.1 Candidatus Zixiibacteriota bacterium | reverse complement strand
CCACCGCTACCCCTACCAGAAAAACACCCATAAAAAAACGGGCAGGAGGGATGCTCCAACCCGTTTAGTAATTAAGGCGTTAAGGGTGATTATACCACACCCTGAGCCATCATAGCATCGGCAACCTTAACGAAACCAGCTATATTCGCTCCATTCACAAGATTACCCGGAGTACCATAAGCTTCGGCAGCCTCGACACTCGCTTTATGTATGCTCTTCATAATGTTGTGCAGCTTCTCATCAACCTCCTCACGAGTCCAACTTAAACGCAAGCTGTTTTGACTCATCTCCAAACCAGAAGTCGCAACTCCACCGGCATTGGCGGCCTTAGCAGGACCATACAGTATTCCCGCATCGAGGAATTTCTTCACGCCTTCGAGAACCGTCGGCATATTAGCGCCCTCGGAAACCACATAAACACCATTCTTCAAAAGGTTATCAGCATCCTTATTGTTAATCTCATTTTGAGTGGCACTCGGGAATGCGCATTCAGCCTTATGATCCCAGAGAGGATTGTGATCGAGATTAGGATCAACCGGTGTATATGGAACATTATACTTCTCGGCATACTCTTTAATACGACCGCGACGGACATTCTTAAGCTCCATTACAAATGCCAACTTTTCAGCATCGATACCGGCTTCGTCATAAATATATCCGCTTGAATCGGAAAGCGTTACAGCCTTGCCACCCAATTGATTAATCTTTTCAACTGTATATTGCGCGACATTCCCGCTACCGGAAACAAGGCAGGTTTTTCCTTTGAGGGATTCACCGCGGGTCGCAAGCATTTCGACGGCAAAATAAACCGAACCGTATCCTGTGGCTTCCGGACGAATCAAAGAACCACCCCAACTCAAACCCTTACCGGTCAATACGCCGGTAAATTCGTTGCGGAGCTTCTTGTATTGCCCAAACATAAAACCGATCTCGCGTCCGCCTACGCCGATATCACCGGCAGGAACATCAGTATTTGGACCTATATGACGGAAAAGCTCGCTCATAAAGCTTTGGCAGAAATGCATCACTTCGTTATCGCTTTTGCCCTTAGGATTAAAATCGGATCCGCCCTTACCACCACCCATCGGTAAAGTGGTCAAGCTGTTTTTGAAAACCTGCTCGAACGCCAAGAACTTTAAAATACCGAGATTTACGGTCGGATGAAAACGAAGCCCTCCTTTATATGGCCCAATTGCGCTATTCATCTCAATGCGATAACCACGGTTAATTTGAATTTCTCCCTTATCATCAACCCAGGGGACACGGAACATAATTACGCGCTCAGGCTCGATTATCCTTTCGATAATCTTCATCTTGCGATATTCCGGATGTTTCTCGATAACCAATGAAAGCGATTCCATTACCTCCTGAACAGCCTGATAAAATTCCGGTTGATCTGGATTCTTTTCTCTGACTTGCGCCATTATTTCGTCAACAAAACTTGACATTATGATTCTCCTTAAAGTTGTTTTAGTTTAATTTATTTTTTTGCTCTCTCAAATATAAAAATAAAAACTTATAATTCCATTATTATCAATACTTTTATACAAAAAAATGCAAAAACATATAATCGGTTTGTGCATTATTTCACTTAATTGGCGGATAATATACATTGAAAAGCAATTATGCAATAGGTATTATTACTTATAACTGGTTATATAATACCCTATTTACAATAGGTGATATTATGTATTTAATTTATGCTTCAATTAAGCCCATCCGAATGCAATATTTCACTATATCGGTTACATTCCGTGCTTTTAGTTTTTTCATAATTGAGTTACGATGGGTTTCCGCAGTTTTAGTGCTGATATCGAGTAGGGAAGCGACCTCCTTGGTTGAATAACCATTGGCAAGCAAGCAGGCTATTTCTCTTTCCCTTTGTGTAATATTTTCAGAGATGCTATTTTCCCTAAGGGGATATTTTATATATTCCAAAACCAGATCCCGTCCCACAATACCGGACAAATAATATTCTCCTCTCGAAGTATGGGATATCGCTTGAAGTAATTCCTCATAAGAACTTCCCTTTGTCAGGAAAGATTTCGCTCCAGCTTGGAATGCATCCCTAAGTTGGAGGTTGTTTTCATAGGGGCTTAAAATTATGAGTTCAGTATTGGTTTTCAATTTAAGGATTTTTCGAGTTGTCGAAATTCCTCCAACAGGAGGAAGCATAAGGTCCATTAGAATTACATTTGGTTTCAGCGAAGAGGTTTTATTTATAGCATCCTTACTATCGATTGCAATATCAACTATGACATAACCAAATTCTTTCGATAATAGGTTTTCCAATCCTTTAGTGAATAAGGGATAATTTTGCGCCAAAAGAATTTTTATCGTCTCGTCAGCCATAATGAAATATAATTTAACATAATGCGCTAATCTAATCAAGGGAAAGGCGAATATTATCGATAAACTTAAAACACACACAGGAACCGCAAGCGAGGGGAAAACAAGCTAATAACAATCTCCTTCTATCTTCTTTTTCCCGGCGTAATATATAAGAGAGTGTAAAATCTATGGTATAGAGAGAAAAAATGCAGAGGTATTGACATTAACAAATGGCAGGTAGTGCCGTAAATTCCTTGACCTTTTTGCGTTTTAACCCTACATTCAAATTGCTTGAAAGTGTATAAAATAGAGGATAGGATTGAAAAGAATCGCTGTTAAAACATTAGGCTGCAAATTAAACCAATACGATTCCCAAATGATAGCCGAACCGTTTTTAAATAACGGCTATAAATGGGTTGGGTTCGATGAGGATGCCGATTTATATATCATAAATACCTGCACCGTAACCAGCCGCGCTGATTATTCCAGCAGGCAGGCGATTTCACGCGCCCTCCGCCGAATTAAATCGAATGATTTAAAAAAAACAATGGTTATCGTAACCGGATGCTATGCCCAAATCGACCCTGAAAAGCTACAATCCATCGAAGGCGTCGATTTAGTGATCGGAAATAAGGAAAAACATATCATTTACGATATTCTCTCGCAATCACAGAATAGCCTGAATAGAACAACATTGAGGACCCTGCCGCCATTAGATGATAAGCGTAGTTGGGGAAAAGCAATTACCCGAATGAGCGGCTATTCGCGAGCGTTCATAAAGATTCAGGACGGCTGCAATTCCAATTGCTCTTATTGTATTATCCCCAAAGCACGGGGTAGAGAAGTAAGCAGAGATCCGGACAGCATCTATTCCGAAATAGAGAGGCTTTATAATGCCGGCTATAATGAAATCGTATTGACTGGAGTTCATATAGGACGGTATAACTATAAGGGGTTGAATTTCCCCCATCTGATGGAAGAGATATTGACAGGTGATGGTCCTCGAATACGGTTCTCCTCTATCGAGCCGAATGAGATCTCCGATGAGTTGGTAGATGCTATCGGCGGTAAAAAACGGTTCTGCCGCCATATTCATATTCCGGTGCAATCCGGCTCCGACAGAATCCTTCGTTTGATGAGGCGCGGCTACCGGGCGCGGAAAATAAAATCGATTACCAACAAACTAAAATCCGCAATTTATGGGATTACACTTGGCGCTGATTTCATCGTGGGGTTTCCCGCCGAAACCGATGATGATTTCGCTATGAGTATGGATATCGCTTTGGAATGCGGGTTTGCCTACTTACATACCTTTACTTATTCGGATCGCCCGGGAACGGATTCTTCGACGATGGAACGGAAAATAAATCCACAGATTAAATCGTCCCGCAGTAAGGCGTTAAGGGAGTTGAGCGCCAAACTGATGAGAGAGCATCTTTTGAGTAATGTGGGGGAGGTTGGGGAAATAATCGTCGAATCGAGAAAGCACCGTCAAACAGGTCTTAATACCGGCATAAGCGATAATTACCTTCGAGCTGTTTTCGGTGAAAATTCCATATCCGCCGGCGAATTTGCAAAGATTAGCTATAAAAGCGTCGGGGGCAGCGAAAAATATCAATATTTGATCGGTGAAAAAATAAATGACTGAAAACATAAGGCGGAAATTCTTTTTACGGACATTCGGCTGTCAGATGAACGAATACGATTCATCTCTTTTAGCCGATAAATTGTCCTCGCTCGGATGGGAGAAAACATCGAAATCGGAAGAAGCGGAACTGATTATTTATAATACTTGCTCAGTAAGGGAAAAGGCGGAGCAGCGCGTCAGGGCGCATATAGCTGAATCATCGGCGTTAAAGCGGCGGAAAAAAGGGAAGACCAAATTAGCGGTTATAGGCTGCATGGCTGAGCGTACTGGGAAAGCGCTGCTTAATGATTATCCCGAAATAGATTTTGTGTTGGGTCCCGATTATCTCTTTCAACTCCCCGATTTGCTAAACAACGGCTTTAAGGGAGAGGGTATATTTACCGCCTCCAAGGATGGCAATGTGTCCGTTTTGTCCTCTTTTGAACCGAAAACCGAGCTTTCCGGCAAAGGGATAAGTGCATTTGTCGCCATATCACGAGGATGCGAGAATTATTGTTCCTATTGCATCGTCCCTTATGTCCGAGGTCCTTTGAGAAATCGAAGGGTCGATGATATCCTCTCTGAGGTAAGGCAACTTGTTTCCAAAGGTGCTGTAGAGGTCGTTTTGCTGGGGCAGAATGTCAATTCTTATGAGGATGGGAGAATCGATTTCCCCGACTTGTTGAGGATGGTAAGCTCAATCGAGGGAGTTAAAAGAATTAGATTCACCACTTCGCACCCTAAAGATGTCAGTGAAAAATTATTCAGGATTATGGCGGAAACTCCTCAAATCTGCGAAAGCCTTCATCTGCCTTTGCAATCCGGTTCGGATAGAGTATTAACCCTTATGAATAGAGGTTACACCATCGGGCAATATAAAAAATCGATGGAGCTTGCCCGTAGGTATATGCCCGACCTATGCTTGACTACCGATCTAATCGCCGGCTTCCCAACTGAGACCGAAGATGATTTTGAGATGACTCTAAAAGCGGTAGAATCCATAGGATTCGATGCCGCTTTTATGTTCCGTTATTCGAATAGGCCCGGGACGGCGGCGGAGAGAATTAAAGATAACCTTACCGATGAGATTAGAATATCCCGTCTTAATCGGCTAATCGATCTTCAGCAAAGTCAAGCAAAACTCCGCAATCAGCGCTTAATCGGCAAGATAGCGGAGGTTTTGATTGATGGTATCTCGAAAAAGGATATCTCCGAGCCTCGGGGTAAAGATAGGGGTGGACGGACTGTAATAATCAAGGGGGCGAATAATTTAAAGATTGGGGAGTTTGTGAAGGTAAAAATTATTGGCGCCGGCAGTTGGACGCTTATTGGCGAGGTGGTTTAAGGTGCTTTACGATATGGCTGATTTTGCTTTGATTATAGTACCTCTTGTATTTTCCGCATTTCTGATTGTTCCCCTCATTTTCAATTCTCGGCGAAAAGCAGAAATATTGGAAATTACGCTGGGATGTTTGTTCTTGGTTTTAGGTGGCTTATTCGGTTTTATCGCCCGGGGTGAAAACGGATTACATTTGAATATCATACAGGGGGGTTCCGTTATATTTGGTTTACTCTTAATCCTTTTCGGTTTTTATAACGGTTATACTCAAAATCAAATTGAAACAAGGAATTATAAGGCAAGGATTAACCGTCTCCTATTCCAAAGACTTTTGACGACAACAGCTCAAGGGAAATCGTCCTTCAATGAGCTTTTGCGTTTCCTTTTGTATCATACCCTTCGCTTTATCGGATATCAAAGCGGCTGTATCTATATTTTCAACGATAGGGAGAATAAATTTATATTGGGCGCATCTCAGGGTATTACCGCTGAGCTCGCCGGTAAATTGAGAGAATTGGCGGTTGGCGAAAAACGGATAGAATTGTTGAGTACGGGAAAAATCCAATATGAAGAAAATATATTATGGTGGGTTAATGGATTAGATGAGGAAAGCGATAACTCCTTTGACGAGCCGGCGGTAATAATTCCTATCAAAAAGGATGAAAACCTGTTGGGAGTCCTGATATTGTTCGGAGGGAGTAAACGATTTGGGGAAACGAAACCTCCTGTTTATCTTCACGATATTGCCGTCGATATTTCTTCTGCTTTGGAACAATACCGCCATCGAAAGATGATTACCGATTCGGTTTCAAGTGTCAAAATCAATCGGAAGGATCTAATTATCGAGGGGATGAAACTTCTCGCTGGAATCGGGGAAGCCGATTATGATAAAAGGTTATTGATGGCAATTGTCGGCTTGGATAAGCGTTATCATTCCGCTTTTATATTGACGCTAGAATCCGAAAACGGTCCATCATCTCTTATAGGAATAAGCGATCCCTCGAAGGAAACTATCATAAAATACGCCCTGCCTTCGGATATTACCGCCTCCCTTTTTTCCAAAGAAGGTTTATTTGAATACGGCGGAATCCCGAAGGAGCTGAAAAAAGTAATAGGAGGCGCTAAGTCGATAATTATAAACAGGTTCTTGGATAACAAAAGACTGTTAATAGTTGCGGATTATAAAAGTGATCGGAAAGGGTTAAACAATGATGATGCCGACTATATCAAATCATTTATTAACATTATCGAGGAATATGTCGGGCATTCAAAGGGAGCAGATAGTTCATCGAAAAACCGTGTAAGCGCACCGATGGATTTAATGCAGGATTTCTCCAAGCTATTAGATGGTATCTCCAGTAATAGTCGTGTCATATTGGATAAGATGCAGGGAGGATATTCCTTTTCCAATGACAGAAGCCTACTTACCTTGAGAAGGTGGTTGAGATCGGTCGGGAGAGCCGCTGAGGATGGTAAAAAGATATTGCGGAGAATCAGCAAAAACAGTGACAGCGAAAAATAAAGGGACTTTGCTTATGAGTAAATCGATGAAGATTCTTATTGTTGATGATGACACAGCTTTATTGGCGACTTCAAAACTTATGTTTTCTTCTTTGGGGCATAAGCCGATTACCGCTTCGGATGCGGATCAGGCTTTGGATATTTTAAAAGAGGATAAGGAAATCGATTTTATTTTTACAGATCTCGGTTTACCCAAAATAGATGGCTGGGAGCTAATCCATAGGGCGAGGGTCGAAGGTTTCGATAAACCGATAGCGGTTGTTTCCGGAGTTTCCGATTATGTGAATAAGGAATTAATGGAAGATTTAAAAGTTTTCAGGAATATAAGTAAGCCGTTTAAGCTGAGCGACTTATCCGATCTACTGCAATCCGTGGAGGAAATAATTGGCGAAGATTGAAAAATACACGGTTAAAAATTATCCTGACCCGTCAGATTTCCGCTTTCATACAACTTTTAGGGTGAGGCTTTATTTTTGCGATTCTTACGGGATTATTCACCACACCAATTACCTTCGATATCTCGAGGATACACGGGTGGAATATCTGCGGGCGATAGGGTTGGATTATGAAAAATTGGAAGATGTAGGAAAGATATTCCTTGTCGTGGATACCTATTGTAAGCACCTCGGCGTCGCTCGATTGGATGATGAAATAATCGTCTATTGTCGGGCGATCGATTTCTCCCGAACGACACTACAATTGGAATATATAATCACCCGTAAAGGTGAAAGCGGGCTTATCTTTTACGGCTGGGTTACTTTGGTATGTGTGGATAGCAAAACCCGAAAGCCAATTAGGGTCCCGGAGCAAATAGTTAACGGGATGACAACTTACGATGGTGGTAAAGTATCGGCGAAATATTCCGGCGCTCATAAATCGGAAAACCGATGAAATCCAATTTTGAGGAAGAATTATCGCGGAGGGTATTGCTGTGCGATGGCGCTATGGGGACAATGATTTACCATAAAGGAATACCTTTTGAAAAATGCTATGAGGCGCTGAATCTTTCTCAGCCGAGGCTCATCGGTGAAATACATCGAGGTTATATCTCCGCAGGGGCGGATATAATCGAAGCCAATACTTTCGGAGCAAATCGTTTTCGGTTGAAGAGGCACGGCTTGGGGAATAAGGTGAGGGATATTAATCTCAAAGCGGTTGAAACAGCCCGATCTGCCCAACGGGAAAGCGGAAGATCGATATATATCGCCGGTTCCATCGGACCTTTGGGGGAGCCTCTGTCCCCCTTGGGATCGATTACCGCAAAAGAGTCGGAAAGGATTTTTATCGAGCAGGCGGAGGCTCTTACCGAAGGCGGAGTTGATTTATTTATTATCGAGACATTCTCCGAACCGAACGAAATTTATAGCGCAATCGCTGCGGTGAAGAAATCGAGCGACAAAACCGTTGTCGCGGAAGCTTCCTTTTCCGCGAATAATAAGACCTATCTTGGATTTACTCCTCAAGAGATGGTAAAGGCAATGATAGACGGCGATGCGGATATAATCGGAGTGAACTGCTCAACAGGTCCCAAAAATGTTTTAGAAATTATGAGAACAATAGCCAATATGGACAAAAAGCCCTTCTGCGCTATGCCCAACGCCGGTATTCCCCAATCAATCGGCGGAGAATTGGTTTACCCATACTCTTCGGAAGATTTCGCCGAATATGTCGGGCAATTTATCGACCTGGGTGTACGGATAATCGGCGGGTGCTGTGGAACGACCCCAAAATATATCAAACTCGTCAGGGAGGTAATAAATGGTTTCCAAAATACTTGACATCCATCGTTATCCCCGTATCTTAACTTTTTTATGAACGGAGGTTCATTATGATTTCATTGGAATCGATTGTAAATCGGCAGATAAGAAAGTGGGAGCTTGAAAAAAAGAAAGCTGTTGAGCAGGGCGAAGAGGCTCCAAAACCTAAACCGGTGATTACGGTCAGCCGTCAAAGGGGTAGCAGGGGATCTTATTTCGCGGAGAAATTAGCTGAAAGGTTGGACTACCAATTATTCCACCGCGAGATTATCGATTTTATCTGTCGAGATTCAGGTAGTCGAAGAAAGCTTATCGAATCACTCGATGAGCATGTTAGACCTCAATTGCAGTTATGGTTGGAAGGTATTTTGAAGGGCAGGATTGTCGATACATCTGATTATATGCAATGGTTGGTGAAATCTATTTTCAGTATAGCATCGCACGGGGGGGCGGTTATTGTAGGCAGGGGAGCGAATTTTATCTTGAAACTCAATGGTGGGTTTCATATCAGGATCGTGGCTCCTCGTTCCTGTCGAATTTCAAATTTGATAGAATATGCGAAGATGACCGTCAAGGAAGCCGAAAAGGAGATAGAAAACAGTGATAGGGAAAGGAAGGACTATATCCATAAAAACTTCGATTGTGATATAGATGATGCCACTGCTTATGATTTGATATTGAACACCGCCTATTTCGATATTGAATCGGCATTGGATATAGCAGAGGCCTCTTTATATAAAAAAATGGAGAATTTGGAAAAAAGTAAATGCGGCGATTAGACTAATTTTGAACTATAGAGGTTTTTATGAAATATTTCAATCTTGCTTTTTTGGTTTTTGCGATTTTAGTTTCGCTTGTCTCCTTATCCCGGGCGGCGGATTTAGAGGTCTCCCGGGCGGCGGTATGCACAGCGATAGAAGATAGGGAACCGGTAGGCGCCGCGGATACTTTTGATATCGATGTCGGCAAGGTTTATCTTTCCGCAGAGGTGATGGGGGCTGATGAGAATACTCCTATAAAACATATTTGGTACTACGACGGCGATGCGGTTTTAACGGTCGATATGACTATCAGCGGTCCTCGCTGGCGCACCTGGTCCTACAAAAATATATACGAGAGTATGACCGGGAAATGGCGGGCTGAGATCACCGATGAGCAAGGGAATGTGCTGAAATCCGTCTCCTTCGAAATAAAATAGGGGAACGGATAGGACCCCTCCCTATCCGAATCTGCTTTAGATGCCCCGAAAATCAACTCTCAGTATCGCTTTAGGAATAAATCTCCTTATCGTCGGCGGTACATATATCTGGGGTAAATATGCTCTTATCTATATTCCTCCAATGATATTGGGACTATTGAGGTTCAGCTTGGCGGCCGTATTGCTTTATATCGGCACCAAAACCTATTCCCGCGGGGTAAAAATTGAAAGAAAAGATTATGGCCGTTTTTTGCTTCTCTCGATTTTAGTTATCCCTGTCAATCAGCTGTTTTTCCTGATCGGCTTAAGGCTTACCACACCCTCCCATTCCGCCCTGATGTATTCCACCCTCCCAATTTTTATATATATTATCTCTCTGGCATTCAAGGAGGAAGCCTTCGCTTGGCTGAAGAATATCGGTATTATAACAGCGTTTGTTGGGGTATATTTAATACTCAACGAAAAGGGCATCGATTTCAATTCCAATTATATCTTGGGTGATTTGATAATACTTGTTGCCGTCGTATCTTGGGCTTTTTATACCGTTTTAGGAAGACCCCTAATCCGTAAATATGGAGCGTTTTTCGTAACGGCACGGGTGCTTGGGTTCGGGACTTTAATGTTTTTACCCTTTGGGATTTACGGGGCTATCGGCTTCGATTTCAAGAGCGTTCCACTCGAAGCTTATTTGGGAGTGCTTTATATGGCTATTATGACCTCCATTGTGGCTTACACGATTTGGTATTGGGCGCTTAAGTATCTTGAAGCCTCAAAGGTGGGAGTAATCAATAACTTCCAGCCGATAGTAACCGCATTGATGTCTTTGGCGCTTTTTGGGGAGCATTTCAGCAGTATGTTCATAGCCGGAGGCTTCATCGTGTTCGTTGGAGTATATTTAACACTCAAGGGATAATATCGGATCCGGAAAAGTTCGGCAGATGTTTATCGAATCGCCGCGGGAAGACCCTTTCGCCGCTTTCGGCATCGAAAAGCAAAGCCCTGCTCAGGTCAAAGTTTAGATAATAACTGTGTCCTTCAAATGGATATGCGGTGTCGAAAATCTTCACGAAAACAATTTTATCACCCAAAAGGAATTCAACCAATAAATTTTCGCCTTGATTCTCAATCCTGTTTAGTTCTCCCGGTATAGAAATAGTTCCGTCGTCCGCAACTTCAAGTTTTTCGGAGACTTTAATATGGTGAGCCCGTATCCCAAGAAGATATTTGGAGTTGGGAAGGAGCTTAAAATTCTTTAACTTAAATGATGATGTTCCGTATTTAACTGACTTTAGGGTTAAAACCGAATCCGAATCGGCGGTGGCTTCCAAGAGGTTAATCTTCGGATTGCCTATAAAGGAGGCCGCAAACAAATTTAGCGGCTTCTCGAACAACCCCATCGGTTCATCGTATTGGATAATCTCCCCCCCATTGAGCAATCCGATTTTGTCTCCCAATGCCATAGCTTCTTGCTGATCATGGGTTACATATACGGTTGTAATCTTTGTCTTACGATGGAGTTGCGCTATTTCCCGTCGCAGGTTTATACGGAGGTTGAAGTCAAGGTTGGATAACGGCTCATCGAAAAGGAACAGCTTGGGTTTACGAATCAACGCCCTGCCCAAAGCAACCCTTTGCCTTTGTCCTCCGGAGAGATGTTTCGGTTTACGGTCCAAAAGCTCGGACAATCCAACCAATGATGCTGTTTCTTCCACTGCGGAGTTTATCTCACTGCGCTTATATCCCCTCATTTTCAAGGGGAATGCCAAATTTCCCCTAACCGTCAGATGAGGATATAAGGCATATTCCTGAAACACCATCGCTACATTACGGCTTTTGGGCGGTATCCCTTCCATCGATTTCGCATCGATAATAATATCCCCCGATGATGGTTGTTCCAAGCCGGCGATGAGTCGTAAGAGGGTCGATTTCCCGCATCCGGAAGGACCCAAAAGGACGATAAACTCCTCTTTCTCAATTTTCAGGTTTAAATTTTTAATCCCGATGACACCGTTATCGTAAGTTTTCGTTAGATTGTCGAGGTGGATAAAGGACATCTCATTTCTCCGATAAATGACACTGCGGGACATCGCCTATGAAAAACATCCGATGATAATTATTCATTTGACCGAATTAAATCCGCTGTTTATTATAACACGATATGAAACGGGAAACAATTGCTTTTCTTACTCGCGCCGGATTGATAGGAGCGTTATACGCCGCTTTAACTGTCATTTTAGCCCCCATCAGCTATGGACCCATTCAGGTAAGGGTCTCCGAAGCCTTGACGATATTATCCTTTTTCTCGCCGTCAGCGATAATAGGATTGTGGGCTGGTTGTTTTGTGGCGAATTTCATCTCCAATGCCGGTATTTATGATGTAGCGTTTGGAAGTTTATTGACTGCTATGGCGGCTTATCTTACATATCTTTTGGGCAAAAGGAATTTATGGTTTTTGGCTCCTTTGCCGACGGTGGTGTTAAACGCTTTTGGAGTTTCCGCATATCTTCAATATTTTTATAAACCGCCGAATATTGCTCTTTTGGGAAATTTATCGGCTTATTGGATATTTGTAATCACTATCGGGATCGGAGAGCTGATAGCCTGTTATATTATTGGATTGCCTTTATTGTTGATTATCAGCCATTCGCGATTAAAGTCGATTTTGCAGGAGAGATAAGGGAACATCTTAAGGCGGAAAGTTTATAAGATTAATTACGGAGAATATGAAATAATGGAATACCCCGGAATTTTGGATACCATCGGTAATACGCCGATAGTTCAACTTAAAAAGGTGCTACCCTTTGAAAAACCGGTCGTTTTGGCGAAATTGGAATTCTTCGGACCCGGCGGCTCGGTAAAAGACAGACTTGCTTTGGCATTGATTGAGGATGCCGAAAGAAGAGGAGCATTAAAGCCGGGCGGGACCGTGGTGGAATGCAGTTCCGGAAATTCCGGTATCGGCGTAGCAATGGTTGCGGCTGTGAAAGGATATCGCGCAATAATCGTTATGGCTGATAAAAACAGCAAGGAAAAGCAGGATATTATCAAGGCGTTCGGGGCGGAATTGATTCTAACCCCCAAAGAAGCCCACCCTGATGATCCCAACAGCAATTATAATACCGCAAAAAGGATAGCGGAGGAAATAGAGGGCGCCATCTATCTCGATCAATTCAGCAACCCCGCGAATATCGAAGTCCATTATCGGGAAACCGCCAAAGAAATTTGGGAGCAAACGAACGGCGAATTGGACTTTTTCTTTGCCGGGATAGGTACGGGCGGCACCATCTCCGGCGTCGCCAAATACCTCAAAGAACGCAATCCGAAGATTAAGATTTTCGGCGTCGATATCGAGGGATCCGTTTACAGCGACTATTTTTACAAAAAAACTATGCCCGAACCCCGATTATGTCAGGTTGAGGGAATTGGAGGGGATAATCTTCCGGAAAATGTCCGCTTTGAGTATTTCGATGAGTTGGTAATGGTCAGTGATAAGGAATCTTTTAGCTGGGCGAATAAATTATGTCGTACCGAAGGAATATTCGCGGGCAGTTCCAGCGGGGCGGTGGTCGCCGCCCTTGTTGAATCGGCAGAAATATTGAAAGATTTCAAATTGGGTGTAAGTATCTTTGCCGACTCCGGATATAAGTACCTCTCCAAACAGTTCTCCCCGGAATGGATGAGGGCAATGGGCTATGCGGAATAGAAAACTAATCGACTAAACTTTTATGATTTATTAATTATTCAATATAACCAGCGAACTTGTTTGAGAGGGATATTAGTATGAGGAAGCTATTTTTCACATCTGTTTTGTTATTATCATTGACATTTTTATTCACCGACATTTATGCGGGAAACCCCGCAGCCACATTAAAAGCCGACCGAAAAAAACCTGCCTCACTTATTAAAAACAGAGGAACCGCTGAGGATTATGTCGGCGGGAAGATTGAGGTCGAGCCGGAAGAATGGGATTTCGGCTATGCTCCCGGAGGTTCGATGCTAAAACATTTTTACACCATTAAAAACATCGGGCAGGATACCTTGATGATTACCAAAGTAAAACCATCCTGCGGTTGCACATCAGCCCCGCTGAATAAGGATGTCTTAGCGCCCGGTGAAAGCACTATACTCGAAGTTGGCTTTAAGACCCTGAAATTCAAGGGAAAAGTTAAAAAGAATATAAAAATCTATAATTCCGATCCGGAAAATTCAACCAAAGAGATAGACTTCCTTTCGGTTGTTGCCAAACCCTACCCGCTTATCAAAATAAGACCAAAGGCGGTGGATTTCGTTCAGGTATGGCAGGGGAAAAATGTCAAACAAAAAATAGATTTAACTAACATCAGCAAAAGCCAAGTCTCATTTAAGATTATAGATGCGCCTAAAAAGGATTATTTGAAATACAAATTTGGCAAACTTACACTAAATCCGGGTGAAGCGACCGATTTGGAAGTTAGAATTGGCAAGAATGCGCCCGTTGGAGAACTTCAAGAATCGATAACTATTGAAACAACGGGATCGGAACCGATAAGGATAAGTATCCCAATCCGCGCGGAGATACTTGTAAAGAAATAAGGAACTACGATTTACTTTTGATAGTTGACCAATTTTAGAATGATAAAAAAACTTATTACTGCTGTTTTGATTTTCGATTGAAAGGAGAAAATTAATGGGTCGATTAAACGGGACACAAACTGAAAAGAATCTTTTGAAAGCTTTTGCCGGGGAATCGCAGGCGAGGAATCGTTACAATTATTTTGCTTCGGTCGCAAAAAAAGAAGGGTTCGTTCAGATTTCGGATATTTTTGCGGAAACAGCGAATCAGGAAAAGGAGCATGCTAAACGTTTCTTCAAACTTCTTGAGGGTGGAGAGCTGGAGATAAGCGCTTCGTTTCCGGCGGGTGTTATCGGTACTACTGCCGAAAACCTAAAGGCTTCCGCCGGGGGAGAAAATTATGAGTGGAGCCAGATGTACCCCGAATTTGCAAAGACTGCTCGAGCGGAAGGGTTCGAGGATATCGCCATAATTTTTGATGCGGTGGCGGTGGCGGAAAAACAGCACGAGAAACGGTATTTGGGACTGCTCGCCAATGTGGAAGCGGGAACCGTATTTAAGAAGAGAAATAAAGTTTATTGGAGATGCCGTAATTGCGGTTATATTCACGAGGGCACGGAAGCTCCTGAAAGTTGTCCGGCTTGCGCCCATCCGCAGGCGTATTTCGAATTGTTGGCTGAGAATTGGTAATTTCGCGATACGCTTTGTCTATCGCTTTTGCTATGAGCGATCTTATGGTCGCTCATAATTTTTTGGGGATATTTGATTTAATATACCGTCTGCAAAATTAAAAAGGGGCGGACCTATATGTCCGCCCTTACTAAGTCAAAACCTATTTCAGCAGTGCCATCCTTTTGGTGAAGACTTTATTGCCGGCTGTTAATTTATAGAAGTAAATCCCGGAGGAATAATTACCGGCATCCCAAATGACCGTATGCGAACCGGCTTCAACATTGCCGTTAACCAGCGTAGCCACCTTTTGTCCCATTATGTTGTAAATATCTAATTCCACATTCGATGGTCTCTCCAGCATATAAGTTATCGTAGTCATCGCATTAAAGGGGTTGGGGTAGTTCTGCGACAGAATCATCGCCAAAGGTAAAATCGTGCCGTTATCGGGATCCTGTATACCGCTTATATGGGCTTCTCCGCCATAAGCTCCCATATCGCTCCGCTGTTCTCCCAAACCCCAGTCGCAGTCAAGAAAATTATCGCTTATTGATGGATCGCCGGCATCTATACAGGGTGAATTATATGGATACCCGCAATAATCCGCCATCAAATGGTAATCCCCTTCATCCGGATTTCGGAATAAAGGATCCTCATCGATATTCCCCTCACCTTCCCATCCACCTTCAATATCGGAGTAAGTTATATTTATGGAACTATAATCTTCGAAAGATCCCTCTTCTCCGTTTCCAGCAGAATCATCCCACATAATCGTATTTATTACCCTCGGACCAGAATCGTAATAGCTATATATCGCCCCGCCAGCTGTATCAGCTGAATTATGGCTGATAACATCATTTTCAATGGTTGGGGAAGAACAAAAACAAGAAACCCCTCCTCCATAATAAGCCGAATTATTACAGATGATCTCATTTTTTATGGTCGGGTCGGAACCGGAGCAGAAAATGCCACCGCCACCATAAGCTGAGTTTCCAACGATTGTGTTATTCTCCAAAGTTGCACAGGAACTTATACAGCAGGAGATACCGCCGCCAAAAACAGAAACTGAATTATTGCTGATAATATTATCCCTCAAAGTCAAATTGGAACGATCCTCGCAGTAAATCCCACCGCCACCAGCCGCCGAATTATTGTTGATGGTATTATTCATTATGGTCGGCCTAGAATAATTGCAATAGATCCCCCCACCCACAGAAGCCGAATTTTTGACGATGGTATTGTCGTCTATGGTTGGGTTGGAATAATAACAATAAATTCCACCGCCATAGTGATTAACCCAGTTACTACTAATGACATTATTTCTTATAGGCGGGTCGGAATCGTAACAGTAAATCCCACCACCAGAACTGGATGAATTATAGCTGATGATATTGTCGTTTATGGTAGGATTAGAACGCTCACAATAGATACCACCCCCCTTGTCGGCAGAGTTATTATTAACACTATTACCGCTTATGGTAGGATCGGCGGAATTACAGAAAATACCTCCGCCGTAAATGACAGCCGTATTATTAATAATTGTATTGTCCCTTATTGTCGCATCAGAATAGTAGCAGAATAGCCCCGCACCACGATAAAGAGCTGAGTTATTGCTGATGACATTGTCGCGTATAGTTAGGTTGGAATGATCGCCGAAAATCCCTCCACCACCATAATCAGTTGAATTACCGCTGATTGAATTGTCCCTTATGGTTGAGCTAGAATAATAAAAGAAAAGACCTCCCCCATTATAAGCTGAATTATTCCTAACCGTGTTATTGCTTATGATGAGATCGGAGTAAGCGCAATAAATAGCCCCACCATCAAAGTTGGGATAAGCTCCCGTTGCTCTTCCGTATTCAAGCAGGCAATAGGATATCTTTGAACTGTCGCTGACAGAAAAAAATCTTATTCCCCACCAACCTTCGGAAGTATCCGCCGCAGTAAAGATAATCGAATCGCTTTCGGTCCCGGCGGCAATCAAAGTGGCCGAAGTCTCCACATTAAACTTATAATGCCCCTGAAATATCACTGACACGCCGGGATCGATTATCAAGGTGGAATCGGTCGGGACAGTCAGCTCCCCAACAACATTATACGGACTATTCGCCGCCGTACATTCCCCCCATACATCCCCGCTTACATCGGTAGCCGAAGCGATGGCAGGGATCGCTATCAACCAAACAAGCGAGAGCAATAACAGCTTCTTCATTTGAAACCTCCAATAATATTACTACAAAAACC
Organism: Candidatus Zixiibacteriota bacterium; assembly: GCA_026983835.1. GTDB lineage: Bacteria > Zixibacteria > MSB-5A5 > UM-FILTER-46-8 > UM-FILTER-46-8 > JALSTH01. The sequence goes on along the minus strand of JALSTH010000012.1, from coordinate 3,763 downwards.
CGTTAAAAAGGCTTTTGACCTTAAATATTAATCGAGAATAATTTTATATCAAAATAATATCTGCAACATACAGCCCCGAAATCATCAATGCTTAATTTTATTATATCACAAAACCTCCCATCCCGCAAGGAATTTCCATAATACTCCATAAGCCATACTAAAAACAGCTGTTCATTGCCGGACGGCACAATTAGGTTTACCGATACCTCATAAGAATATAATCTATTTCAAGACCTCCAAAGGATTTCGAAAATGGACATCCTGTTGCGGGAACGGTATCTCGATATTCTCCTGCTGAAATCGTTTGTTTATCTCTATTCTCAATTCACAACCAGTACTGAATTGATCGGAATAATCCGCCACATAAGCCACCAACCGCAAATTCAATGAACTGTCCCCGAAATCAAGGAAATGAACCGCCGGTTTCGGATTATCGATAATTTTTGGATGGTTGTTGGCTATATCCAACAGAATATTCTTTACCTTTTCAAAATCCGAACCATAAGCAACCCCAATGCTAATCGGCACCCTTATCAATCTGTCCGGATACGATAAATTATTAATCTCCGCCTTTACTATCTGGGCGTTGGGTATTATCACCAAAGTGTTATCGAAAGTGCGTACTTTAGTGGTCCTCAAACCTATCTCGTAAACATCCCCCATCTGACCGCTTGAAGTTTTAATCCTATCCCCGATCCTGAAGGGCCTGTCCAACATTATGATAAAGCCCGCTATCATATTCGCCAATGTATCCTGAGCCGCCAAAGCCACTGCCAGTGAAGAAACTCCCAATACCGCAACCAAACCCTTAACATCCACACTGAAATGGTCCAAAACAATTATTATCGCCAAAACGATTAAGATTATCTTAAAGGTTCGATCAACCAATGGGATAAACTCATCATCGAAGCGGGTTTCGGTTTTGGGTGCGACATAAAGTTTATACCAATCCCTGAGGGCTGTAAATATCCGTAAAAGCAAAGTAAGAACCGCCAAAACGGCCATAATATAAACCACACCATCAAAAGGCTCAAACACCCATTCGGGGAAAACATTTCCCATAATCTTCCACCTGTTGAGGATTATATATAGGGTTAAAACTATGACAAACCAAAACAGCGGTTTCCGGGCAGCGGATATTAAAAGGTCATCCAGTTTCGTTTTAGTTTTTGAAGCTACCTTCTTGGAAAAAAGCCGCAAACTCCACGATAAAATCTTAGCGAAAAACAAGCCAAGTATCAATATCCCCCCGTTTACAATAAACTCCCTTGCCCAAAAGGGAATACCCTGCCAGAATGCAGCCATAACTCCTCCTTAATATTTTACTCATAATTTATTTAAATTCGAATCGAATTCCCGTAGTCTCCCAGCGTGGGCGAATTGCAACCGTATCCGGGAAGAATAATCGCTGTTCGGAGTATTTAAATGGTCTGTAACCTCCCGTGTAATATTCCCCATCGTTATTACGATCTAAAAAGGCATACGCCAAATATTTTCCCCCGGGGATTCCATTGAAGGAAAAATCCCCTCCGGAGGGAGAGTAATAGGTCAAGGGAATCCCTCGCTTGATAGGTAAGAATCTTATCACTACCGGGATTGAATCCTTGCAGATAATTTCTCCGCTGGCGGTTCCACCCGTATCGGATGGCATAGTTTCAAAGTGTAATTCCCATAATGTATCCGCCATCGGATTGTAAAAGATATCCATTGTTCTCGATGGATCTAAACTTAAAATATAAAATGTCTGTCCCTTTAGCGATTGAGGTTTGAAACGAACGGCTATATCATTCTGCCAATAGAAGTCACCATTTATCGTGTCTCCCAATGTATCGCTCAAAACAATGCCCGCTTCCACGGAATCGGTCAACACCGGCTCCGAAAACGACAATACAATAGCACTATCAGGGGGGAAAACTTTGGAATTGGTCGCCGGTTTGGTATAGATTATTTTTGGTCCGGTTGTGTCTGGCTTATCGGAAGTGATGAAAATACAATTATTATCGGTAGTATCTATTGCAACGCCGAATTCGGAATTGATATTTTTGACGGTCAATGAGCATACTGCCGATTCGGCCGATATTCCGCCCCGTATAAAAATCGATCTCTTATCATTTGGCAGGGAATAGATGGATATCGGATCGAAGGGAGGGGATGTACCGATCTCCGATGTAAATTTGTAAAAACTTAAATCCGTTGCTTGTTTAACATCGATATCGGATTCGAAATTCACTTTCAATACTCCGCCGGGAAGCATTTCGCAGGAGGAAATCAACGGTGCCATTGTATCGATTTTAACGGCTGTAAGGTTGATATCGGAATAAAAATAATTGCTGTCATCGATTGTGAAATCATCAAATGCGGTTCCGTACTCTTCCGAATCGGTATCCCATAGTTTATCTTTGTTTTTATCGTTGACGGCGAAAAGCCTGTAATCGCCGGGGGCGAGATAATCCAGGCGATAACTTCCGCCATCGCCGGTCAGCATTATATAATCCGGGGAATTATAAGCCGGGTCGGCCGAAGTGCTTTCCGATAATGCATAAGCCCATATCCCCAACCCTTTGACTGATTTATCGCCGAGATAACCTTTACCGGAGATGGCTCCTTTATCTATATGGCTGCCGGTGGAAAAGGCAAATATAAATGAATGTTTGAGTCTGTTCCCATGGAGATCGGAGATATCGGTACCGGTTGTAACCACATAGGTATGGTCTTTCCGCAGAGGCGTTTTCGATTTTATTTTCAATGTTTTCCCTTTCCATGAGAATTTCGGTTGTTGTTCAAAAATGGGGGAGATAAAAATTCCATCGGTTATATCTTTGCGGTTGATATCTTCGGAGAAGGAGATTTTTATCTCGGTATTTGTGGAGACATTGATTGAATTCGGGGGGGGGAAAACTTCGATTATCTCCGGTGGAGTTTTATCTTCGGGACCTCCGGGCGGGAAGACATTCTTGGCGCAGACGCTGAACATCGAAACTATGAATATGGAAGTAATAACCCGAATTATAGCATTGTAATTTCTGCTCCCAAACTTCATAACGGCAATTTAAATTTAATTTGGGCAAATTACAATATGATTTTAACTCTCTCTATTTTTAGAAATAGATTAAACCGCGGGTTTAAAACCTGCCTCTATGAAGCAGTTTCAGTATTACGCAGCCATACAACAATTATAAAATTATAAATTTCACCTTAATTACCATTATAAAAATAAAGCAAAAAAATATTTTTTTATGTTGACAAAAATAGTCCTATTAAGTTATATATTCTTAATTAAATATGTCAACATTGCTTCCCTACTTGATCCACCTGCTTCGGTTAACGCCTTTAAAAATAAAGAATCGAGAAGTTTTTGAAAAGAACCACATTAAAATATTGTTAAATTATGAAACTTTACTGCTCAAACAAACTGATTCTATTTGTGCAGGTTCTCACGATTTTGGTTTTCGTATTACCAATGAAAACCAATACCGAAAACATAAACCCTGCGGAAATTAGTGGAAATTGTATCGATTGCCATGACGAGATGAGATCAATATTATCAGGCACGGCTCATACAATTTCGGAAAGTCAAAAAAATGGGGGTATCTATTGCATAAATTGCCACCCCGGATGGGAGAACCATCTAAACGATCCCTCATCAGAAAATATCACCAACCCGTCAAAGGTTGACCCTTACAAGGAATTCGATATCTGCAACAAATGCCATTTTGGAAACTCAGAAATCGATTTCGCACATGCGGGCAAGCATTTTCAAGAG
>JALSTH010000011.1 GCA_026983835.1 Candidatus Zixiibacteriota bacterium | reverse complement strand
TGAAGCAATAACAATGACCGGCGATGAAAATTTGGTGGATGTGAATTTTCTTTGCTATTATAAAATAGTCGATCCGGTAGAATATGCGCTGAATTGCGATAATTCTCACGAACTATTGAGAAACCTTTTTGTCTATGAAATACACAGCATACTCGGTGGATATCGTTTGGATTCCCTTTTAACTACCAGCAGGGGAAAGGTACAAAATGAATTGTATGAAAGGATGCGTAAAATAGCGAAAAAAATGCCGATAGGAGTTGAAATACTGAAAGTTTATATGGAAGAGGCTCATCCTCCACTCGAAGTAGTTCCATCATACCGCTCCGTAGCGTCAGCAAGAGAACATAAAAATCAAATCATCCACCAAGCTCACGCCTATTACAATGATTTAATCCCCCGCTCCAGAGGTAAATCGAAGGCTATTATTTATGGCGCCGAAGCTTATGCATCGGAAAAAACGCTGACCGCCAAGGGTGAAGCGGAGAATTTCCTGCTGAAACAAAAAAACTACAGCAAATTCAAACAAACGCAAAAGGATAGGTTGTGGTGGGATACAGTAACGAAAACATTGTCCAAAAAGAATATCTATATATTACCGGCGAAAGCGAAAAAGAGGTTTTTCCCCTCTGAAAATAAAATAGGAGTAACGGAACAATGAGGCGAAAATATGCTTACTTAATATTATTTATCGTTCTACTATTACTTTTTTATGGTTTTTGCACCACTACAATAAAACAAGGGGAAATGTCGGTCATATTAAGATTTGGCAAGCCGGTAAAGGTTATAACCGAACCGGGAATTTACTTTCGGTTTCCATATCCTTTTAACAGAGTCGTAAGGTTCGATGCCCGCTTAACTTTACTTCAACCCCCTCCATCGGAATTTCTTACCGCGGACAAAAAGAATCTGATTTTAGATAATTGTATAGTATATCGCATTACCGATCCGGTTATGTTTATGAAAACCGTTCGGGATAAGAAGGGAGCCGAGGTCCGTTTAGCGGACCTCCTATCATCTCATACCGGATTATTGTTGGGCATAAAAGAGCTTTCGGATATAGTTAATGTCGATACAACAAAAATCAAGTTCAGGGCTATGAATGATGAGCTGACCGAATTACTGCACAAGGACAGCGAAAGTTTAGGTATAGATGTCGAGAAGGTTTTTGTAAAGAGAATTATGCTCCCGCGCCAAAATGTAGTTGCTGTTTATGACCGTATGCGTGCCGAGCGTGATCGTATAGCCAAAAAATACCTTGCCGAAGGTGAGGAGAAGGCGCTGGCGATACGGGGTAATGCCGATAAACAATCCAGAACATTGATAGCCGAAGCACAAAAAAAAGCTGATGTTATCAAGGGAAATGCCGAAGCCGAAGCGATGAAAATCTATGGCAGGGCTTATGGTAAAAACCCAGATTTCTTCCGTTTTTTGAAAGGTTTGCAAGCATACGAAATGATGTTTAACGATAAAACTGTAATCGTCTTGGATGAAAATTCCCCCATTTTGAAAACTTTATTCTCCGGCGGTAGAGTTGAGTAATTCGATTAAAGAGATATTTTTTACCTCCATAATTGTAATCATTATTATCCTATACTTATCCACCGGCGTTTACACTTTGGACAGCGGCCAATATGCCGTGGTTATGCGTTTCGGTAAAGTGGTGAGAGAGACGACTGAACCGGGAATAAATTACCATCTCCCGATCCCGTTCGAGCAGGTGAAAAAGGTTCGAGTAAGGGAGGTGCAAAAGGTGGTGCTTGAGGGAAGTCATAACTTGGGGATAGAGACCTTTACGGGGGATGAGAATTTAATTTTGATCAAGGTTGTCGTCGGTTATGATGTAAAAGATGTTTTCAAATACCTTTTCAATGTGCGGGACCCAAAAAACTCAATATTGGCGGCTGCAAGTATGAATTTAAGCAAAGAAGTTGCTCAACGAACCGTCGATGAGGTGATGACTACCGGGAAATCGGTTCTTAGATTGGTATTGAAACAGAAGATTCAGGAGACATTGGATTCGCTTGGGACTGGGGTTAGGGTGATATCGGTGGAGCTGACCGATATTGCCCCTCCGAGGAATGTTTCCGATGCCTTCAAGGCAGTCTCCGATGCCCGTGAAAAGAAGGACAGAATTGTGAAAGAGGCCGAAGGGTATGCCAATACGATAATACCAAAAGCGCGCGGTCAAGCCGATTCAGTAATTTTTCAGGCGGAAGCGTATTCCAACGAGAAACTTAATCTCGCCAATGCGAGAGTAAAGGCTTTTAACGCCCTCGATGCGGAATATATGAAAAATCCGGATATCACCGCAAAACTACGATATTTGGAGACCATCAAATCAATTTATAAAAAATGCGGGGTTACTATCGACGGGAATCCATCACAAAGTATATACTACATAGGGAAGGGACAACAATTGCAAATCAAATCAAATAAGAATGCCAATAACCCGAAAAAGCCATAAAGTAATTCGCCTGCGGAATTAAATTGCGTTAACCATCGGGATTGAATATAATTCTATTTCTAATATAGTGATGAATTTGGAGGAAATATGGATACCGCGAAGGATAATATAGCCTCAATCCTCAAAATTGGTATAGCGACCGAGATGAACGGGGAACGATTTTACCGAAGGTTTGCGGAAAGAGTTACCCGCGAGGAAACCAAGAATAAATTGGAATCTTTAGCAAGCGATGAGGCACGGCACAGGAAGATACTCGTGGATATCTATAGGGGTTATTTCGGTACCGAACCGACGGACATACCTAAAGAAGGTATTGGTGTATTCGAAAAAGTATTAAAAGAAGATAGGTTATCAGACGATGTTACGGTCCCGGGATTGCTCAATATCGCCATAGAAGCCGAAGCCTCCAGCAGGGATTATTATATGGAAGGCGAAAAGAATACTAAAGATGAGGAAATAAAAAAGGTGTTCGGCAGATTGGCGGATGAGGAGGACGGACATTTCAACTTGCTAACCGCAGAAAAAAGCGCTCTTGCCGGCATCGATTGGTATTCGATAGGGTCGAGCGGTGAGTTCGAACATTAGTTTTACTTTGATAAATCAATAGCTCCTTTTTAAAAATATAAATAACCTGCAAATGGGAAAAGACCTAATAAATGTTCCTCATATAGGGGACAAAGCCCCTGATTTCAGTTTATCCGATCAAAACGGCGATGTTTTCAGTTTGTCCGAATTCGAGGGGAAGTTCAATGTGGTATTGGCTTTTTATCCGGGCGATTTTACGCCGGTCTGTTCGGTACAGATACCGAATTACAAAAGGGATATGGATAAATTCGCCAAACTCGATGCGGTTGTTCTTGGGATTTCGGTGGATTCCGTGGATTGCCATAAAGCTTGGTCGAAAACTTTCGGCGGGTTGAACTTCCCTATTCTCTCGGATTACTACCCTCATGGAGAAATTGCCCAAAAATACGGCGTTCTCTCGGAATACGGATACGCCAAAAGGGGAATTTTCATTATCGATAAAAAAGGAATTATCCGCTATGTCGATATACACGATATAGCTCAGGTGCCGAATAACAGAGAGGTTTTGGAGGTCCTGGCGGAAATTCAAAATGAGAAAATATAGAAAAAACCTGATTTAATGGAAACGGAGCGTATCAGTCCTTATGCAATAGGCTGACCAAAGCGGGCAGAAACAAAACCGTGGTTATAAAGCAAGCCGCCACACCAAGAAACAACAAAGACCCGAGACTACCAAACCCTCTGTATTTTGCAAGCAACAAAGAACCAAACCCAGCCATAGTAGTCAATGAAGTAAGCAATATCGCTTTACCGGTGCTTTTTAAGACTACTTCGGATTTACCATATCCTTCGACCCTATAACGATGCAATAGATGAACCCCATCATCGATACCGATACCAATTATAAGGGGGATACCCATAACATTTACGAAAGTAAAAGGTAAACCAACTGTTGTCATTAACCCAACCATCCATACAGCCCCCAAGATTAGAGGTGTCATTGCAATCAGCGTCAGACTTATCTTTCGAAAATCCATTAAAAGCAGTAAAAACACCGATAGAACCGCTAAGGCACTGGCAAGCTTTCCATCTCTGCCGACCACCTGAACTAAACGGAGGAATATCGGAGGCATTCCGGTAATATGCTTATCTATTCGTTGCATCTGTTCGGTGAATCTGCCCAAAAACTCAAAATTCCATACTTGTTCCTTAGGGGTTATCGTTACTAAGTAGCGGTCGCCTCGCTTATTAATAAATCTATCCAAAATCGAGGGGGGAATTTTATCGATTGTAATACGGCTTGTATCCGCTATCCGCCACGATAAATCGAACAATTTCGGTTCATATTCTTTCTGAAAGCGGTTCAATCCTCGAAGTGCAAATTCGGGATTTTCATTTATCACCTTTATCAAATCATTTATTTTATCGCCGTTTCCCGCGCTATTCGGATCGCCAATTATCTGTTTACATTTAGCATCCACCCTATCTTGCCCCCCGACAAACGCCATTTGACCTATCTCATAGATATTATCATCCAACCGCTTTATCTGGGAAATAAGGGAACCCTTCTCTGAAATCCGCAGCTTATTTCCGGTTCGGTTGTTATCCAAATATTTCCTTACTTGGATCAGATATGGGGTTCTTACGGATTGCTGTTTGCGTGAAGGGATAAAATCCGATATGCTTTCCACTTTGCTGACAGTGGGAACTTCCTTTGCCTTTTCGGTAATCCTTCGAGCATCATCAACCGTCGGTGTGGTAATCATAACGAAATCCGGACTCATCTCAAAAGCGGTAATCATCGAATCCTGAAGCGCAACCGAAGGAATCCCTTTAGGCTCCATATTCAAATAATTATAATCGAAACGGGAATGGAAAGCCTGATATAACATAAACAAACTAAATAAAATGCCCACTGACAGCGTTAAACGGGGATGATGTGAAATAACTCCGCCGACTTTGCCTAAAATGCCGAATTCCACAGAAATAGGTTTTTGGGCGGATTTCAGCCCAAGTCGGCGGATTATATTCTCCCGTAATATTAACAACGATGGCATTAACAATAAAGTCAAAAGCATCACCGAGATAATACCCACCCCCAAAACCAACCCTGTCTCCTTAATCCCCCGGGACTCCGAAATCATCATCGAAAAAAATGATACCGCGGTGGTCAAAGCTCCTATCGTAATTCCCGCTCCGGACCTTGTCAATGTATAGACCATCGCCTCCTCGGGATTATCGCCTAAAGCTCTTCTTTCATAATAAAGGGAGATGATATGAATGGAAAAATCAACACCCAAACCAATCAATATCACCGCAAACATCGAGGTCATTATATTAAGGGTATGAATGAATATTGCTATTACCCCACTGGCGAAAATTATGGATACGATAAGGTTCAGCGCCGCCAATAACGGGGCGGTTATCATCCTGAAGGAAAGTATGAATAATAACAACACCAATATCATCGCTACAACAGAGGTAATCCTCATATCTTTCTGCGTATAAACATATTCATCGCGGGACAATGGTACGGTGCCGGTCAATCCGGCTTTTACGGATGGAAAATGAGTTAGAAGATTATTAACGATAGTTTGAATAGTATCGGTGGAAGCGACCACTTTATCAACATCCAAGGCGGAAAAATTAGGCTCCACAAATATCAAAAGCGTCCGTTTGTCCGGCGAAATGAAATACGGATCCCCCAACATAAATCTTTTAACCGCTTTTTCAGCGGATAAATCATCTGTTGAGGAATCGGCGGAAGCATAAAGTTTCATTGTATCGATCCAGAATTCCAAACCATCCAAGGACCTTATCGCATTATCCTCCTTCTCCTTGTCGGAAAGGCTTTCCTCATTTCCCACATAAGTCTCTTCCATATTATCATTTATATGAGTTATCAGCGGAAGCAAATCCAGCCCATCGAATATCCTGACCGTTTTCTTCAGATCGGAAGCCTTGACTAATATCAATCCGTGATTGGATAAAAACCCCTCATCGATTTTATAATCAACACGCTTTACATAATCCTTCAAATTCTCTATTCTCGGGACTATCTTATCGGCAAAGGTTTTAATCTGCATTTCATCCCCCCACACGACAACAATGGTATTGGAAGCAGATGTATATTCTTTTATTATATTATTGAATTCCTTCACCAACGGATCCTTTTCGGGGAGCAAATCGGAAAAGCGAGCAGTCATCGTTAAGCGTGAAGCCGATAACAAGGCTAACAATGTTAAGATACAAACCGTGATGATAATCCTAATTGGATGCCTCGCGGATATCGTTGCCCAGTTCCTTAACAGATTTTCACGCATAATAGCTAATAACTTATCGATTCCTTCATCTTAAAAATATACCCTCAGCCGTACGGTAGCCCCACTTCCTTGAGTTTCAAAATAGGAAGTCCCATCCTTGCCGAAAAATTTATTCAATATCACTGTCAAATCCACATCCTCGTCAATATTATACCGAATAGAAGGAACAAATACTATGCTGTTATCCGATAAGCAAATTATGACGGAATTTTCCAGATCGATTAAATCAGTCAACGGGTAATCGCTGTATATCGAAAGGTTATCCCTCCCAATTGATTTAGATTGCATTAGGATATAGCGACTCCAATCATTAATATCATACTGGCGATAGTCTTTTTTAGCGAAACCGTTGTAATAATACTCCGCCATCCAATAAAAACCGCTTTTTAAAGTATAATCCAATCCGATTAAAGCTTCATAAAAATTATTGCCCAATTCCATATCGTTATATCCACATTCCCCCCAAACCCCCAATCCAAACAGCTCCCCCACAAAATCGCCCCCGAATAGCTTTCTTTTTTCATTTATATCCCGAAGGGAAATAAAATCGACATAAGTCCATTGTTTTTCGGCATATATCAATGAATAATCGAAATGGCTCAAATTTCCCTCGAAACGCAACAACTTACCAGAGACACTCCAATCATCTTCCGGGAAATAAATTGCGGAAGCATTATATTTTTCGGATAATGTAATATCCAATCTCAATGAATTATGTCCGGGTTGTTCGTAAGTCGGATCGAAACTATTTTTAAAATTAAATAAATCCGTGGGATTCCAAGTATAACCCGTACCGAAAGAAACCTGCTGTTTCCCAACTGTTAAATCGAATGCTGAAAATGATAATTTGGCATAAGCGTTATCCAAAAATACCGTATCCCGATATTCATATATAAATGCGGGTTGTAAGACCGTATTAACGCTATTAGCGATTTTTCCCGGGATGAAATCGAGGATATTCCACGAAGTTTTTCCATGATAAGTAATAAAATCGAAGTTAGCCCGGAATATCAAATTGTCGTTTCGCTCCGCTGACAAATCAACCCTAATTTTATTGGAAAAAAGTATATAACTATCGCCCTTTAAGAATGCTGAGGTTATCTGCGGTTCGTAATACCCCCCCATCTCGATATCCGAAGCAAGGGAAATTACTGAAAAAAACGACAATAATATCAGCGAAATTATCAGGATTTTCATTTTTTCATACCCCGTTCGGTAAACATATCCTTATCGAGTTTTACATTATAGGAAATACTCTCAAACTCCATTTCGGTTTGGGAGTCACCTTGAACATCTATCATAGTCATTTTCATCGGCGTAGGGATTCCATCGATTTCTTTTATGTTACCTAAAATCAGTCGCTTGAGTTTAGTTTTTGGATCGTGTTCGTCATAATAATCGATTTGAAGCGGGACATAACTACTCTTATCAATCCACATAATCAAACGGGAATATCCCGATTCTATCTTTGGCTTTTTCATTAATTCGATTTTATAGCATTCCTTCCCCCGAAGTTTCTCCTCACCAAGCATTTTCGCCTCAAAATCCGTTACCCACGAATCCCCGGAACCCATATCCTCGTATGAAAAGTTGCTCCCTTCCATTTTGCGCCGCTTGGCGTGGGTAGCCAATTTCCGGACCCTATTTGTGCGGGGGAAATAGACCCAGATATCATCGGCATTGTTGAGCATAAGGATCGATTGCCCCTCGACTCTTTTGGGAAATAAATATTTAATAAGATTACTCTTCCCCTTTTCGATACTGTAAGATTTATATTTCAACTCGCGCTTTTTCCCGGAGGTCGTGGTAATTATCATCTTAACAACGGCTTCCGCGGAGGGCTGGTTTATCAAATCGTTCGAATGCTTGATTATATCTTCAGCAGTATTTTGAGAAAACATCTTTTGGGGGGAGAATAAAAGAAGCAAACCCAAAACTACGAAACCACTATAAATAACTCTCATTTCCTTCCTCCCATTTTGTAATCCAACATTTTATGGTTCATTTTATATTCTATCCCTTTTTAAAATTCCCTTCAAGAAAAAATCCGCTACTTCCTCGACAGCCATACATAAATCGAAAATTTGCGGATCGATAACCCATTGTAGGAATAAGCCATCCACCGCTGCCATTATCGCCGATGCCGACAGCGATGGGTCAATCTCCTCGAACTCTCCATTGGCGATACCGTTGGAAATTATGCCGCTTAAAGTATGCCTAAAGTCAGTATATGCTTCCTTCATCAGCTTATGAATTGACGCCATTTTGTTCCTGTTTCGCACCCCCTCAGCCCAAAAATCCATAATAACCGGGAGAAAATCCTTATGTGTTTCCCTCAATGTCTGCGAGAGCTCCTTGATGTACATACTGAGTTGTTCCGCGGGACTATGCACCTCCCTGATAATATAATCCGACTTTTTTTTAAAATCCTCGAAGAAAAATAGGAATGTCTCCTTAAACAATTCCTCTCTGCTTGCAAAATACTCATAAATTGTTCCCTTTCCAACACCCGCTGTCTCCGCTATATCAGCCATTCTCGCCTTAGTAAATCCTTTTTCCGCAAACACCTTCATAGCCGCCATTAAAATACTTCTACGCTTTTCCTGACGGTTGACTATCTTGGGAGCCAAATTATAATTTCCTTTCTATATAAATCCATTTATATTAAATCCCCTAATATGACCGACTGGTCGGTCATATTAATATGTAATAATTTTCGCCATTTCTGTCAAGCATCTTTCACCAATAAGAATGATTATTTTATTAGTTTAATAATTCGAGGAGGAAGTTTTGGTTTTCGGGAGGTTATTCTTATCGATTCGGAAAGCATTCTCGAAGCTTCACCCGCAGCCGATTTATTGCGAGCATAGATTTCAGCGATTACATCCCCCCTCCTAACCCTTTCCCCCAATTTTCGGCGGAAAATAAATCCCACTCCGAAATCAACTTTATCTTCTATTCTCTTCCGACCGGCTCCCAAGGTATTCGCTGCCAAGCCTACTTTCAGCGTATCGAAGGAAGAGATATACCCATCGCGAGAAGCTTTGAAATCCATAAACCTATCAGCAATATCTAATAGGGACGGATCATCCACTACCCTAACATCACCACCCTGAAGTTTTACGAATTCCTCAAACTTTCTTAAAGCCGAACCGTTATCAATTGAATCGATTAAAATCCCCTCTGCTTTTTTCGCAGATTTCGCAATTCCCCCCATCAACAACATCTGGACACCCAAAGAGATAACCACTTCATCCAAATCGGCAGGGCGTTTCCCTTTCAGATACTCGATAACTTCGATTACTTCGAGGGAATTGCCGACAGCGTTGCCCAAAGGCTGATCCATCGAGGTGATAACCGCTCGAGCCATTTTACCGAATTTATGGGAGGTTTTTACCAGCGATTTAGCCAAGGCTTCGGCATCCTCAATTGTTTTCATAAAAGCTCCATTCCCGCATTTAATATCGAAGAGGATGCCATCGGTACCGGAGGCAAGCTTTTTGGAGAGTATCGAAGCCGTTATCAAAGGGATAGATTCCACCGTGGCGGTAACATCCCGCAGGGCATATATTTTTTTATCAGCAGGGGCTATATCGGAGGTTTGACCTATTATAGAGACCCCGCATTTTTTTAGGATTTTTTTGAATTCGTTAATCGATAAGCCTGTCCGATAGCCGGGAATAGATTCCAACTTATCCAATGTTCCCCCCGTATGCCCAAGTCCCCTGCCGGAAACCATAGGCACCACGACACCACAGGACGCCACCATCGGCGCCAACATCAGGGAAACTTTGTCTCCGACCCCACCTGTGGAATGCTTATCAATTTTCAATCCCCTTATTGCATCGAGACTTAGCACTTTTCCTGATTTCAGCATAAACTCAGTCAAAGCGAAAGTCTCCTCCGTATTCATTCCCCGAATAAGTATCGCCATCAGTAATGCGGATGCTTGATAATCCGGTATCACCCCGGAAAGATACCCATTAACAAACTCTCCGATTTCGCTCCTCGTCAACGGGGACCCATCCCGCTTTCGAGCAATTATTTCCTGAAAAGCCACCACAAAAAATCCCGTTATGAAATATCGTCAGGTTTAAAACTATAAGGTAAAAGTTCCCCCAATTTGAATATTTTCATATCTTTTTCCGAAGCACAGATTATTTCGCAATCGGTATTGGCAAATTCATTTATCACCTGACGGCAGGCTCCGCAAGGGGTTATCGGAGAATTAGTTTCAGCAACCACTGCGATGCTATCGATCTCCTTTTCTCCCTCCGAAACCATCTTAAAAATGGCTGCCCTTTCGGCACAAATCGTCAAGCCATAAGAGGCGTTCTCCACATTGCAAGCGGAATAAATATTTCCGCTTTTGGATCTTACCGCCGCCCCGACACGGAATCTCGAATACGGTGAATAGGAGTTCCACAGGGCTTTCCGGGCGGCATCGACAAGTTGCTTATTCCTTTCGGATCTCTTCATAGAAGCTCTTTCCCCAAACAGGCCGTTCCGCCTCAAAAATCTCCGAGATAGTCGCCCCAACATCGGAAAATGTTTTCCTTATGCCTAAATTAACACCTTGCCTTATCGACTTACCATAAACGAGGAGAGGGACATATTCGCGGGAATGGTCGGTCGAAGGAGTGGTGGGATCACAACCGTGGTCAGCAGTTATAATCATCAAATCTTCTTCGCCAAGCTTGTCCATAATCTGCGGGAGGAAGTTATCGAATTCTTCCAATCCTTCGGCAAAAGCCTCATAATTATTCCGATGCCCCCAAAGCATATCAAAATCCACAAGGTTGGCAAATATCAATCCTTTCTGATATTTCTCAATCGAATCCCTGATAGTTTCCATTATTTCACGATTATTCTTTGCCGCAAGGGCTTCACAAATCCCTTCACCGGCAAAGAGATCGTAAATTTTACCAATGGATATAACCGGAAAATCCCTCTCACATAAATAATCCAAAACCGTCCTCTCCGGCGGTTTCAAAGAAAAATCGTGTCGATTGGGTGTTCGAGTAAAAGAACCGGGCTGCCCAACAAATGGACGCGCAATTACCCTTCCCACAGCATTTTCGCCCTTAAGCATTTCCCGGGCTATTCTGCAAACCCTATAAAGCTCTTCCACAGGAATAATATCCTCATGGGCGGCTATTTGGAAAACCGAATCGGCGGAAGTATAAACGATCAGCTTTCCGGTTTTCATATGCTCTTCACCTAATTCCTTGATGATCTCGGTTCCGGAAGCAGGTTTATTGCCGATAATTTCATATCCTGTCAGCTCGGTAAATTTATCGATAATTTCTTTCGGGAATCCGTTGGGATAAACCGGAAACGGTTTTTCGCAAACTAAGCCCATTAATTCCCAATGTCCCGTTGTCGAATCTTTGCCAACGGAAAGTTCAGCCATTTTACCATAGCATCCTATCGCATCTATATAGGACGGAACTCCTTTTATATCATGAACTTTTCCCAACCCCAACGATGCCATATTCGGCAAATTCAACCCTCCCACAAGCAAAGCAGTATTACCGAGAGTATCAGAGCCCTCATCGCCATACTGGTCCGCATCGGGAAGTTCACCAATTCCACAAGCGTCAAGAACTATCAAAATAATTTTTTTTATCATACCTGTAAAAACGCCCCTCTATTAGAGTAGGCGCTTTCCATCAAATATCCATCGAATAAGCTACCGAAGACATCCCGGCGCACAACAATTTCTACTTTTCTTCCTTTTCCTTTTTAGGTGTTAAATCAGGCTCATAATTCGCAAGCTCGATAATCGATAAGGAGGCATTATCTCCTTTGCGGTAACCATATTTAATCAGCCTCGTATAACCGCCGTTTCTATCGGAATATTCAGGAGCTATCTCACCGAACAATTTCTTAAGCACTTCCTTATCCCTAACGGTACGGCCCGCAAGCCTACGAGCGTGAACCGTTCCCGATTTACCCAGAGTTATTAATTTATCGGCAATAGCTTTTAGCGACTTTGCCCGAGAATTGGTGGTTGTAATCCTTCCATGCCTGAACAAGGAAGTCACCATATTCCTCAACATCGCCTGACGATGATTCCTTTTCACTCCGAGTTTTCTTATTGTTCTATTATGTCTCATCGCTTTAACCTCACATTAGCATCCATAAAAGCTCCTCTTTACACCGGGGAAGATTCGGTCTCAAAATATTTGCTCACATCCATACCGAAAGATAATCCCATTTCGGAAAGGATAGCATTTAACTCGGTCAAGGATTTCCGTCCGAAATTACGATATTTTAGCATATCCGATTCGGTTTTACGAACTAAATCCGCTATCGTAATTATATTCGCGGCTTTAAGGCAGTTGGATGAGCGCACCGATAATTCCAACTCATCGACCCTCATATTAAGAAGTCCCCTGATCCGTAATGTCTCGCTATCAATCTCCTCATCTTCGGTCATTTGGAAACCTTCATCACTCCCTATAAAAACCTTGAGGTGATCTTGGAGTAATTTCGCAGCATAGGTCAATGCTTCCTTCGGTTTGATAGTACCATCCGTCTCAATTTCCAGAATCAAATGATCGTAATCCGTCCTATCGCCGACACGGGCATTTTCGACCTTGAAATTAACCTTTATTACCGGCGAGAAGAAAGAATCCACATAAATCGTTCCTATAGGAGCACCCGGTTCTTTATGCATCTCGTCAGGTTCATAACCGCTGCCCGTACCAATGTCCATCTCCATACGAAAATGGGTATCCTCGGTAAGCTTTACGATATGCAAATCCGGGTTTACTATCTCCATCTCAGTGTCCAAAGTGATATCGGCGGCAGTATAATCGCCGGGGCTGGAAACATCCAAGACAATCTTCTTCGGGGGGTCCCCAAGGAGTTTGATTCGGATTTGCTTGACATTCAATACAATCTGTGTAACATCCTCATAAACCCCGGGTATTGTGGAGAATTCGTGTTTGACACCGTCAATCCTTATCGCAGTAACCGCTGCTCCTTGAATCGATGAGAGTAATACTCTCCGCAAAGCGTTCCCAATAGTCAACCCATATCCCCTTTCGATGGGTTGGATATGAAATACCGCATAAAAATCATCAGCAGTTTCCTGCTCTTGTTCAATCTCTTTGGGCATCGTCAGGCTTTTCCATTTCATGCCTAAAGACCCTCCAATATAATATTATTTAGAATATAACTCGACAATTAACTGTTCCTGAACATCCACCGGAATATCCTCACGGTGAGGTATTTCCAAAAGTTCACCTTCAAGCTTAGCCTTATCAAGCCGCAACCAATTTATATCCGTTCCTCTTCCCGAAGATTTAAGGGCTTCGTGAATTATATCGAGATTAGAACTCCTTTCCCGCACTTTAACGATATCTTTGGGTTTTAAACCATAGGAAGGGATATTCACTGTTCCTCCATTGACGCTGAAATGCCTATGAAGGACAAGTTGACGCGCAGATTTGCGCGACGGGGCAAATCCCAACCGATAAACCACATTATCCAAACGGCATTCCAACATAGCCAAAAGGTTTTCACCGGTAATACCTCTTGCCCGTTCGGCTTTCTTGAAATAATTCCTGAATTGCTTTTCAAGGATTCCATAAATCCTTCTTACCTTCTGCTTTTCCCTCAACTGAAGGCCATATTCGGAAATTTTCCGCCGCATATTCTGCCCGTGTTGTCCCGGAGCATAGGGACGGCGGTCCAAAGCACATTTATCGGAATAACAACGAGAGCCTTTCAGGAATAACTTCTGCCCTTCCCGACGACACAGCTTACAATTCGCATCCTTATATCTTGCCATTAAAATACTCCAACATCATCTATAATTAATTAAACGGATCAAACCCTTCTACGCTTACGGGGACGGCAACCATTATGGGGAATCGGGGTTATATCTCTGATCGAAATAATCTCCAATCCGGCCGCTTGAAGCGATCGTATTGCCGCTTCCCGCCCGGACCCCGGTCCTTTGACCTTAACCGATATCTTCTGCAATCCCATCTCAATAGCATCCTTTGCAGCCCTCTCCGCCGCCAACTGAGCAGCAAAAGGAGTCGATTTTTTCGAACCCTTAAAACCGGACTTCCCTGCGGAAGCCCAAGAAATCGTATTCCCGTTCGTATCGGTCAAAGTAACGATAGTGTTATTATATGTCGCTTTTATATAAGCGATACCCAAAGCATCCACCTTCTTGCTTTTTTTGTGGGCTTTCCTTTTCTTGTCCGCCAACTTTCCTCCTTACCTTTCCAAACTCATTTGTTATTTCTTTTTGCCCTTGCCGACGGCTTTGCGCGGACCCTTACGGGTTCGAGCATTATTCTTTGTGTTCTGACCCCTGACGGGAAGTCCCCGTCGATGCCGCAGACCTCGGTAAGATCCGATGTCAATCAACCTTTTGATATTCATCGCCACCTCAGTCCGAAGCTCACCTTCGACCTTATGGTTCGCTTCGATATTAGCCCTTATCTTTGCTACATCCTCATCAGACAATTTGTGAACCCTTATATCCGGATTCACTCCTGTCTCCTCAAGAATCCTTTTCGCCTGATGCGGTCCTATACCATAGATATAAGTCAAACCGACTTCAATCCTCTTATTTTTCGGAAGGTCAACACCCGCTATACGAGCCAACTATTCCTCCTATCTAACCAAATACAATAAATTACTAACCTTGCCTTTGTTTATGCTTGGGGTTTGAACAAATAACCCGCACAACACCTTTTCTACGAATAATCTTGCATTTAATGCAACGCTTTTTTACCGATGATCTCACTTTCATAGTATTATCCTAAATCAAAAATCTTTCTACTATTTATATCTATAGACAATCCGACCCCGACTCAAATCATAGGGCGAAAGCTCTAATGTAACCCTATCACCGGGAAGAATTTTTATAAAATTCATCCTCATCTTACCCGATATATGCGCAAGTACTTGATGGCCATTCTCCAATTCCACCCGAAACATTGCGTTAGGCAAAGGCTCGATAACCTTGCCGTCAACTGTTATTGCTTCTTCTTTCGCCATAATACACTTAGTCGTCTAGTTGTCCATCGTTAATATTCTCGGTTCACCTTCGGTAATAACTATTGTATTCTCAAAATGAGCGGAAGGTTTCCTATCTTTGGTTACGACGGTCCATTTATCATCCAATGTTTCAACCCGCCAAGTCCCGATATTTATCATCGGTTCAATAGCTAATGTCATCCCAACCGCAAGCAACGGGCCATTGCCCGGTTTACCATAATTAGGGACCTGCGGTTCCTCATGTAATTTCTTTCCTACTCCATGACCGACCAAGTCCCGCACCACCGAATACCCATAGGATT
This sequence comes from Candidatus Zixiibacteriota bacterium, assembly GCA_026983835.1. Taxonomy (GTDB): domain Bacteria; phylum Zixibacteria; class MSB-5A5; order UM-FILTER-46-8; family UM-FILTER-46-8; genus JALSTH01. Next base: position 5,432 of record JALSTH010000011.1, on the reverse strand, counting down.
CCGCAAAATCCTGAATTGCGAAGGAAATATCCGTTAACCTGTTCCCTGCCCGTGCCGCACCTATACCCCGATTAAGGGCTTGTTCGGTAATATCTGCAAGTTTTTTCTTTTCAACCATATCGGGCGGGGTAAGAAAGGTGCGGGCGGCATCTCCATAATAACCATTTTTCAAAACTCCTATATCGACCGATACCAACTCCGATTCGCCTATCTCCCGTTCGCCCGGAATCCCGTGAACCACCTGCTCATCAATCGACACGCAGATATTCGCGGGGTATCCGTTATAACCCTTAAATGCCGGAATTCCTCCGTTCTCTCTAATATACTCCTCGACTAATTTATCCAAATCCCGGGTTTTTATTCCCGGTTTCAATATTTTCCTTATCTCGGTAAAGCATCCGCCCACAATCCTTCCGGCTTCAGCCATCAACTCAATTTCTTCCGGTTTTTTGATTGAAATCATAGCGATTGATCAGGAAATAGCTTTTACTATTTCCTCCGTCACCTCATCAAAACCCTTATCAGCCGGAATTTCTTTCAGCAAACCGCGTTCGCGGTAATAACTTTCAATCGGCTCCGTCTGTTTATGATAAACGCTCAGACGATTTTCGATAACTTCCCTTTTATCATCATCCCTCCGTATCAACTTTCCACCGCAGATATCACAAATCCCTTCCTTCTTCGGAGGTTTGGTTTTCAGATTATAATCCGCTTTACAATTAACGCAAAAATATCGAGCTGTTAAGCGATCGATTATCGCATCATCGGGGACATCAAGTTTTATCGACCAATCGAGTTTTATGCTCAAATTTTCAAATATCTTATCCAACCCTTCGGCTTGAGGTATCGTCCTCGGAAAACCATCAAGTATAAAAGAGTCGGCTGTTCTATCATTGGACAAAACCTCCCTAACGAGGCCAAGCAAAATTTCGTCCGGAACCAATTCTCCGGCATTCATATATTTTTTAGCCTTTTTTCCAAGATCGGTTCCGGCAGCTACCGCTTCACGAAGTATATCACCTGTCGAGATGTGATTGGCACCAATTTTCGAGGCAATAATCTTTGCTTGAGTTCCTTTTCCCGACCCGGGAGGTCCTAAAAATATCAATCTCATTACATAAACTCCATTACTAAGAATATCTCCCTCTCATTCTTCCCTTTTTGATGAAGCCATCATAATGGCGCATAATAAGATGCGATTCTATCTGCTGGAGCGTATCCAATGCGACTCCAACAACGATAAGCAAACCTGTCCCGCCGAAGTAAAATGTTACATTAAATGCTCGAGACATTATGTTTGGCAAAATTGCAATCAAAGCGAAAAATATCGCTCCCGGCAAAGTTATTCGGGTTAAGACTCGATCTATATAATCCGATGTGCGTTTGCCTGGCCTTATTCCCGGAATAAATCCCCCGTTCTTCTTCATATTATCAGCCAAATCAACCGGATTGAAGACAATCGCCGTATAGAAATACGCAAAGAATATAATCATCAAAGCATAAACAACATTGTACACAAAACTTATCGGCGAAAACCACCCGGCCACTATCTGCATAAAATCGGAATTCGGGAAAAACGAAGTTAAAGTAGTCGGGGCAAACATAATCGATTGAGCAAAGATAATAGGAATAATACCGGCGGCATTTACATTCAGAGGGATGTAAGTAGCCTGTCCGCCATAAACTTTCCTACCGACAACCCTCTTCGCATACTGTACCGGAATTTTACGCATAGCCCGAGTCGCAACTACAATTGCCGCTATAATAACGACCATAAAAGCTAAAATTATCAACTCCTCAACAATATTCCGTTGACCACTGAAAAACATCCGCGATTCATCCATAACACCCTGCGGAAAACGAGCGATAATCCCGATAAATATGATTAAAGATATCCCATTTCCGATACCTCTTTCGGTTATCTGCTCACCAAGCCACATAATGAAAATACAGCCGGCTGTAAAAGTTATCATCGTCAACAGTTTGAATCCCATCCCGGGATTAGGCACAACCTTCAGTCCGGAAGCAGTGGTGATGGATTCCAAAAATATACTGGTGCCCAATGCCTGCATAGCCGCAATAAAGACCGTCCCATAACGGGTATATTGGGTAATCTTACGCCGTCCTTCTTCACCCTCCTTCTGTAGCTTTTGGAAATAGGGGACCACCGAACCCAAAAGCTGAATAATAATCGAGGATGAGATATAAGGCATAATACCCAAAGAAAAAATAGTAGCTTTTCTAAAAGCTCCTCCAACAAACATATCATACAAACCGAACAGAGAACCCTGCGCTTGGTTAAAGAATTCCCCTAACGCATGGCCATCGATGCCGGGTGTAGGAATATGACCGCCTATTCGATAAACAACCAAAATTCCAAGTGTAAATAAAATTCGTTCCCTGAGTTCCTGAATTTTGAAAATCGATCGGAAGCTTTCTATCACTTGATAACCTCCACCTTCCCGCCGACAGCTTCAATCTTCTCCTTGGCAGTTTTGCTGAAGGCATGCGCAGTCACATTTATCGCTTTCGTCAACTCTCCGTCACCCAAAATCTTCACTGGCTCATTAGTTTTTCTCGCCAACTTCGCTTCGTAAATATCCGCCAGACCAATCGAACCCTTATCCATTTCACTTAGATCGGATAAATTAACCGGTTGATATTTTACCTTAAATATATTTACAAAGCCCCTTTTGGGAATTCGCCGTTGCAAAGGCATCTGTCCACCTTCGTGATAAGCTCTCGCATTAAAACCGCTGCGGGACCTTTGGCCCTTATGGCCCTTACCGGAGGTCTTCCCTTTTCCTGAACCGGCTCCCCTACCTACTCGTTTTTTACTCTTAGTCGAACCGGGTGTTGCTTTTATATTTCCTAATCTCATCTTTACCTCTGAATCGAGCCCTTTAACTCAATTTTTCCAATTTGATAAGGTGCCTAACTTTATTGACCATTCCCATTATAACAGGAGAATCTTCATGCACGACGGATTGATGCATTCTATGGATACCCAAAGCCTTCAGCACTCTGCCCTGATTTTCTATCCGACCTATCGTGCTTCTAATTTGAGTTATCTTAATCTTCATTACTTCCACCCTCGTCTTTTTCCGTAGATGATTCCCTCAATATCCGCTCCTCTTTTTCTTTTTCACTTTTAGCCCTCGCACGACGGAGATCAGCGATATTCTCCACATCTTTGAGCATCAATAATCCGTTCATAGTCGCTTTAACGGTGTTCTGCGGATTAGAAGAACCGATCGATTTGGTCAGAATATCGGTAATTCCCGCAGCCTCCAATACCGCTCGAACCCCACCACCGGCTATTACACCGGTACCGGGAGCAGCAGGCTTAAGCAAGACATTCGCCGCTCCGAATCTGCCATTAATCTGATAAGGTATAGTGCCATTTATCACCGGCACTTTTACCAACGCCCTATGCGCCGCTTCCGTCCCCTTGCGAATAGCCTCGGAAACTTCGTTAGCCTTCCCCAAACCGATCCCAACTTTCCCCCGCCCATCCCCCGCAACGACCAATGCGGTAAAACTAAACCTTCGGCCACCTTTCACTACCTTAGCGACCCGGTTGATGTGAACGACCTTTTCCTGAAATTCTAACAGCTCTTCTTCCTGCCTAAACAACTCTTTATCCTTCTATTAAATTAATAACAAACCAACTATATGGACTAAAACTCCAATCCACCCTTCCGAGCGCCTTCAGCCAACTCCTTAATCCGTCCATGATAAAGAAATCCGCCTCTATCAAAAACCACCCGCTTAATATCCTTCTGAAGGGCTATCTTCGCTATTGCCTTGCCGACCTTAAAAGCGACACTCTTTTTAGTATCCTTCTCGCTCAATTCAGCCTTGACCTGCGAATTCAAGTCGGAAATTCCACCAAGTGTTTTTCCGGTTTTATCATCGATTATCTGCGCATATATATGGCGCAGTGACTTATACACGAAAAGACGAGGCCTATCGGTTTTGCCGACAGTTCTGTACTTCGTCCGTTTTTTTCGCTTTTCTAATTTCTTTCCTTTTTCAATGCTCTTAACAGACATAATCAAACCATATCATCTAAAGTTATGCACCGGCAGCTTTACCAGCCTTCCTCCTAACATATTCGTCCACATACCGAATACCCTTGCCCTTATATGGCTCCGGGGGTTTGAGAGAACGAATAACCGCCGCAGTTTCACCGACGAGCTGTTTATCATATCCGGAAACCTTTATTTTATTCCCCCGTTCGATGGAAAAAGAAATTCCGGGAGCAGGCTCAACCAAAATATCGTGTGAAAAACCCAACATCAATTTAAGATATCTGCCCTGCAATTCCGCACGATACCCCACTCCATGTATCTCCAATTCCTTTTCAAACCCAGAGGTTACTCCCGTAATCATATTGGCGATTAAAGCACGCGTTAAACCGTGTAGCGAACGGTTGGTTTTGGAATCGGAACGACGGTTGACAATCATCTTATCGTTCTCAATTTTGACATCAACCCCATCATTTAAAGTATATTCCAATTCCCCTTTCGGTCCCAAAACCCGTATGACCCTGCCATCTATCTTCACCCTCGCCTCTTTGGGAATATCTATGGGTAATTTTCCTATTCGAGACATTTCCTACTCCTTACCATATCCTACAGACCGCTTCGCCGCCGATTCCTCGCTTAACAGCCTCATCTTCAGTAATAATACCACTGGAAGTGGATATGAGCAACATTCCCAATAGCCGCTTTTTCGCGAACAAATCATCCACTTTCAAATAGATACGCCTGCCCGGCTTGCTAATCCTGACCAAATTAGAAAAAACAGCTTCGTTATCGGGGGTATATCTCATCTTAATCCTCAATATCCCCTGCTTATTGTCGGGTATTACCGTATAGTTGGAAACGAATTCCCTTTCCACCAACACCTTAGCGATCTGTTCCTTAACTTTTGAATTGGGTATATCAACATATCTTTTCCGCGCTTTGGAAGCGTTGCGGATTCTTGTTAACATATCCGCTATCGGATCCGTTATATTCATCTATACGCTCCTCGATTAACTTCCATCTCTACCATCCTACCAACTCGCTTTCACCACACCGGGAATATCGCCCTTAAGTGCTAATTCCCTGAAACATATCCTGCAAATACCAAACCTGCGAATATACCCTCTGGACCTCCCACAGATATGGCATCTATTATGATACCTTACCGGGAATTTCGGCTTGCGTTTCCATTTTTCGATTTTGCACTTTTTCGCCATAAATTACATCTTTCAATTTATTAAAACTACGCTACGACCTCTTCTGTATTCTGTACAATCCCGCGGAACGGCATACCAAATGCCTTCAAAAGTTCATACGCTTCCTCATCAGTCCCGGCGGAGGTAACAATAGTAATTCCCATTCCGCGCACTTTCTCGACCTTATCGTAATCTATCTCGGGAA
>JALSTH010000010.1 GCA_026983835.1 Candidatus Zixiibacteriota bacterium | reverse complement strand
GCTATTTTACTGCGCGAAATTCCCTTCTCCCCTGTTAAAATGCGAATAACCTTATCGACTATTTTATATGATAATTGATTAACCGAATCGATTGAGGCGCTCAATTCATCCCTATAGATAAGTTTCCCTCTCGGTATATCGGTGATTTTCAAATTGAAGTGGTAGAGTATCCCATCGGACGATAATTCCCCCCCAACCAGATGTTCCACTCCAAGGAAAATCCAATCGTCATAACTTAGATCCTTCTCACCTATCAGCGCCATAACGGAGGAATCAGGTCGAACGACATTAAAATATAAAGAAAAATCCAGCCCCTTCTCAATTATCGATTTCAACTCGGATGCTTTTGCTTTTTCATCATTAGCGAAAAAACCGCTTTCGACTTTGAAATCGCCAATCGCTATATTCAGTTGCGGAACCTGCCCCCCCGAATCCCTTATTACCCCGTAAAAATCGGTTTGGGCATCGGCGGAGCTTAATGTGAATAGAAATATCATCGATAATATGGCAATCAGTAAAATGAAATCGGGTTTTATTTTTAATTTACTGTAAGTTGCTTTGCTCATCGCTATTCCTCAAGGTGTATATTCGAATTTCAAATGTATGCCGATATTGTCCCCCCGAAATTCCTGCGGAAGGGGGGGAAGAGGGCTGGAGGTTAAAATTGCCCTTAAAGCCGCTTGATCGAAAATTTCTATCCCGGAGGAGGTTTCGATATTAACATCCTCAATTGTCCCATCGGAGTTGACCCTAAAATAAACCGTGGCTTGCAGGGCGTTCGCAACCTTAATGGGATTGTTCCACCTACTTCGTATTTTAGCGAAAATCAAGTTCACATAATAGGAGGATTCAAAACCGGCGGCGTCTATTTTTATCCCCCCAAACTCCGAGCCGAAATCTATATCATCCAAAAAATCAGGATAATTGCTCTGGGATTTTTCCGCTGAAGAGCCACTCTTTTTCTCCAATTTTCTTTTCGCCGGATTTTTTCTCTTATCGAGTTTATTCTTTTGCTGAAGGGATAAGCCTTTGGGCTGGGGTTTACCGCGAAGAACAGTCTTCGATCTTTTGCTCGTTTGCATCGTTTGAGCGGAGCTTTTCGGCATCGGTGGAACGGCTGCTCCCACTAAATTAACCCTGTAAACTTTCGGGTATTTGCTTTCCAAAGAGCCCGCATTTGAGGAGATCATCAATCCCGTTAAAATAATTAAATGAATGGTTACCGATAAAATCAGATATTTTTTCATTATCCACCGATTTTCACCGGTTCAATCACCAAACCGACATCGCTTATCCCCGCCTTTTTAATTTTTGACATCACCTCAATAACCCGGCCATAACTTACCCGTTCATCCCCTTTAAGATAAACGGTCTTGGATCCTTTCAGGTTGATTACCGCTTTTAGACGGGAAGTTAGGTCTTTTATATTCACCTTGTATTTGTCAATATAAATATCTCCCGATTTCCGAACAGTCACCACCAATCCTTCCCTTTCCTGAGAAGGTGTCAACTCCGCTTTCGGGAGTTTGACATCCACCCCGCTTTGCAGCATAGGGGCGGTAATCATAAAGATAATAAGCAATACCAACATCACATCGACGAGATTGGTTATATTGATATCAGCCATCAGACGAAATTCGCGGCGTGCCATATCAATCGCTCCCGCCAGCCAAATTCTCGCGCCGATATTCGCTTAAAAGCTCTAATTTAAAATTGTCCACTTCCACTGCCAAGGTTCTTAATCGGTTGTTGAAGTGATTATAGGCGATGACCGCCGGAATAGCTGCGGCCAGTCCTGCAACCGTGGCGATAAGCGCCTCGGCGATACCCGGAGCCACCACAGCCAACGATGCCGACCCTCTGGCGCCGATTGCCGAGAACGATCCCATTATCCCCCATACGGTTCCCAACAACCCCAGAAAGGGGCTGGAGTTGGCGGTGGTCGCCAAAAAAGGGATATACCCCCCCAAATCCGAAAGCTCCTCTTCGCCTGCCCGTTCGGCAGCGTCCCTTATCAATTTGAAATGCTCTTCATTAAGGATATTGTCCCCCAACGAACGGCAGTATTCCCATTCGGAAAGGGATGCTTTGAATATCCTGACAAAGGGTGTATTGCGAATGCTTTTAGTTGAAGCGTAGGCGGAACGGATATTCTCCGATGCACGGAATTTCCCCAGGAAATAACTTGTTTCCGATTTTGTTTTCGAGAACTGACGCCATTTCCAAAAGATAATCGCCCAAGAGATTACCGAGAACCCAATTAAAATCAAAAGGACGATTTTAGCGAAGAGCCCCGATTCCATAATTAAATTCCACGCCGACTTTCCAGGCGCCACATCCATAACGAAACCCAAACCAAACAACGATGTAAATATCATAATTAAAACCTGCTATACCCTGTTTTTCCCTTTACAGACAAGGGATTATCCATTCCAAAAAAATCCGTTTTACTCCGGCGATGTGATCGCTACCTATTCTCCGACGGTTTGCTGACAGTGAAACTTATTATGGTATTAAGCTCCACCTCCATCCCCGCGACAAGGGATTGGGAAAGAACCGTCTCTGGCAATACCGAATCGCTTTCGACATAATCGATATCCCCCATCGCCAGTCCTTTATCCTCCAAATCCTTTTCCACTTCGCCAAGCTCCATCCCGATATAATCCGGCACTAATATAAGCTTTTCTCCCTTGTGCAAATTTAAGACCAAGTCAACAGTTGTTCCCGCCTTAACCTCCGCGCCGGCGGGGGGATAGGTTCGTATTATAGTTCCGGGACCGCAATTATCATCATAATCATAGGTCACCAAGCCGGGTTGCAAACCATCTTCCATCAATCGCAATTTCGCCTGTCTCAGTGTATATCCTCTCAACTCCTCGACAAAACTCGACTCGCCTCCTTTGCTGAGAACAATTTCAATCGTGCGCCCGCTTTTTACTTTTAATCCCGCAGGCGGGTATTGATTGAGGATGGTGAATTTTGGTTTTTTCGTGGAGAATTCCTCGCTCGAAATCTCCCATTTAAAGCCCTCATCTTTTAGGATGCTCTTGGCGGTTTCGATATCCATCCCAACGATGGATGGAACGACGGATTCATCTCCCAATCTGACAATATAGGGCATCACCATAGAGTTGAGGATAAATATAAGGATTATCAAAAGCACCAAAGACGCCGAAGCGATGATAATCCCCCTTTTTACGGTAACCGCCGTTATTTCCCTACCGAGAATTTTCATTTACCTTTTCCATCACACAGGCATAGGCACCATCGGTACCATAATGGGAAGGCAGAACGAGCAAATCGCCTTCCTCGGTAATCGATATTTTTCCCATACCAAACTTCTCCGATTCGACAGGAATCCGTACAAATCCTTTATTGTTCTGGAGGAAATCGTCCGCCACCTCTTGATTTTCCTTTCGAGTTATGGTGCAGGTGCTATATATCAATCTCCCTTTCGGTTTTACCAATTTCGAAGCTGCCTTGAGCAATTCCTTCTGTTGGTCCGAAAGGCGTTGAACATCTTCCGGTATAATCCTCCACCTTAAATCCGCATTTCGCGCCAAGGTCCCCAACCCGGAACAGGGCGCATCCACCAAAACGATATCGGCGCTCTCTTTATCTTTTAATGCCCGAACATCTTCGCAAATAATATTTACGGAATTAATTCCCAACCTGTAAAGGTTTTTTTTTAGTCCTTTTATCTTCCCTTCATTTATTTCGATGGCGAATATTTTTGCTTTCCCTTTGGTTTCCTCATACAGGTTTATCGTTTTGCCACCCGGAGCGGCGCCTATGTCATAAATAATATCCCCTTCTTTGGGCTCGGCTATTTTTGCCGCTAAGCCCGCCGACGGGTCTTGAAAATATATTGCCCCGCTTTTGTAAAGATTCGTATCACGAGGATCCCCACCGCCAAGATAGCGATAATATCCCTTAAATCGATTATATGCCTTAAAACCCTCAAGTTCGATATGCTCGCTATAATGTTTTCCCTTAGACGGCGAAAATAATTTGACCGATGGGGCTTGACGACTATTCGCCCAGCGAGCGATATCCTCAGCTTCCTCGATTCCGAAATCCTTAACCAATTCTATGCAGAACCATTTGGGCAAGGAATAATAATCCCGCAGATATTCCGCCGAATTTTCGGATTTACTCGGATAAGTAATGGAATCCCGATCCCTCTGAAAATTCCGCAGAACAGCATTCACCATCGACGCCGCTCCCGGATTTTCAAAACGCCCGGTTAAGGTTACAAATTCATTCACCGCCGCATAATCCGGAACGGAGGAACTGAACTCCATTTGATATAATCCCAAAATAAGGCAGGCGTTCGCCCAGCGTGTAAGCTCCCCCTTGAGAAAGCTGTCTCGGATGAATTCCAACCGCCCCCTCATCTTAACCGCACCGGTGACCATCTCTTTGACGAACCGCTTTTCTTTATCCTTGAGCCGATAACGGCTGAAAGCGGTATTCAAAGCATCCTGAATAAATCGATTCCCCGATTCGATACTTAAATAGCACTTCACCGCCGCTTCCCGAACTTTATCCCTTTTATTTTTTGTACTCATCTTTCTTATTTCGATGCCTCAAAGACGGGGATAATTTCGCCTTCTCTAATATGAAACTGTCTTAATCGGTGTAATGAAGGGTAAATCGGGTTATCATTTTTCATAGGGAAAAGAAGGGCAAAAAATTCCTCAGGTCTTCCGATTGCTCCCTTGTCCAATCTAATCATTAATTTAACCTTATTCTTATTGTCCGCAGATAATTCAATTCCATACAGCGATTGCCTAATATCAATTAATTTTACGCCTTCTTTTCGTTTCCGTTCGATTATCAGCTCCTCGGGGAGGGCTTTAAGCAGTTCATCGTTCAACGGCTCGGGGGAGGTAATGGAGTATTCCTGAAGGTTTATCAATTGCGAAAGCGATTCGGTAAATCCAATCTTCGATATAGCCCCTTTAATCTCGATGCCCGGGGGTATAGAGGCTTTTAAAGATTTGAGCATATCCTTGCTGAACGGCTTATTCAAACGGACATCGAAATACTCATCATCGGAGGTATATCCCACCGGAAGGGGAGGCCCGAAAGATAATTTCTGGCGCGGGGAAAAACCTTGAGAATATTCCACAGGAATGCCTGCTCGGCGCAGCGTCCTTTGGATCAAGCGTATATTATCCTTATGTGAAAGGAATTTCATCTCTTCGGAGCGTCCCCATCTTATCCTAACCGTTGCCGATGGAAGTTGAATGGGGGAAACCTGCCTCCGCACCCTTTTCTTCCTTCCATAGCTAATACCCGATGAGTTCGCATTGTTCTCATTAACATTGTTCGCACTACCGCCATCGGGATTTACAGTGGCAACCCTCCTATTCAACGGGATATTCTTCCATGCCCGTTTCCTTTCGTCCTCGAAGAATTTTTCGGGGATTCCTTTGTCGATGAAAGACCACGGGAGATGATTTCCTTTCGATTTTTGAGCTAACGCATTTTGATAATCGAATCCGAAACTATCGAAAATCTCCAGCCATCTCTTGTAATCGAAATGCTCCGTCCATCCTTGAAGCCTTAATCCCGAATTATGCGCCGCCAATAATATCTTCCCCATCTCCCGACCGGCTCTTGTCAAGACACCTTCGATAATGCTACTTTCGGCGTGGTGGAAGCGAAGTTCTATTCTTCTCGATCGAAGTCCTCTTTGGAGTTGTCTATATTTACTTAATACCTCCTCCAATCCGGCCTGTTTTTCCCATTGGAAAGGGGTAAACGGCTTCGGTACAAAGGGGGATATCGCCACTCCTATTTTTCCCTGTCCTTTGCCCCTCCGGGCGGAGGCTTCCACCTTCCTGACCAAATCGATTATCCCATAAATGTCCTCATCCGTTTCGGTTGGCAGCCCTATCATAAAATAAAGTTTAATATGTTGCCAACCACTGTCGAAAGCTATCTTTGAGGTGGAGATTACCTCCTCCTCCATAACATCTTTATTTATTACATCGCGAAGCCTTTGTGTGCCGGCTTCGGGAGCAAAAGTCAGGCCGGTTTTCCTTCCCGTCTCCAGAGACATCAGGGTTTTCAGCGATAACGAACCCGCCCTGAACGACGGAAGAGCAAGCGAGACATTATCCTTTTTCAAGAGCTGATTTAAACTGATGAGGAGACTGTTTAAATCGGAATAATCGGTTGTGGACAATGACAATAGGGAGACCTCATCATATCCGCTGAACTTCAAGCTGTCCCGCACCTGCTGTAATATATCCTCAACGGGCCTTTCCCTTTTGGGCCTATATTGATAACCTGCCTGACAGAAACGACACCCCCGCGAGCAACCGCGCATCAGCTCCACAGCTAACCTGTCGTGAACAACCTCGATATTCGGGATAATTGGAGAGGGTGGGTAAAAATCGTTTTTGAGGGGAATAGCGCTTCGGATTTTTATCCTCTCGGGAAGATTACCTTCAAGGGGTTTTAATAATCCGGCGGTCGTTTCTATTTTATAAAATGAGGGGACATAGCATCCTTTAATGTCGGCGATCATCCTCAGCTTATCGATACGCTTAACATCACGGAACGATTCCGTTTTGGCGGTTTCGACCAACTCATCGACCGCCTCTTCACCATCGCCGAGAAAGAAAACATCTATAAAATCAGCTAACGGTTCGGGATTTAATATGGCGGGCCCACCGGCGATTATTATCGGGTCGCTTTCCGTTCTCTCGGATGACAATAAAGGGATATTACCCAAATCCAACACATCCAACACACCCGTATAAGCCATTTCATATCCTATTGAAAAGCCGATAAAATCAAATTCCCTCAGGGGGGTGAAAGATTCCAACGAGTATAAAGGAAGATTTAGGCTTCGGAGTTTATCCTCAAAATCGATTTCCACGGCGAAGACTCGTTCGCAGAGGGCATTGGAATGCCTGTTTATTCGATGATAAATTATCTGCAAGCCTAAGTTTGACATCCCTATCTCGTATAAATCCGGGAAGCATAAACAAAATTTTATTTTGTCGGTGTGGTCTTTTCGGATTGATCCCAATTCGTTGCCGATGTATCTTCCCGGCTTTTTTACAAAGGGCAGTACTTTTCTGAAAACTTCTTCTTTTAATTCCATAATAGACAATTAATAATCGAAGCTTCAATTAGCAAAAGGAAATAATAAATTAACTTTATTTATTGCTAACTCGCTCGGAAACAAAAATAGGCTTGACATATGGGAAAGCATTCGTTAAACTGTTGGTAATGATAATTACTAACTATAAAGATTAGGAGGAATTTTTATGGTCCGCAAGTTAGTTTCGATATTTACAATTTTAGGGGTGTTATTTTTGTTTTCGGCCTCTTTTGCCGCTCACAAATATGTAGGCGAGAAAAAATGTAAGATGTGCCATAAGCTCGAAAAGTATGGCAACCAGCAGGAGGTATGGGAGAACTCCCTGCATTCCAAAGCCTTTGAGACTTTGGGTACCGCTAAAGCCAAAGAAGCCGCAAAAAAACTCGGCATAGATGATCCTCAAAAGTCCGAAAAGTGTTTAAGGTGCCATGTAGCCGGTTATGATGCTCCAGCCGAAGAGAAAGCCGCTACTTATAGTATGGAGGAAGGCGTTAGCTGTGAGGCCTGCCATGGACCGGGATCCGATTACAAAAAGATGAAAGTTATGAAGGATAAGGACGCAGCGATTGCGGCGGGACTTATAATGCCCAAGGAAAAAACCTGCAAAAAATGCCATACTCCCGAAGGCAATGAGTTTTACAAGGAATTTAATTACGAAAAATTCTGGGCGAAGATAGCTCATCCTCTCCCTAAAAAGTAAACCCCAATTCATTATAGTTTAACAAACAGGGCTGCCCGAACCGGCAGCCTTGTTATTTTCGGGGAGATTTCCGCTTCGGATCGATTTCTTATTTAGATAAATTCATTTTGAAATTAAATTGTTTCTAATCGGGATATTACATAATTTGGGTAATTATGAAAACGGATTACAAGAAAGAATTAAATCCCAAGCAGTATGAGGCGGTTATTAATCCCCCGGGACCGCTTTTGGTTTTCGCCGGAGCGGGTTCCGGTAAGACCCGCGTCCTAACATACCGCATCGCCTATATGATTGATTATTTCGGTATCGACCCGCGAGAAATCCTTGCGGTTACCTTTACCAATAAAGCAGCCGGAGAAATGCGCGAAAGGATGCGGCAGATTTTGGGAATGGCATACCTGCCGGTGATGCTTTTGACATTCCATTCCTTTGGGGCTCGTATCCTGAGGGAAACATACGGCGTTATAGGTTATAGGAAAAATTTCAGCATTTATGATGAGAGCGAATCGCTGATGGTCCTAAAGCGTATTATCGCCGAAGAAAATATGGAACGGGGAGATTTGACTCCGAAAGCCGCCAAATATCTGATCGGGCGCGCCAAGGACGATATGCTTGATCCCGACGCTGTCGAGGCAAAAGCGACCTCCCCCCGAATGCGGGATTTAGCTCTCATTTATCGCAAATATCAGCAACGGCTGCTCGAACTCAATGCCTTCGATTTCGATGATTTGATTTATTTCCCGGTTATTGTTTTCGATTCCCATCCAAATATACTCAACCGCTATCGCAGTCGATTCCCGCATCTTCTTATAGATGAATATCAGGACACCAGCAACAGCCAATACCGCCTTGTTCAACATCTCGCCGGGGAGCATAAAAGCATCACCGCTGTTGGTGATGATGACCAATCGATTTACGGTTGGAGAGGTGCTAATATAAAGAATATTCTCAAATTCGAGAAGGATTTCCCGGGAACAAAAGTGATTAAGCTGGAGCGCAATTACCGTTCCACACAAAATATATTAAGTGCTGCTTCAGGACTTATTGCGAATAACGATAACCGAAAGAAGAAAGCCCTTTGGACTGATATCGGTTCTGGGGGGAAGGTTAAAGTTATGGAATGCTCGGACGAACAATCGGAAGCGCTTACCATAATCGATAGGATAGTCCAACACCGAAAGGGAGAAGGATTGCGGTTTTCCGATTTCGTTATTTTATATCGAACGAACGCCCAATCCCGCGCTTTGGAGGAAGGACTGCGGACCTCAGGCATCCCTTATGTTATCATCGGTGGAGTTCGTTTTTATGAGCGCAAAGAGATTCGGGATATATTGGCTTACCTGAGAGTGCTCGTAAACCCGGATGATGATGTCTCCACCCGCAGGATTATCAATACGCCTAAAAGGGGAATAGGAGACACAACCGTCGAACGCCTGTTTGCTTTTGCTCAAAAGAATCGCATAAATATGCTCACCGGTTGTTTTCTCGCAGCGGAAGGGAAAATCCCCGGCATCGCCACCTCGAAAATAATTCCCTTTACCGAAATTATCAAAAAATTAAGTGCGATTAGGGAGAACGGGGAACCGTTATCATCGTTTGTGGATAAGGTCATCGATATCTCCGGATATCGGGCAAGCTTATCCTCCACGAGCGATCCCGAAGATGAGGCACGCTTGGAAAATATCGAGGAACTGGTCGTTGGGGTAACCACCTTTGAATACAGAAATCCGGGCGCCACATTGGAGGACTTTTTGGAGGAGGTCTCTCTTTTGACCGATGTCGACCGCTGGGATCCGAATGCTGATGCTATAACCCTGATGACTCTTCATAGTGCAAAAGGGCTTGAGTTCCCTGTTGTTTTTATCGCCGGGTTGGAGGATGGACTGTTGCCTCTGATTCGCTCGGGCGAAGGGGAAGATTTGGGGCAGCTGGAGGAGGAACGAAGATTGATGTATGTCGGGATGACACGGGCGAAAAAGCACCTTTATTTGACATATTCCCGTTATCGCAAAAGATATAATAGCCCGACTTTCAGCATACCTTCACGATTCCTGAAAGAAATTCCGAAAGATACTTTGGATTTTTATACCGATACCACTAAATATTATTCCGAGTCGGATAAAGCCCGCCGCTCGGGAAAGTATGGTTTGGAGGATATACGGCAGGGCAGTTTTCCTATCGGGGCGGAAGTTTATCATAACCGCTTTGGCTATGGAATAGTGCTATCAACCGAAGGAAGTGGTGATAATGAAATGGTAACTGTCAGTTTCAACCGTATCGGCAGAAAAAAACTGATGATCAAGTTCGCTAACCTGCTCCCGGCGGATAAATAAGGCATATGAAACAATCATAACAACGGGGTTATGTTTCCATCGGCGATTTCGAAGAATTTTGTTTTTGAATCTAATTTGACCTCTCTCGGTTGGAATGTGGAGGCGATAATCACCTGGCCCACCGATGCCGAAAGTCCCAGCAAATTCACCGATCGCTTCTCATCCAATTCGCTGACGGCTTCATCCAATAAAAGCAACGGTTTTTCATTTCTTATACGCTCCATAAATTCCAAGGCGGCAAATTTCATAGATATCATAGCGCACCGTTGCTGTCCACGGGAACCGTATTGCCGAACGGGTTTACGATCGATTGTTGTTCGGATATTATCCCGATGGATACCTATCACCGACTGCCTTAATTTCAATTCCCGCTTTAGATTTTCGTTCAAGGCTTTTTGAAAATCGCCCCTTATCGTTTCCCTTTTATGGAAGGCGAAACTCCCAGAATAAGCAAATTCAACCTCTTCGTTTTTCGATAACGAGTAATATATCTCTTTCCCTCGCTTTTTCAAAAAATCCATAAACAACAATCTTTTGCTCAATATATATTCCCCATACTCGGTAAGTTGTTTATTCCAAATATCCAATTGCTTGAAATCCGTTCCGCCCTGTTCCCTGAGCAATGCGTTTTTCTGCCGTAAAGCCTTTGTATATGAACTCAACGAGGATAGATATGCCGGGAAACAATGGGATAATACCGTGTCGAGAAACCGACGGCGGTTGTCGGGCGGTCCGACAATAATAACGATATCCGACGGAGCCACCGAAACGACCGCGGAAAGATTCAAAAGCTCCGACATCCTCTTAAGGCTGACCTTATCGACCGATAGCCGTTTCTTACCTTGCCGATCGAAAGCCATCTCGATTATCCTTTCGCCTTCACGGCTTTGTATTGTCCCTACTAATCGGGCGAAAGAGCTGTTGTGGTTTATAAGCGTATTCTCCCTTGCTCCTCGAAAAGACCTGCCGGTTGTGACGAAATGGATAGCTTCCAAGAAACTTGTTTTACCGGCTGCATTAACTCCCAATACTAAATTAAGCTTTTCGCCGAGGGTAATCTTCGCCTTGGTTATGTTACGGAAATTTTCTATCTGTATCGAATTTAGAATCAAAATATAAATCGCCAATTTATCATATATATGGAAAGCCTTGCCTAATCATTCCATATTATAATCCCATCGATACGACGCAGACAAGGTAAAACAGGAAGCCGCAACGGGAAGATACTACGGAATAAACTAAAAAAACTTTGCTTGTTCATTGAAGGGTATATAATTTACACATTGCAATAGAAATTTATCTATTCCTTTTTGGCAAATTATCGCCGATAATAATTAATGGGTTTCAAATTGAATTTTTTAATACGCTAAAACAACGATGGAAAATAAAAAAAACAAACTTTCAAAAGTTGCAGTAATACTTGCTGCCGGCAAAGGGAAACGGATGAAATCGGATATCCCAAAAGTTCTGCATAGAATTTTGGGAAAGCCGATGGTGGAATATGTAATTGAAAACTCCCGAAAAGCCGGCTTCGAGAAAATAATTTTGATCGTGGGACATAAATATCAACAGGTAATGGATGAGCTTAAGGATGCCGATGTAGAATTTGTTGTGCAACATAAACAATTGGGGACCGGCGATGCCGTTCTGACGGCTAAACCGAAATTGGCAAATTTCGAGGGAACTATATTGGTTTTAGCCGGAGATATGCCTCTTGTAAGCGCCGACACCATAATAAAACTAACCAATACGCATCGGCGAAGATCGGCCGCCGCCACCGTTTTGACGGTTAAACTGCCCGATCCGACCGGTTATGGAAGGATCGTGCGGAATTCCGAAGGCGCGTTTATTGGAATAACCGAGCATAGGGATGCCGATGAGGAAACAAGGAGGATTGATGAGGTTAATACCGGGATAATCTGTTTTGATTCCGCGAAGCTTTTTGAAGTTCTTCCTTTGCTTTCCAACGATAACGACCAGCGGGAATATTATTTAACCGATTGCATAAGTCTTTTAGTAAATCGGGGCGAGACGGTTGAGGCTTTGGTTGCGGAAAATTACCTCGAGGGGGAGGGGATAAACTCCATAGAACAATTAAAAGAAGTGGAAGATATTCTCCGTGAAAAATCAATTGATTCAAAAGGTGTTGACAATTTGACGGGAAGCGTGTAATTTACTTTGGAACATATTTAAAATTGAGCCGTTATATTGAATTGGAATAAATTGACCACGGTATAATAATTATGAAAAAATCGATTTTATTTATTCTCGCCGCTGCTTTCGGTTTGTTGTTAATTTCGACTTCCATAGCACAAATTAGTCCGCAAAAGGGGAATTCCGATTTTTATTCCAATTTGAGCGGTTCGGGATTTTCACTACTGGATCCGAGCAGGCTATCCATTTCAAACAGCTATTCGTTTTCCTATTTTTCAGGGAATGGACAATCCGGTAGTGTTGGGATGTTGATGAATTCCATCGAATATCAGATTTCCAATCCGTTGAAAGTTACGCTGAATTTGGGGGTGATGCATAATCCATCCGCTTTTATAGGACAATCGAGCGGCGGGTTATCGCCCATATTTTTGCCGGGCGTGAAAATTCAATATCGCCCGAATGATAATTTTCTCTTTCAAATGAATTTTCAGTCTTATCCCTCGCGTTATTTTAATAATTATTATAATTCCGGATATGGGAGAGGCTCGTCGTTTTTCTGGAATCATTAATGCGATAAAGTGAATGTCTCACAAAAGGTCTGCCTTTTTACTGCGGTTCCCCGATAAAAAGAAAAAACAAAAACTCATTGCCCCCAATTGTATTATAGATTATATTGGCGTTTTATTTTTAATATCTATCGTAAAAATCTGATGAATAGCCATTCAATCCTACTATGAAAAAGATAAAGAGGATTAAAGTAAGCAGTAAAAAAAAGAAATATGAAAAGCCGAGGTTCTGGGTAATTACCGGAATGGTTACTTTCTTTTTGTTATTATTCACGGTCGTGTTTATGATTTCGGTTTTTAAGCATATTACGGTGGAGCAGAAATCCACATTGGGTAGGCGGGTTGTCCGCGTTCAAGTCCTAAATGGGTGCGGGAAAAAGGGGATCGGAGAGAAGATAGGTGATTATATCCGCTCATTGGATATTAATAACTGGGCATTCGATGTGGTGGAGGTAAAGAATGCTCCGGTTTTTGGTTTCAGCCATACATTGGTTGTAGCCCGGAGGAAAGATGATGTCTCCGCAAAAGCGATTGCCGAAAGCCTTAATTTGGGGGAATCCAATGTCTTGTTGGAAAGGCTTCCCCATAATCCATTGGAGATAGATGTAACTGTGGTTATTGGAGATGATTTGAAGGAGAAAATAACATAGCTAAAAGAAAGCCTTCCGCAGAGGCAATAGGGGCGGAGAGAAGTACGAAGCCAAATTCCAAAGAATTAGCACATATTATCGCTAAATTAGCTTTTTCCAAAAAAGCTTTTGATGTTCGTATATTGGATTTGAGGAAGTTGTCGGATATTGCGGATTATTTTATCGTTTGCTCTGGGGATGTGGATTTACATGTAAGAGCAATTTCCAATGCCATTGACGACGGTTTGAGAAGTATCGGAATAAAGCCATGGCATATCGAAGGTTATGCGGAGACCAGCTGGGTGATCCTTGATTATGTGGATGTGGTGGTTCATATATTTACCCACGAAGCAAGGGTGTATTATGATTTGGACGGATTATGGGGTGATGCCGATACCGAATACTTGGGGGATGGTTAGGGGAAAAAATATTTAAAATTAATGTCGGATTTAAACCACCGAAGTTAGCCAACCGTTAACCTCAAAATTAAATCAAAGAAGAAAAACAAGAAAAAATAAATCATAGAGGAGTGTATTAATAATGGATATTGTCGAATTAAAGGGGAAAACCATTTCCGAACTTTTGAGTCTTACCGAGGAATTAAAGATTCCCGGCTGCAGCGGTTTAAGAAAACAGGAATTAATTTTTAAAATACTTGAGGCGAAAACTGAAAAGGATGGTCTGATTTTCGCCGAGGGAGTATTGGAGGTTTTGTCTGAGGGATACGGTTTTCTTCGATCGCCAGCATATAATTATCTACCCGGTCCCGATGACATCTATGTTTCTCCATCACAAATAAAGAGATTTGACTTGAAGACGGGGGATACATTGTCCGGGCAGGTACGTCCGCCCAAGGATAACGAACGATATTTTGCTTTATTAAAAATAGAAGCTGTCAATTACGAAAATCCTGAAATATCCAAACACAAGACGCTTTTCGATAATTTAACGCCGCTTTATCCCAATAAAAAGATACGCTTGGAAACGGATCCGAACGATTTCACCACCCGTATAATCGATATGCTTTCCCCGATAGGGAGAGGACAAAGAGCGCTTATTACTTCGCCTCCAAAGGCGGGGAAAACAATTATTTTACAAAAAATCGCCAACGCCATTACCGAAAATAACCCCGATATCGTCCTTATGGTCCTTCTGATAGATGAAAGGCCGGAAGAAGTCACGGATATGGAGAGGAATGTAAAGGGCGAAGTTATTTCCTCTACATTTGATGAACCCGCCGAGCGTCATGTTCAGGTGTCCGATATGGTTATAGAAAAAGCGAAAAGGTTGGTGGAGCACGGGAGACATGTGGTCATCCTTTTGGATTCGATAACGCGTCTGGCGCGGGCGCATAATGCGGTGGTTCCCCATTCCGGCAAAATCCTCTCCGGCGGTGTTGATTCCAATGCGTTGCACAGGCCTAAAAGGTTTTTTGGTGCGGCGAGGAATATAGAGGAGGGTGGGTCGCTCACAATCGTAGCCACCGCCTTAATTGAAACCGGTAGCCGTATGGATGAGGTTATCTTTGAGGAATTCAAAGGCACCGGCAATATGGAGCTTGTTTTGGATAGGAGATTATCGGACAGAAGGACCTTCCCGGCGATAGATATAACCCGTTCTTCCACCCGTAAGGAAGAGCTTTTAATCGATGAAAATGACCTGCGGAGGATATGGATATTACGGAAGATATTAACGGAAATGAATCCTGTCGATGCTATGGAATTTTTGCTTGAAAAAATGAGAGGAACTAAATCCAACAGCAAATTTCTTAGTATGATGAATGGTTAAAAAAGTATATCTCATTGCCTCCCGAATAAAACTCAATGGATGTCTTTTTGAGAATAAATCTGTTGACACGGGAATATTCGTCAACTGAATTAGAGAACATTATGAAATCAATAAAAACCGATTAAACTTAATTTATTCTTGATAAAAAGAGACCGGCTTATATATTGTTTATTTCTATTTGGTGAAGGGCGGAGATTTTCCTACGATTTAATTAAATTGTGAATCATTTTTGAAATCCCATTTAAAATAGTAATTCTTTAAGGAATGGCAAAGGTTATACAACATAAAATGAATAATGACAGGCGGTTGATATTGCTCGGACTTGATGGCGCCACCTTTGATTTACTTATGCCTTGGGTGAGGGAAGGAAAACTACCTCACCTAAAAAGGATATTGTCTTCCTCCGCATACGGCGAGCTGAACTCGACTATTCCCTGCACGACGCCCGTCGCTTGGTCAACCGTTTTTACCGGAAAGAATGCCGGAAAACATAGCATTTACGATTTTCGTGAGAGTTTTCATCGTAATCAAAAAAGGCCCTTAATATCACTCAAATCGATTCAAGGCGCTACTTTATGGCATATTTTCAGCCATTTCGGGAAAAGGTCTGTCCTTTTGAATGTTCCCTTAACTTACCCTCCCGAGCCTCTTAACGGTGTTATGGTAAGTGGGATGATGACCCCTGATGAGAATGTCGATTACACCTTTCCGCTACAACTGAAAAAAGAGATTTCCGCCCGATTTCCGAATTACCGCATTAATATTGATATCTCCAAATACGATACGAGATTTCATCAAGATGCACTATCGTTTCTTGAGGAAGTCGAAAAATCTTTCTCTACCCGGAGGGATCTTCTTTTTTATCTAATGGAGAATGAGAGATGGGATTTCCTTTTTGCTGTTTTTGTCCTCCCCGATAGAATTCAGCACCTGTTCTGGAAATACATAGATCCGAAAAACGATTCCTTCCGAAGCTCGAAAGCGGGTAAGGAAATATATGAAAGGATTGTTAGCTTATATAGTATGGAGGATAAATTTCTCGGAGAGATATACGATAATTTGGCTCCGCAGGATTACCTTTTCATTATATCAGATCATGGTTTTGGGGGAACGGATGCTTATATCAATGTAAACACCCTCCTACAGAATTGGGGATATCTGAAGGTTAAACATAAGGCTATATCCAAAAAGGCATTTTTCAAACTATGGCGGTTTGGGGAAAGTAAACCGATCGCCAAGTTAATGCCCGATAACATTCAGCGATTAATCCGCAAAACAATACGCAAAAGAAGAAGCTCCTTTAGGTCTGAGATCGAGGAACTAGTCGATTACGGACGGACCAAAGCATTTTTCGGTTCTATACCATCTCAGGGGATATATATCAATATTGAGAGGGACAAGCGGGGGATTCCAAAAAACAGATCCAAATACGATATTATCCGCAATGATATTAAGAATAGACTACTGGAAATAATTGATCCTTCGGATGGAAAAAGGGTGATAGACACGGTTTATTTTGCGGAAGAATTATTTTATGGAGATTTCGTGAAATGGGCGCCGGATATAATCTTCATAGCCCGCAATTATTCATATCTGGGACGGCAGCATATCGGTTTGAGCGAAAATATTTCGTACTATTTTAATGAGCCGAATGGATTCCATAGGCGGGAAGGGATATTTATCGCTGTGGGCCCTGATATAGAATCAAAAAATATAAATAGTGATTTGAATTTGCAGGATATAGCCCCAACCGTCCTTTATGCCTTGGGGCATCCTATCCCTATCGATATGGATGGTGAGACTATTACAGAGATATTCAATAGCAAAAGGTTGGACATTGAGGAAATAAAAAAAATTGAAAAAATTAATTTCAATGACGGATGGAATAATATATATTCGGATGAGGAGGCCGAGCGAATCTATAGTCGCCTGAGAAGTTTGGGTTATATCGAGTAATAAAGCTGAATGAGGAAACAAAAACTATGAAGAAAATACTTTTCAACTTGACGAAATTAGCATTAACCGTTCTTATTTTATATTTGATATTTAAAAAATTCCAGATCAGTTGGGATGATATTAAAACGGCTCTATCTCAAAGCAGATGGGAGTGGATTTTAATAGCGATTTTAACGCAGATAATCGCTATCAGTTTTTCGATTATGCGCTGGAGGGTTTTATTATTAGCTCAAAAACTGAAAGTTCCCTTCGGACATCTGACAAAGACCTATCTTGTCGGGCGTTTTTTGGGGACATTCACCCCGACCGGTGTCGGGTTGGAGGCATACAAAGCTTATGATATCGCACGCTATACCAAAAAGGGAGCGGAATCGGTAACAGTCGTGTTTGTGGAGAAATTCCTTACACTTTTAGCCCTTAGCGTTTTGATGCTTATCACCCTGCCGACGGTAAAGCTAAATACAATGTTTATCGGGGTATTCTTCATATTCTTTTTTGTTATTCTGCTGATATTATTGATTTTGATATTCAAGGCTTCGATTTTAGACAGTATCGCCAAAAGGTTGCCCTTTTATGGGAAAACTTCCGGATATATCGACAAAACCGTGAAATCGTTCGAGAGATTCAAGAATACCAAGGGTGCAATGGGAACTGCAATAGTTTACGGTGTGTTGGTATATCTTTTCCTTTTTTCGACTTATTATGCAAATGGTGTCGCTTTGAGGGTTGGCAGCCCGGAGGAAGGGCAATTATATACCACCGTATTGAACAAGAATATTGAGAGAAATTTAAGCGGGTTGGGGATAGAGTATATTACTCAGGACAAGGATGAAAACAAGGTGGAGATTTTCTTGAGCCTACCGGAATATCATAAATTGTCTTCATTGGGATTGGAACTTTCACCCATTAAATCCGATTATACTCGCAAGGGATTAGGTTTGGGAGATGTTTTATCCGTCGGTCCCTTAACTCAAATCGCAACGATGATCCCTTTATCCATAGCCGGTATCGGCTTAAGGGAAGGAGCTTTCAGCGGTTTATTAAGATCCAAAGGGATATGGGTTGGACAGAGGGTGGTTTTGACGGCAACTATGTGGTATTTCGTTTCGGTCTCGGTGAATATAATCGGTGCGATAATTTTCCTTACTCGGCGCACGGACTATGAAACGAAAATAACCAAAGAGGAGTTCCAGAGGATCACAACTTAATATGAATACGAAGATGGTTCTAAAGTTCAGGGAGAATCTATATGTATGATTTTAATAAAAGATTGAGTTATTTCGGACATATTAAAACAGGGTTGGCTGGAGGTATGTTAGCGGGGATGATAGTCGGGTTTTCGGAAACTTTATCATATCTGCTAACTTTAGCGGACTTAAAGGAAATATGGTTGTTGCCCTATAGCTTAATCCTTTATGGATTATTCTTTGGGTTGGTGGGTGGGGGTTTAGGCATAGGCGGGGCGATTGTGAAGGTTGTTATAAAATGGTCTCCCAAAAGACGGCTGGGATTTATGATTTATACCTTAATTGTTCTGTTTCTATCGTTTTTCAGAATTAGTTTCTATAGGTATTATCAGATTGCTCTCCACGAGAGAGTACCTGCCATAAGCGATTACCTTATCCTATTGGCTATGACGGTGATTGTTATGGTATTTGTGGGGGTCATATTAACGCTTTTGTTTCGAATTAAATTTTTCCGCTCATTGGCGGGACTAGGCGGGATGGTTGCTTGGTTTGTGGGGATATCACTTATAGCGATTGTTATTGCCAAGGCATACGAGAAAAACCCGGAACCTTTAACGACAAAATCCGCTTTAGCCTCCCAAATTCCGGGAGTAAATGTTATCCTGATAATAGTGGACACTTTGAGGTATGATCACCTTTCCGTCAATGGGTCAACCCGAACCAAAACGCCTCATTTTGATAAATTCGCCTCCGAAGCCATAAACTACAAGTGGTGTATAGGTCAATCGAGTTGGACGAAACCCCAAATAGCTACTATCCTTACCGGGATGTATCCCGCATCCCATAGGACCATGTCGAAATCGGATATTCTTCCCGATGCGGTAACTACGGTGGCTGAGGCTTTTGCGCAAAAGGGTTATTATACTATAGGCATTGCGGATAATGTGAATATCGGGGACGCCTTTAATTTTCAGCAGGGATTCGACGAGTTTTACTTTATGAAGCCCGATTACTATTTTCTCGCCACCGAATCCGTATATAGGTTAACATTGTATTCAGCATTAAGGCAATTCCACGATGCTATCGCGGGAAGTAAAATCTGGCCTTGGAATTATTACCAACCAGCCGAGGCAGTAACGGATAAGGCGATATCAAGATTAAAGGATATAAAGGATAAGCGATTCTTTATGATGGTGCATTATATGGACCCACACGATCCGTATTTTGAACACCCTTATAATGGGAAGGGATTTCCCAGAGCCGGGGATGAAAGCCCCCCCGATTCAATGGTTGGGCCTTATCATCGTGCCTATGATCAAGAAGTGGAATACCACGACCGAATGCTCGGGAAGCTGTTGGATTATCTCAAGGAAAACAATATGTTCGACAGCACGATTATAGCGATAACGGCTGACCACGGTGAGGAATTTTTGGAGCATGGCGGCTGGTGGCACGGGTTCACACTTTACGATGAGGGAATTCACATCCCTCTAATGATTAAACCTTTAGCGTCAACCTTCGAACCTCACACCGATACGACTATCGTTCGAAGCATCGATATTTCACCAACTTTAATCAGCTTGGCTGGATTTAAGATACCATCCACTTGGCAGGGTGTAAACCTGTTCACGAGGCAGAATGAACCGAACTTAATCTATTCTGAAGAGGATATCGCCCGCAATGTGATTCATTCCATTAGGACAAGGGAATGGAAATATATTATCACAAATCCTGACAATCCGCGGGGATTACAACCTCAGGAGCTTTATCATATTTCGGTTGACCCCGGGGAAAAGGACAATGTCGTTTCCAAGTATCCGAAAATCGTCAAAGAGATGGAAAAGGAAATTGAACGGATGAAATTAGTCGCTGCGGGGCAGGCGGTCGAGGAACAAAAAACGAATATCGACGAAGCGACCAAGGAGAGACTGAAGGCTTTGGGTTATATAAAATAATCGGTATCACAAATGGCTGAAAAGCCCAAAAAAATATTAATAATCGGGATCGATGGAGGGGATCCCGATTTAATTTTTAATAAATTCAGGAGGAAACTCCCGAATATCAGCAGTCTGTTATCGGATGGCAAAAGCGGTATTTTGTTGTCTACAATTCCATCGGCGACCATACCGGCTTGGAACTCCTTTTATACCGGATTAAATCCCGGGGGACATAATATGTTTGATTTTACCACTCCTCCCGATTATCGATATAGGATTCATTTTGTCAGTTCGTTAAACCGAAATGTCCCCGCTTTTTGGAAACTTGCGGGGGAGCGAGATAAAAAATGCGCCGTTTTGAATTTCCCTTCCTGCTATCCGCCCGAGAGGGTGAACGGCGTTATGATTTCCGGGTTCGATTGTCCGCTCCCTTCGGGAGGCGATAAAAGTTTTCTTAATCCTCCTTATCTCTACGATGAGATTTTGAAACGATTCGGTCCTTATAGGATATCGGGTTTTGATCAAATCAACCTGAAACCGAGCACTATGAGGCAGGCGGGCGAAAGTCTTTTACAAACAGCTGAATACAAGGGAAATGTCGCTGAATGGTTGCTGAAGAAGGATGATTGGGATTTGTTTATGGTCCATTTCGGAGAAGTGGATGCGGCTTCGCATCATTTTTGGCGCTTTTACGATAAGGATTCGCCCCGGAGGTTGGGAAATGAGGAAAATGATTTAACAAATGTTATCCCCAATATTTATGCTAAAATCGATGAGCAGGTCGGGAAATTAATATCGTCGGTTAATAATGATTGGAGTGTCCTTTTGATGTCCGATCATGGTTTTCGGGGAGCTGGCAAATATGTTC
>JALSTH010000009.1 GCA_026983835.1 Candidatus Zixiibacteriota bacterium | reverse complement strand
GACATTGAAGGACAAACGGAATAACAATTAGCGCAGAACATACACTGCTCCTCCAAAACCTCGACGGTCTTTTTGCCATCGATTACGGTAGGCCTAATCGCCGCTGTCGGACAGGAGGCAACCAAATTCGGTATCTCACATAGCTTAGCGATATGTTCATTATCGACTTTAGGCGGACGACGATGCACGCCCAATATAGCAATATCCGAACAATGTACGGCACCACACATATTTAAACAGCATGCCAAAGCGATTCTCAATTTGCCGGGCAACTTCATAGAGGTGAAATACTCGCTTAAATCATCCATAACCGCTTTGACTATCCCGGAAGCATCAGTCGCCGAGGAATGGCAATGCACCCAGCCCTGCGTATGGACTATATTGGAGATAGCATTCCCTATACCGCCGACCGGATGCCCCATTGCCGCCAATTCCCTTTTTAATGGTTCTATCTTCGATTCGTCTGTAAGTAAAAATTCCACATTATTGCGGCTTGTGAAACGAAGGTAGCCGTTACAGTATTTATCCGCTAAATCCGCATAGTCCCGTACCTTACTGATACTGACCAAACGGGGTGAAGCCGCCCTTACCGTAAATAACTTAAATCCGGTTTCGGATGTATGAACCATCACACCCGGAGAAAGCACTTCGTGATGTTTCCACTTGCCGTAGTTTTCCTTGATATAAGGGGCCAAATGTTTTTCATAATGCGGAGGTCCTATATCGGTTAATCTTTCAGCCATTTTAAGTTCCTTTCTGCTTATAGGTTAAAATAAACCCGTTCTTTCAATTTTGGATTACCCTTCCTCTTCTTCATCTTCTTCGTAGTAGTCCTCAAAGAAAATGTAAGGATTCTCACGAGGATGCTCAACCATCTGAGGGACGATATCTACTTCAGCGGCCTCAAGGAAATTCCCTAACCCTACTCTTTGAATAAATTCCCCGACCCTTTCACGGTTTTTGCCTTCCTCACACCATACATCCTGCATTCTTTCGACTATATCACAAAGTCTTTCATATTCTTCGGGTTCGTCGATTTTGATAAACGGAATAAGCACTGATGAAAGCAAAGCGCCTTCCAATATCGGAGCTTTGGCACCGATTAAAATTGTTGCTCCACGATCATCTCCCGGGGAAAGAGCCAAAGGCATCGCATTTATGCAATGCATACATCTCCGACAATACTCATTATCGATTTTAAGCTCTTTTCCATCCCATTGCATACACTTTCCCGGACAATTCAAGACGACATCATTAAAGATATCAAGGCCCTTTTCCGCATATTTTCTTACTTCTTCTTGATTTATTTTGATATCATCTCTCCAAGTTCCGATAACCGAGATATCGGCACGGGCTATGGAAGCAACACAATCGTTGGGGCAACCGGCAAATTTGAATTTCCATTTATACGGAAACGCCGGCCTATGAAGTTCATCCTGATAACGCATTGTGGTATCATAGCATAGCTTCATAGTATCATAACATGCCCACTCGCAACGCGCTTTTCCAACACAACAACTCGGGGTGCGCATATCCGACCCGGAGCCGCCCAAATCATATCCAGCCTTAGTCAGATCATCAAAGGTCGGCTCTAATTCTTCCGTCCTGGTTCCCAACAAAATAATGTCGCCGGTGGAACCGTGAAAATTAAACAATCCCGAACCATGCTTTTCCCATATATCGCAAAGAGTCCGCAAAGCTTCGGAGGTGTAAAACCATCCTGCGGGTTGGTTGACACGAAAGGTATGGAAATGTGAGACATGAGGAAATTCCTCCGGAAGGTCCGTATAACGTCCGATTACACCACCTCCATAACCCATCACCCCCACAATACCTCCATGCTTCCAATGACTGATTCGATCATCATAGGACCGCTCCAACTGGCCAAGGAGATCGTTGCTCATCTCATTCGTTTCCGCCGCCCTTTTAATCTCCTTCACAAAACTTGGCCACGGTCCTTTTTCGAGTTCATCGAGATTGGGAGTTTTGTACTTTTTCATCACCATTTTCTCCTACTTTAAGGCAAGTATATAAAAATTACTTTTTTTTCATTTTTGCCGTTTTTACGGCTTCATCTTTTATCTCTATGGTCTTTTCACCGAACAAACTGAATTTGAGCCACTTAACTCCAAACCCAAACAATTCAACATCATCGTTTTTAATCTGTTCTTTCGTCTTCTCATCCACCTCGAAACGATCGAAAAAACTGCTTTCAAAAAGGAATTCTCTAAACCTATCTATATCATAACAAACCATATATAACATCTCTATCTTTTGCGGGGAGAGGGACTTCCCCGAATCAAAGAAGGGATGTAAAGATATCTCTTTGAATAACTTTCCGGCATCATCGTATGGTTCAATCCCCTGATCGCCAATCCATCCTTTGATGGTCCACTCTCCGTCCTCCTCAAATCCCTTACAGAAGTCATCCCGCATCAAAAAATAAAATTCCCCCTCATTCTTTATTGATTCGGAAGGAGAAGCCAATCCCAACGGATACATCCTGCAGGACCAGGGCCTATCCGAATAAATCGAACACCCTTTATCGGTTACGAAGGGACATTTCTTTTTGTCATCATCATTCATCTTTAACATTATCACTGGATGCCTCTGATTCTCATCTATGGGGGAGAGAGTATATTTCTCCAAAAATTCATTGGAAGATATATTCAGATGATTTTTCATCCGGATAATATCATACGGCGTTAAGAAAATATTAATATCCGCACAGCAATCATTAAAACAAGGCACCCCCGGATGGCAGGCGAATTTGAAATTATCCTCCAAACCCAAACGGGGATAATCATTCAAAATGCTTTTTTTTAGTTTTTCGAACTCTCTCATCCAATCAATCCTCAATGATAGCATTCTTCAAGGCGTTCCCATCCCATACGGGAATTGGTCCCCTTTCACCGGTAATAGGGTTAAAATGGTACCTATAAGAAGCGTGAACCGCATATTTTTCCATCATCCACGCCCAGCCTCTTACATAATAGGAACATTCATCATTAAAACAGATGTAATGGACCCCCTCACCCCAGGTCGATTCCGGGGGACAAGCCCATTTTGTCATCTCGCGATGACAATAAGGGCAAATTATTTTCTCATCTACGGTCATTTTCATAATTTTATAGAAAAGTTAATTCCTTTATCATCGGGAGGCCTTTAGGCGCTTCGCAGCGCCCAAAGGCTTTTCCCGTTCCACTATTAAAAGAGGTTAGAATATCCGCTTGATATCCTTTTTCATAAATTCCCATTCACCGGAATCTCTGTTGTACTTACAGTTGACAAATACTTCCCAGTCCGACTTCATCTCAGGAAAATCGGAACGGAAATAATAACCGGGCCAACGAGTTTCCTCACGGAACAGAATCGTGCGTATGTGCGCCTCAGCCTGCCACATCCTATGAACATTTTCCCAGCAACGCATCAGCTCATGCAAGTTTTCGGCAGCAAGTTTCTCGGCGTCTTCCTTCAAGAAGTTCAGCAGCTCCATTCCCTTTTCGAGAAGTTGTTTGCTGGTTGTGAAGCTTGTAGTAACACCACCCGCATATTCATCCATAATTTTCTGCAACCTGAACATAAACATTTTAGGTCTTATGTAGTTCGGGTTGATATCCGGATCACTGGAGGTTCCCTTATTCTGTTCAAAGAGATCCAACGGTTTGAGAATCTTGGCTTTAAGTTCTTCGACCTGTTTCGGATCGACATTCGGCATATCAGGATTCTCTGTACAGAACTTGATTGCCGCTTTCGCCGCTATCCTGCCTTCACAATGAGAGCCTGAAGAGAACTTATGGCTGGATGCACCGGAAGCATCACCAGCTGCAAATAAGCCCTTAACCGTGGTCATATTCTCATAACCCCAGAAGTATTCCGGCGGGGCAAGGTCTTCCGGACCACTGACCCAAGCGCCGGAAGCGCCCGAATGTGATCCGATGAAATACGGCTCACAAGCTGCTATCTCGGAGGGTTTCTCTTCGGGGGCAACATTAGTGCCAGCCCAAAGGATAGCTTGAGAAATAGTCATATCGAGAAAATCTTCCCAAGCTTCACTTTCCAATTCCCTGAGTTTTTTCTTCCGTGCCTTCTCATCCGGAACCTGTTCCGATAGTTTGGCTATCGCTTCCTCAGTCCTCATATAAATCGGACCTTTCCCTTCATTCACATCCAACATCATCAACCAATTACGGAGGTTGGCGGGGACCGGTTTTACTTTACCATAAGGAAGCCATTTCTCAAGCTCATCTTTACGAGTTTGCATATAAGCTTCACCCAATGCATTGGTAGCACGGGATTTAAATAACAAAAACCATGCGCCGACAGGACCATACGCATCCTTAAAGCGAACAGGGATAAAACGAACTTCCTGACAGGTCATCTCAGCACCCGCCTTGATCGTAAAGTAAGCGGACGCCCCGGAGTTAAATGGAGGATACCAAGAACGGCCCAATCCTTCACCCACCGAACGAGGTTTAAATACATGGACCGCACCACCCATAGCAACTAATGTGGCTTTAGCCTTAAAAACATAAAATTTGTTTTCACGAACGCTGAAACCCACCGCACCGGCGCAACGATCACCATCCATCAACGGCTCTACAGCAAAGATCCTCGTGTAAATATTATCAATCCCCAAAGCATTCTTAGCTGCCTCAGCAACGATTAACTTATATGATTCACCGTTAATCATCAGCTGCCAACGGCCCTCGTGGACATAATTGCCCTCTTCATCTTTCCAAATGGGAAGTCCCCATCTCTCATACAAATGTACAGTCGAATCGACATGTCTGGCAATATTTGCCACGAGGTCCTCACGGGTAATCCCCATTAGGTCGTTGCGAACATAATCGACATAATCCTTAACGGTATTATCGCCCTCTTTTAAGCCGATATATTGATTAATAGCCGACAACCCCATCGCCACGGCACCAGAACGATCGGGTTCGGCCTTATCGACCATTATCGCTTTCAGCCCATTCTTCTTCGCCCAATAAGCGGCTTCAACAGCAGCCCCACAGGCCGCCATACCGCCACCGAGTATTAAAAGATCGGTGGTTATTTCTACAGTTTCGAATTCCGGCATTTTTTCTCTCCCAATTGTAAATTATTGTTATCTTACTTTGTGAAAAGTTCAGCACCTAAAGATTCCGGTTCGGTGAATAATTCCTCTTTATTCAAATCGGCCGCCCCCTCATCAAAACCGCCATTAGGAACCGCCGTACCCTCATCAGTAGTCCGAATCGGGAATTTGAACCTCTTCAAGGTCCCATTACGGAACTTGACCGTCCACATAATGGAATCGGTGCTTCTCATCGGAGTAACCGAAGCACCCATCGGGATGAAATCGGCATAACCACGGACTTCGATAGCCTGCGTCGGGCAAATCTTTACGCAGCTATAACACTCCCAACACATCTCGGGGGCTTGATTATAAGCCTTCATCAGATCCTTGTTCAGGACCATCAGATCGTTCGGACAAATATGCTGGCAGGCAGTCTTGTCCAGAGCTTTACAGCCATCGCATTTCTCAACAATCACATAGCTTGGCATTTTGTTTCTCCTCTCATTACGGATTAGAACCGCCGGAAGGCAAGACCCGGCGGTCAAACTGTTTTTTATTCTATTACTCTATTTCTTCTTATCAGCGGCATCTCCCGTTGCATAGCCGTGAAGCTTTACCTCCACCTTGTCCTTCAGGTTCGCATAAAACTCACGGAGTATCGCCAATACTTCCGGGCGGGAGAATTCGGCAGGAACATCGCTCCCTTCCGAAAGAGCCTTCCGCAATGCGGTGCCGCTCAGGAACAAACGATCCTCCTTTTTATGGGGGCAGGTTTTCATAGAAACCATACCGCCGCATTTATAACACCAAAATGTCCAATCGATAGGCAACATTTTACATTCAAGCGCTCCATCCCAGAGCTCGTGGAAAATGTTTTGCGCATCGAAGGGCCCATAATAATTCCCCACACCGGCGTGGTCCCTACCGATAATCATATGCGTACAACCGAAATTCTGGCGGAAAAGAGCATGAAGTAACGCCTCACGAGGACCGGCATAACGCATATCCAACGGATAACCGCCAGTTACCACCCTATCTTTAACAAAATAATTATCAACCAATGTATTAATACATTTTACTCGAACATCAGCGGGAATATCCCCAGGTTTCAATTTACCGACCAATTGATGGATATATAAACCATCCGATACCTCAATGGCAATTTTCGCCAAATATTCATGGGAACGGTGCATCGGATTACGCAATTGCAGAGCGGCAATAACTTTCCAACCCTTCTCTTCAAATATCCTACGGCTTTCACTGGGGCGCTGGTAGATGCCCTTGAATTCCTCCGGGAAATAACTCTCCGAAAGTACTGTAATCTTTCCGGCAATATTCCATTCCTTTTGACCCATCACCATTTTAACACCGGGATGCTCATTGTCCGTGGTTTTGAAGACATTTTGACACTCAAATTCCTTATCAATTTTATAGGATTCGGTAACTTTCATAATCCCCATAATTTCTTTGGTCTCACCGGAGATAAGCGCTATCTCTTTACCCGAATCGATTTTCTCTTCATACGACATCGTAATAGGAATTGGCCAAAAAACCCCATCAGCCATCTTCATTTCCTCGCAGACCCCCTTCCAATCATCATACCCCATAAACCCTTCAAGCGGCGTAAAACCACCGATACCCATCATAATGAGATCGCCAACCTCACGGGAGCTAAGCTCTACCTTGGGCAAAGTTTCCGCTTTCTTCAATCCCTCTTCCCTCGCTTTCCCTTCGAGAAGTAGGATTTTCAGCTCATCGCTTCCGTGCGGACGGATTAATTTTGTTTTTGCCATAATCAAACCTTCAATTTTAAGTTTGTTATTATTTTCACAAGTTATTCATATTACTTTATATAAAATCAACAAAGCAATGTCAAGTAAAAAATGAAATTTTTCACAAATCATTATTTGCAAAAATTTTGTCAGTATATCATTATAAAAATAGGGATATAATATGAAATAATTCCATATTATTGTAGTCGGTATAGTCTTCATTTGATTTTATATCAATATATTACACTAAACATCCTCATAATAATGAGTATTATTTTCAATTAAAACATTTGGTAAAATCATTTTCACCATAATAGATGTAGGGAGATTGCGAAATAAATAACAAGGATGCACAGGATATAAAAGAAAGAGTAATCAACTTAAAATCATTGAGCTATAGATATGATAATAATTTTTATTCGCTTCCTAATTAAATATATAAATTCTGCGCATTTTTTTATTGATTTGGAGATTCATATCAAATAAAGCTCGCATTCTAAGAGGTAGTTTTGTATAGATTTTACAGTTAAAATTAAAATAATGTTTGACAAAAATTAATAATTTGTTAAATTGTAAAGTTTAATCGTAATATTATTCTTGCGATTCAGGCTAATGGCGGGAAAACAGTTTTTTTATTTTTATGCGGTTAATTTTGGAATTTTAATGGATTAAAATACGGGGCGTCAATATGCTCGGATTGGTTAACAATAAGTTTATTATCGGTAAAGAGGAATATTACTGTATCAGTGCGGAAATGCACTATTACAGAGTACCTAAACGATATTGGGCGGTTTGTTTCGAGAGGATTAAAAGAGCCGGTTTTTCAATGATATCGACTTCCGTTCCTTGGAATCTGCACGAGGAAAGAATCGGTGATTTCGATTTTTTCGGTATGAATGATTCTCGAAAGGATTTGATCGTTTTCCTCGAATTAGCCCGTGAATTTGGATTTAAAGTTATTTTGAGATGCGGGCCCTATATCGGTGCCGGTTGGGAGAACGGGGGTATTCCCGATTTTATTCTTAATGATTCGGAGCTGTTGGCAAGGGATTCTGACGGAAACCAATTAACCAGAGAATCATATACTGAAAAAACCACGAGTTATATGCCGAATTATCTGCATCCCCGTTTCGCTAATCACATCAAGCGTTATTACACAGCATTTGTCGATATGCTTCAAAACTATATATATCCAAAGGGCCCAATTTTTTTATTCCATATAGATGATGATTTATCTTTCGGGAGAAGAGATGCAATCTTTGATGGCGATTATTCCGATTTTATGATAAATAAAAAATATTATCCATTTTTGGAAGAGAAATACGAAAATATTCAAAACTTAAATGCCACCTACGGAAAGGAATTCAAGGAATTTATCGAAGTTGAGCCACCCACTGAAATCTCGGTGAATAAATCCGAAGATCTGCCCTATTATTTCGATTGGATCGAATTCAAGGAAAAAGCTATTTCCGAATATGTGAATATTGTTCGAGAAAGGTTGGAGTCATTGGGAGTAGGTTCGCTTTTTTCCACTGGAATATCAGTCAGACCATATTTTGGATTGCCTGTAAATTGGCTTGATATTACTAACCACAAAGTATCGATGGGGTTGAATATAGAGCAATATGACAATTATCACCAAATTTCAAGGCAATTGCGATATTTAAGTTCAACTTCCAATTTCAACTGGTCCCCAAAATTGATATCCGGCAAATGGGCTGATGATCCGAAGTCGGCTGCGAAATACGATAAAGTTGATAATCGTGCATTCAGATTTACATTCATAACTGCTTTAGCAAGCGGATTGAAGGGTTTTATATCCTATATGTTCGTAGAAAGAGATCATTGGCATTCTTCCCCAATAGCCGAGGATGGCTCGGTTCGCGACAACTATGAAATATGGGCGAAAATAAACGAGGCGATTCCTAAAATGAAGCTTGAAAATCTAAGGGGGTTTGCTCAGGTAGGCGTCGCATATGACCGTTCGCTTTTGTGGTATAAATACTTAGGAATAGATAAGCCTTTCCCCGATATCAATTATTTGTTGGATTTCAGCCTGCCTGGTATTTGCCGGGGGTTTGACGAATTAAATTATGATTATTCAGTCGTCGATACTAATGCTGAAAAAAGTTTTGAAGGGTTGAATTTGGTTTTTGTTCCGATTTCCGAATTTATGGCTGAGGAGACGCAGCTGCGTATCTTAAGACTCATAAAAGAAGGAGCGAATATTGTTTTAGTCGGTCTGATGCCCAAATATAACGAAAAACTCAAGTTATCCCAAGCATTGAGCAAAGGATTGGGAATAACGACAAAGAGCGATTTTACAACCAGCAAAATCCAAATCGGGAACAATAACTACGATACACAAATTTTCGGTTCGATAACTAAAAAGAAAACCGAATGGAAAGTGTTTGCCAAATGGAATAAAAAAATCGTCGGGGCTTATAAAAAATACGGCAGAGGAACCTGCTATTTGTTGACATTCGACCCGGGTATTACTTATGATCGCCAAAAGGTAAGGATTTTAGAACAGATGCTCTCCTCCTTTAAGATAACCACTCCCGTATATTCATCCGAACCTAATGTCAATGTCTTCGTTCAAAGCGATAGGAATAAAACCCTTTCGATTTTTGTTATTAATCATAACCAGCGCTACGAATATTCCCATCCGGATAATGTCCGACGCGTACTTATAAAGATCGATCCATCAATTATCAAAGCATCAGGTGGCGCAAGACTGAAACTAGTTGATCCGTTGGGAGAAGACTCTATCCCGGTTACTCCAAAGCAATTGGGAGAAGGCATTGTAATTGAAATCGAGAATATGGATGGAAAGATCTTAATATTGGAAAAACGCTAAGGGACTATTCCCCAATAATTTTTACTAAAACCCGCTTTCGCCTTTTACCATCGAATTCGCCGTAGAATATCTGCTCCCAAGGCCCAAAATCCAACTTGCCTTCGGTTATCGCCACCACCACCTCCCTTCCCATTATAGTCCTTTTCAGGTGGGCATCTGCGTTATCCTCGAAGCCATTATGTTTATATTGCGAATATGGTTTTTCCGGGGCAAGTTTTTCCAACCAAACCTCGAAATCCTGATGTAAACCCAATTCATCATCGTTGATGAATACGCTCGCAGTGATATGCATTGCGTTGCAAAGGAGCAGACCTTCTTTAATTCCGCTATCCCGCAGACACTCCTCCACAATGGGAGTAATATTAATTAGCTCTCGTCTTCTTTTGACTTCAAACCACAATTCCTTTCGATAGCTCTTCATAAATCCCTTCACATCTTTAGAACATTTTCAGAGAATTTCATATAATTTCCCACAAAACATAAAATAGTATTTCTGCAGGGCAGCTTAAAGTCTGCCCGGCAAAAAATTATCAAACTTACAATTAGATCCCACGGCTTATTTTAGCAATGTCATTCTCATAGTTTTCGATCCTTTCCCGTAGGACAACTTACAGAAATAAATCCCGGAGGCGTAACTGTCGCTCTTCCAACGCACGGAATAATAACCCGCTTCTTTGTATCCATCAACCAATTTAGCGACTCGCTGTCCAAGGATATTATAAATGTCCAAAGAGACATAACTACCCTCGCCTAAATCATATTTTATCGCAGTCACGCCATTAAACGGATTCGGGTAGTTCTGGTAAAGGGTTGTCGCTTGAGGGATATTGGTATCGAGTTCATTATCGAACCAATTGGAAAGCTTCCAATCGGATGCCTTCCCCCCTTTGGGTTCCTCCACCGTAAATTCAAAGAAGGCAGAATCCTCTATTCCTAATGGATAATTCCCCCAATAGGAAATATAATCGTATGTTCCCGGGGGTGCAGTTTCCGGCACATATTGGGTTATCCCTGTCCTCGCAAATGTCTGGTTGGGACTTAGAGCAATCTGTTGATAAAGAGACACCGGCCCATAAAGGGTACCATCCGATAACCTTACCATCACCCATACATCCCCCATCTGATCCTCATCCGTATTGTTCTGAAGAATCGCCGTAAATTCGAAAGAACCCCCGGCAGGAACAACAACCGAATCATCGGCCGGTATTATATCGATGGAAACATCACGGGTATCTATCAGCCAATCCAAAATTCTGTCCATCAAAGTAATACGATTCTCATGGAAAAACAAATCCTCGAAACCAAATGAAAAATACACAAGCCTATACCTATCGGTATCAACTTTAATCCCTCCATAGTACACCGAATCGGAATAAATGAATACTGGTGTCGCCGGATATATGGGGGTAATCTCATCGGTCGATATGTGGAATATGTTGTTGGGATATACAGTCAAACCATCCCCAATGGGATCGCCTTCAATGCCATTGAGTTGATGAGTGGCGGAATTATCCGATTCAAAATGCGCATACATATAATCGGAATAGAAACTGGTGTTTTGCAGATCCTTTCCGATATGTTGGCCGGTCAAGAATATTCTCCCACCCTGTTCTAAAAACTTCGCAAGGTATTCCTGATCGGTCGCATCTAATGTATTTAATTCCGCATAATCGGTAAACCAAACGGTTGCATCATAGGATAAAAGGGTTTTCTCGGAAGGACATCCCATAGAGTCCCGCTCCCATAAATCATAGGCATATTGATTTTCAAATATGGCTTCTTTATAAGGGCGGGATACCATAGTCATCGGTGCATCATCTACCAAAAGGATATGTCCTTTAGGCGCAAAGACGGAAACGGAATCGGTCATTAAATTATTCTCGACATAAGGTTCTTCTTCCATTAATTCCGCCCTAACGCTAATTGGGTATGTACCTAATTTGCTCGGATTCCAGGTAAATGCAATTTGCTTGATTTCGTTAACCGAGAGAGATAGTTTCTGGCTATCACAAACAACTCCGTTTTCAAGCAAATAAGCTATAACATCATCATCATCGACCAGCCCTTTGTTTTCAATTTCCGCCTCAATTTCGGTCGGTGCTCCGACAACAGCCGTATTCGGGGCATTCAATGAATTGACTGCAACATCGGGACCGACTATCACAAAATGCTCTATCTGATTATCATCATACGAATACTCATTAACACCTTCATCCAATATCTCCATAGTCAATGTATAGGTTCCGGTTTGAACTTCCAATGAGGGAAAATCGTATATTTGGGAACTCATTCGCTCAAAGTAAGGGATCGATACTCCGAAATTCTCCTCGCCGTTCACCAATAAGTGGGCAATAACATCAGCTTCATTATGTATTCC
Organism: Candidatus Zixiibacteriota bacterium; assembly: GCA_026983835.1. GTDB lineage: Bacteria > Zixibacteria > MSB-5A5 > UM-FILTER-46-8 > UM-FILTER-46-8 > JALSTH01. Next base: position 72,452 of record JALSTH010000009.1, on the reverse strand, counting down.
ATTATTGACTACTCTTGTAGCAATCGGGATACTGTCCCCGGGGACCGCATACTCAGGTGCATCGAAAGAAAAGACAGCCAGATTATGCTCTTTTCGGTGATATATCAAAGAATAACTGCCTCTCCCGATGTCACAGGAACCATAAGGAATGTAAAAAAAACCGCCATCCCCCCAACCTGTACCCCAACTGTTTTTACAAATCCAGCCACCCCCGAGGCTATCGCAAAGATTGTCATCCCACCCGACGATAAGGACACAATGCCCCGGTCCAGGCTCTTCGCTCCAGAAACAATTCCAGTTAAAGCCGGGAGCTATATCCAGCGATGTAACCACCGGTCCGGTCAGCAACGCATTTTTAATGGCGTTGACATCATCTTGAACGGGCTCATACCCTTCCAATCGCAAGAACAGATCACAATCATCCTCTATACAGGGAACCTCATCATCAGCTTGATAGGGCATACAATCTTCCAAAACCGCTCCGTAATCCATAAAAAGATTAAATACGGTCGTGTGCCAACCCCCTTCACATCCGTACCCAAAGGTTGCGCAGGATAAAACCTGTTGCTCGGAAAGATCCCATTCAAGCCCATCAGCAATCAAAATAGCCGATTCCACTCCCGCAGTGCCGCCGAAATCCCAACAAGAACCGCAACCATCCTGATCCTTAACCGGCGTAACGCCTCCCATTTCCCGCCAATCAAAATGATCCGAAGAGTCGAGCAAAACAGGAGAAGGCCTGCTATTCAATTCATCGAAAATTTTCTTTTCGCTTTCAGGCATTACAGCGCCGGGATATTGAAGCATTCTCTGAAGAATCGCCGCATCATGATCCCCCCCATAAACCTTCAACCCAAAATTAGGTAAACAAAAAAGCAACACAGCCAAAAGGGTAATAGGATATCTCATATTATTACCTCCGAAATTTAATTTATATAGTTATAAAAGGTTCGCCTTCTCGCCAAATTTGAAGGATATAATAATATAACATATCCTACCTGAAAAATCAAACTGAGATAACAAATTCGCAATAAAACTTCTCTATCTTCAGCAAGCGCAAAAGATATTACCTTTGGGGAATATAAAAACGCGGAGCATTACTGCTCCGCGCAAAGAAGGAAAATTAAACATCCCTGTTTTTTTTCTCATCCCTATTTCAACAGATTCATCTTCTTAGTGGTTACGAAATCACCTGCTTGAAGTTTATAGAAATAAACTCCCGATGCATAATTACCAGCATCCCAAATCACCGTATGTTGCCCGGCAGGTAATGATTTGTCCACCAAAGTCTTAACCTTTTGACCCAATAAATTATAAATCGTCAAGTTAACTTTGCTCGCTTTCGGCAGATCAAAGCTTATATTGGTCTGAGCATTAAATGGATTCGGGTAGTTGTTTGAGAGTGCGAAGGATCCCGGCAACTCTATATTCGGATTATCTATTTCAATCCAATCGGATTGCGGCCAGTAAGCCTTCCCCTGTCCCCGTTCCCAAGGATAAACAAAGACGAAGGAGAAACAGGAATTAGTCAAAGGATAATCCAAATCCAATCCGATATCGAAATGACATGAAGCGGTATCTATCCCCTCAGGAATACCATTAACCTGCAATCCATAGTAGGCCAAGAAGGTATCGTTCGGGGCAAGATTATCAGCCAGGGTTTTATCTACGGCGCCGGATTCCACCCAAGTCCCTTCGTCACAGTTGCCAATAATCGGAGTAAGACGACCGATAACCGGACCAAGAGCATACTCCCCGGTATTGATAACCTTCATCTCCCACATTATAATTCCGCCATTTACCCACACTTCGGGTGTCAAACAATTGGTTATACATAGCAGGTTTATATTTCCCACATAATAGTATAATGTATCCGAATAATCCCAATCGCCTATTGTATCCACAGCTGAAACGGCATATTTAACCAAAGTGGTAGCATCCTGCCCCGGTATCACGGCCGTCCATTCATCATCTTCCTGATTGGACATCTCCTCAGTGTGCCAATCGTCTTCACCTATCTGATAATGCAGATAAGCATTCATAACAAATTGGTCTTGATCCGTAATAGTTGCAACTACATTCACCGAATCATTCTCATCCGGCGACGGCGGATCAAGGGCAATGCTCTCGATTACAGGAGCGTAGTTAGTAGTATATGATTCCGTCTCCGAAACTGACTGTTCCCCATAATTATCCCAAGCTACGACATAGAAGGATACGGATACTCCCTCATCCTGTCCGGGTATTTCGGCATAGAATGAATCGGCGGCATTATCCATCAATACTTCAACCTCACCGGAACCATTATCATAGTACAAATTAACATGGTCCACCGAAAGTCCGGCATCCTGATCCCCGATTATCGCCCAAACGGAAACAGGCTGTTGAATTCGAGGAACCAATGGAGTATAATAAGGACCATCTATATCCGGGCTATAATTAACAGCAAAGGATTCCGCCTGCGATGAGGAGACATCGTTCAAATCATCCCAAGCGGATATATAATAGGTAATAATTGTCCCACTTGGTTGACCGGGAATTATAGCATAGTAATGATCGTCGTTGGAAGACATCAAAACTTCGGTCGTATCTGTCTCGATTATGTAATATAGGTTCGCATGATCAACTACCGATTCCGGATCGGTGATGGTAGCGGAAACTTCGCAATCGGTATATTCCCCGGGGTGTTCCGGATCCCGGGCGACATCCTCGATTACCGGCGGTATATTAACGATATAAGACAGCGTGTCCGCGGATACGGTAAGTTGGTTGGCATTATCCCAAGCTTTAATAAAGTAATCTATCGTATCACCGGCAGGTTCGGGAGGAACAAAACCGAAATATTCATCAGGACTACCGGTAGGGAGCATTTCTATAGAATCTATCGCCGTCGCCTCGATTAACCCAAAATTCCCATAAAACAGGTAAGCGCGGTCTATGCTTCCATCGGGGTCATAAATATCAGCTACAACCTCCACCGAATCAATAGAACGAGGAATAAGCGGATTTTGACTAACAAACTCAATCACCGGCGGGAAATTCGGAGCCGTCTTAACGACATAGAAATCAGACAAGCCATTCGTAAAGGATTGGGAATATCCCGCTAAAATATATGCGCCATCGGAGGTTCTGTCCAAAGAGTAGGCGAGGTCCGGATTGGATCCCCCATAGTTGCGAGCCCAAAGACTATCACCATTCCAATCGACACCCATCAAGTAGAAATCACTATATCCTTCAGTTTCGTTATCGGTAAAACCTGCAAAGGTATACCCCTCATCCGATAAGACCAGTGAACGGGCTTCATCATTCAAATCGCTGCCATAATTTCTGGTCCACAATAACTCGCCGTCTCCATTAAACTTAGCTAAATAACAATTGGCGAAAGAACTTCCCAAGGGTATCTGCTTACCGGCAACTGCATATCCTCCGTCCGGTGCCTGGACCACCGAATATCCTACCTCCGTCTCTTCGGTTCCCGCAAAAGAACTCCACTCGGCATCCCCATTACCGTTTATTTTAATCAACCAAATATCCGCTGATCCATTACCGAATGACTCGGTGAAACCAGCCACAATAAAACCGTTATCGGAAGTTTCCTTTATGGAAAAAGCCTGATCGGTCGCAGCCCCGCCAAAGGTCTTTGTCCAGATGGTATCCCCGTAAGTATTTAGCCGGATCACCCAAAAATCGGACAAACCCGCCCCAAACGATTTAGTATAACCAGCTATTACGAAATCCCCATTGTCCGCCACACAAACCGACTTAGCAACATCATCGTCGTCTCCACCAAAAGTACGCCACCAAGAAACGCTTCCGGCGGCATCGGTTTTTACGACATACACATCGGCATTTTCGGAAGTGAAAGACTGCGTATAACCAACAACTATATAACCATCGCTGGTCTGCTTAACATCGTTGCCTTCATCAAAGTCATAACCTCCCATATGTTTTGCCCAAACCTCATTACCGTCTTCATCCATTTTTACCAGCCAGACATCCTCCAAACCATAACTATAGCTCTCGGTAAAACCGGTAAGTATATACCCCCCATCATAAGTTTGTTGTACGGCACGGGCTTGGTCTTCCTGATCGCCCCCATAATGGTTAGTCCAAAGTGTATCGCCCGGCTCCCACGCCAAAGCGAGCGTTGAAAATGACGACACAAAAAACATTATGAGAATCCAAAAAATTAATCCTCTTTTCATCAAAATTCTCCTTTTTAATTTTAATCCGTGTTTAGCTCCCCCGAAAGGAGTTAAACCATTCATCGATTGAAAAAGTGCATAATGGATTATCGGTTGGATTCTCTAATTAAGACGATTTATTACCCTATATTCCACCACCTCCTTTATAAAATCTTAAATAAATGCTACACAAATTCGGCACCTTCATTTCTATGCCCTATAAAAATTGTTTAGAGCCTAAACCCGTAAAAAGCTTTCTACAATTTTAAACCCTTCCCCCATCCATGGGTATTTTGCTTAGTTGATTACGAAAGCAATCTCATTGTTTTTAAATAATAGCATATTACTATGATAATGTCAAGTGAATTATAAAAATATCCCGTTTCTCATAATAATTCCTTATATATCGGGCTGCTTGCGATTTTTTAAAATAAATATAAATTAAGATTAAAACCGATAAAGGAAAAAATTGCAAAAAAATATGGGATTAGTCAAAGGACCAATCCCACATTTATAAATGATATTTGCGAAACTCTAAGTCCGCATTTTATCTCGTTACCACTTGCTATTTCAGCAGATTCATCTTCTTGGTAACAACTTTATCACCGGCGGTTAACCTATAGAAATATATCCCGGAGGAATAATTCCCCGCATTCCAAATAATACTATGCTTCCCAGCCGACATCGTTCCATTTGCCAAAGATTCCACTTTCTCTCCAAGTAAGTTAAACACTTCGAGTTTAACCCTGGATTCCGATGGAAGTTGGAAGCTAATTGTCGTAGAAGCATTAAACGGATTCGGGTAGTTATTTGACAATGCAAAATCGGCAGGGATATTTTGGGTATTATTTCCGGCAAGTTCACCCGCAGGAGTATCGAACCAACCTTTAAGCAGCCAGCTATCCGCTAATTCATTGTTACCTTTAACACTACTCGGACTCCATTCAAAATCATCGATTGTGAAAAAATCGCCCGAATCGTGTATCTTCACATACGCTATATTGTTTGTGTTTATCTGCATAAATGAGGTTGATTGGGTATTATAAGTACCGTATGTGCTCGCTATCAAATTATCACCGGAATCATACCCCTCGAGATATAGATAATCACTACCGGTTGTGTACCATACTCCGACATGGTTTACCGGGCTATCGAAATCGACCCGGATATAATCATAATCGTTGGTAAATGCAACTGCATGGCCCGAATGGGGTGGATAATAGTAATCATTATAACCATAGACCTCATTCTCCAATATGGTAACACCGGGGCCAAAGCAAATCCCTGCATAATAACAACCAAGATTTTGATTACCTCCGTAATACCAGAAATCTTCGGGAATATTTTCGAAATCAGCCAAGCCACCACCGCTGACCTGCACGGTGAACGGGAAGGAAGCACTACTTATGATATTATTAGGATAATCACCGCAATAGGCTATGTAATTATAACTTCCGTAAGGGGCATAAGTCGGCACATATTGAGTAATCCCGCTAACGCTCATCGTTTGGTTCGGCGACAATGATACATTGTTATATTGCTGCACCGGACCATACATTCCATACCCGGGGACATCAAGCATAATCCAAACATCGACGGTCTGATATTGATCGGTGTTATTGGTCAAAATACCGGTGTAAGTAAAGCTCCCGCCCGGTTCAACAAAAACGGGTGAGTTATCCGGAATCATATTGATGGTTACATCAGGTCCCGGGGCGCCCAAATAATCTAAAGCGGCATCGATATTGATAATTCCCCATCCATAAGTATTATCTTCACCTGAAGGGCCGAGATCGTCCGCGGTCATCAGCAAAGCTTCCTTAATTTCATCAACCGTAGCATTTGGGTCCGCTTGTCTGAGGATAAGCACCGCCCCGGCAACATGGGGGGTAGCCATCGATGTACCGGACATCGTATAATATCCGCCTCCCGGATAGCAGGAACGAACATTGACACCGGGGGCTACGACTTCGGGCTTGGTTGTATAGGGACCACAGGGGGAAGGGCCGCGGGATGAAAAGGATGCTATCGGATAACCAGAAGTATTTCCATCGACAGCACCGACAGCGAAACTATTATATGGGGTTGATCCCCTATCCGCCGGAGTCCGCAGGGTATTTGAACCCGGACCTTCATTGCCGGCGGCGAAAACAACCGCAACACCGGCTGCTTCACAATTATCTATCACATTCCAAAAATACGGATCACAGGGATAAGTGTATTGGGAATGATAAATCGGCGAGAGTCCCCAAGAGTTCGAACATACATCGGGGACATCAAAATCAGTGCTAGGATTTCCATCCGGATCCGCAATCCATTGGAAAGCGGTAAAAGCATCAGCCATCGTAGTAGGTATATCAACACGATCTATTACACCCGCGGATATCCATTCAGCATCGAATGCGACCCCGACGGTATCACCGGTGCTATGGTCTGCTCCACAGATAGTGCCCATCGTATGAGTTCCATGAATGCCGGAATCAAAGGGGAAGGTCGTATATGTAACCGGATCGTACCAAGCCCAATCGGGATGTCCCGAATAGCCTGGATCCAAGCCCCGCCAACGCGACGCCAACGCAGGGTGGTTTCCATCGACACCGGTATCCAAATGCGACGCTAAACGCCCCAAACCGGTATATCCCCTCGCCCAAGCTTCAGGTGCGTGAATAGCCTGTAATCCGTTTTCCACACCAGCCGCCGTGCGATCATCCTTTTTTTGCTCGACAGGGGTAATATCCTCTATCAGATAATTCAATCCGACTTCTTTGACATCATCCCTATCGGCTAATTTTCGTATAAAGTTCTCAGTGGCATCGATACGAAAACCGTTGATTAACCAAAACGATTGATATTTCGAGACTTCTCCCAAAGTTTTAGCTGCCTCCAACAATTCCACAAATGCGGGTTGGGTTTCGGCAACTTTTTGTTGAAGGGTGCGAATAACCACCTCATGGCGTTCTTTTAAGGTCGAGTTCGCATTCTTAAGTGAGGCGTCTATTTCCGGAATAGGCGCTTGGTCTTCCAAGGAAACTATTACCGAATAGTAGGTTTGCCCCGGATTGTTAGCAATCTCTTGGGCTACATCCGGATGCAAATAACCGGCTATCGCCGTCCCGAAAAGAAAATAGCTTAAAACAGCTGTTAGAACAATAACATAAAGTTTTTTCATTTACAATTTCCTCCGCGTTTAATTTTTATTGATTGGGATAGTTTTTAGCAGTCTTAGTATCACCTCCTTTCGGGGGTAAACATAGTATTGAAGTATTTATATAACTATCAACAGAAGAAAACTGTGTTACCTTTTATAATATAGGGTAAAAGCCGTCATTTTGCAAGTAAAAAAACATTTTTCCACGACCTAAAACGATAAGCGGTTACACACATTTTTAGGTATTATTGTTCTTACTCATTTTTCGCTTTTTATAATCGGCATATAGGGGTGACATAGATAACAACCTCTCCACTATGGGAAGTAATTCCTCAAGGAGGTAATCAATATCCTCATCCCGAATATCCTTAATCATACTAAAAGTAATCGAGCCGGAACAAAACTCGGCAGGCACACCAACCGCCGTTAAAATATGCGAAGCGGCAAGGTCATATTCATCTTCCCCTTTAAGATTCGATGAGCAAGCAGAACCGGATGACGCCATCACCCCCTTTATGCTCAACATTAGCTGCAATGATTCCCCTTCGACGAATTCTATCCAGAAGCTGACATTACCGGGCAGACGCCTTTCGGGATGTCCGGTGAAATGGATAAACTCTATTCTATCCTCAAGTTCCATCCATAGCTTTTTCCCAAGAAGCTCAAGATGTTTAACACGAGCGGGAATCTCTCTTATGGCTATGGATGATGCTTCCCCCATACCGACAATACCCGGTAGGTTTTCGGTTCCCGGACGCAATCCTCCCTCCTGAAATCCGCCCTCAAACAGCGGAGATAATCTAATCCCTTTACGCAGATAAAGGGCCCCTACGCCTTTGGGACCATAATAATTATGAGCGGATAATGTCATCGAATCCACGCCCAAAGAGTTAACATCCACCGGAATATTACCTGCGGCGGCTGTTGAATCGGTATGGAAATAAACCCCGTATTCTCTGGCAATTTTCGAAAGATCGGCGATATATTGTATCGTTCCAATTTCCGGATTGGCATGTTGGATAGATACGACGGAGGTTTCTTTTTTAATCGATTTTTTCAAATCATCCGGTGAAACAAGACCATATTTATCGACCGGAAGAAATGTAATCTCATACCCCTCGCGCCTTAAGCGATATCCAATATTCAGCACCGAAAAATGTTCTATCTCCGAAAGGATAATATGCCTACCGTTATTCGGATGAGCTTTGAGATAACCTAAAAGAGCGATATTGTTCGCTTCGGTAGCCCCCGAAGTAAAATAAATCTCATTATTGGCGGCATTTAGCATTTCAGCGACACTGCGGCGCGCTTCCTCCAAAGCATTACCTGCCGATACGCCGAGCGTATGGATATGGGATGAGGGATTGCCGTAATTTTCGGTAAAGTAGGGCAACATTTTCTCGACCACCCGTACATCGACAGGGGTTGTAGATGAGCCATCGAAAAATCTTATTTTATTTTCCATATTACTCAATTTATATTCCTTAATTTATTATGCGAAAGAAAATCGACATCAAATCCGCATTATTTTCATAAGGATAGCCGTTCTAAACCTTCAGCCACGAAATATGTTTTAGGAAATAACCGGCCTGCTTGATATTCCCGGTTGAATAATCAAGCTCGGAACCCAACGCACTATGCGGAATCATAAATATTAATAAGGTTAATACTGATGCCCCTATTACAAACAAGCGAGGGCTTTTACCCTTATAAACGGCAATCAAGGCGATCAACCAACCTATAAATGCAATTAAGGTTTTATTATCAGTTAGGTCTATCCCGAAGGGTATCCCGGTCCAATATTCCCCAAAAGCAAACTTTTGAACAATAGGTCCAAAAATAAGCCCGCCGAAGAATAATATAATTATTGTATAAAAAGATAATGATTTCAGTTTATCGGTGGTTAGTAATGCTTGCAATCCCGTACGGGTTGAAAGCAACATAGCGGTGAACATCAGCAGAATATGGGGAATTAGAATCCATAAAGGCACATTCCCCTTGAACCTCATCACCACATCGGTATATTTCGGTAACCTTACTTCACTGTTTCCCCGATTCAATTTTATATGATATTGTAATTTGCCCGCCGGCGGTTGATGAGGAAGATAAGCAACTAACTCATCGCCATCATAATTCATATGCACCATAGTCCAAGCATCATCGGTTTTATAACGCTTATAATATAAAACTCCTTCTATCGAACCGTCCGGTATTTTAATGCTTACCCTGGAATCATCGTCTCCGCCGTGGCTCCTATCCAATTTATATTCGATTACTGAACCACCTAAAGCACCGTTCCCTTTCATCGGATAAGTAGGTCCCGTAGTCCGTTGATATACTGCGAAAGCAATTGTGATTAAAAAAGCTAAAACCCATAATATTGTGTTTTTAGTTTTCATTTCTTTTATCCTTAAATTAAATTCATCAACTCATAAATTATAATATCAATCCTTTATGGTCAACTATTAAAAGCAGAAATCCCAAAAACCTTGAATTACATATAAATTTATAATATAATTACCCCGAGAGTTTCAACATACTTGCACAACTGAAATGAAAACAATGTATTATTTAGTCGATGGATATAATGTAATTTTTGCCGACGCGAGTCTCGCAAAATATATGCAAAATCAACCCGAAACCGCCAGGAAACAATTGCTACAGAAATTATATAACCTCTATGTTCATAAAAGACAGCATTCGGTAGTGGTTTTCGATGGGCAGATGGGAGTAATCGAGAAGGAGAAATCTCCTCCGGGCGTAAAAGTTATCTTTTCAAAGGGAACCAACGCCGATAATAAAATCCGTAATATCGTTAAGACAGCGGACGATACTTCACAAATCACGGTAGTTTCCTCCGATTACAAAGATATTGGGATTTATGTAAAATCATCCGTAAAAAATGTTATCTCCGCTCAAGAGTTTTTAGAAATCCTCGGGGAAGTCGAACACAAACACAAAGGCAAACCGGAAAAGCCCGAGTCCATATCGGAGGAAGAAATAAACTACTGGCTCAAGGAGTTCGGCGAAATTGATTAAAATAAGGGATCGAAACGCTCCTCCGCCCAATAATCCTTTCCGAGTAAATTATTTGGTTTCTCATCTATAGGCTTCCAATGACAACTCTATCCCTGCCGACATAATCCTTTATTATTTTGATACCGCCGAATCGGCTGCTCATCAATTCTTTTGCTTCCGCTCCCTGTTTATACCCTATCTCCATCGCAAGGAAACCTCCTTGTTTAAGATACTCGGGCGCTTGCTCAATAATCTTTCTTATAATCGATAGGCCGTCATCACCGGCAAACAAAGCCTCAGTTGGTTCATACTTCCGCACTTCAATCGGAAGATTATCTTTTTCGTCAATGCCGATATAAGGTGGATTGGAAATTACCGCATCAAATTTATTTCTATAATCCACCAAAGGTTCGAACAACTCCCCAACAAGAAAGTTAATTTTACCGCTGACACCATTTAAGATGGCATTGCTTTCAGCTAATTCTATTATGGAGCGGTTGATGTCGGTGGCAATAACCCTTAAATCGCTCACATTAAAAACCAAACTGATAGCGATATTCCCGGACCCGGTCCCGATGTCCGCCACCTTTTTCTTTCCTCTAATATCTTTGAGCCTTTTTATGGCTTCATCAACCAGAATTTCCGTCTCGGGCCTCGGCACCAAAACCCTATTGTCGATTCTCAATTTAATGTTGTAGAATGCACATTCGCCAATAATGTAAGCCAATGGTTCGCCGCTTATCCGTCTTTCCATCATTGCTTTCGCTCTGTGAATTTCGGGATCAAGGATAATTTTATCGGTAGCGGAATATAAATCGGCGCGGCTTAATCCGGTTATGTGGGATAATATCCGCTCTGCGGAAACCTCCGGTTCCGAAACATCGTTCTCCTTCAGAGTAGCAATTATCTTTCTAAGCAAATCGCTGATGATATATGCCGCCATCGTACGCCGTAAATGCGAAATGCTCGAAGGAAACGACACCGGATGCTACTCCCTCCAAATATTCGGGGCAGGTTTTAGGTGTCGAGCAACCGTATCTCGCATTCCCATAAAGTATGCGTTTATTCGTTATCGATCCGCCCGCTCCATTTGGCGGTTTGCTCAAGGGAATGGGAAACGAATTTAGAAAAACCAGTCCGGCGCAAGTAATAGAGGAGGAAATAATAAATTTTCTACGGGTCAGCATCCTATCTCCTATATCTCAAACTTATATCCAATACCCAAAGCAATATCAAGCCCGGAATTCTTTAAGGTAATTTCAATGGGAATTCCCTGCTCGCCGATATCACCCTTTAATTTAGAATTAATCATACTATAATTAAGACGGCTCAGCAAACTGAAATCGCCGAAAATATTCTTCTCAAACTCCAATCCAAAAATCAGCGATATATAATTACCTGATAATTTATCCGTCTTCCCCCCGATATCCATCTCAAAATCGGACAATGCCACTCCTATACCCAAATATAGGTTTATAAAAAAACTCCCGCTCTCCGTTGTAGGCGAACGGTAATATGGTCCAACAGTGATAATTTGACGATCAAGGGAGATATTATTCCCACCATCGATTCCATCGGATTTATGCAAATAACGGTAATAAACTGCGAGATACCATTCGTTATGAATGTTTGTTGCTGTCCTCAACCCGAAAGAAGGTATGTCCACAAATCCCTCCCAAGCGGATAAATAGGGGTAATCTATCCTCGATGTTTTTACCTGCGGGCGATATGCAGCATCCAATTGTAAAAGCATAGGAGAAGAGATACTTTGAACAACGCCGATTAAAACCAAAAGGGGGATCAAAAATAATGTTTTCATCTACCCCATAAAATTAAAATTGTGGATCTTTAATGAGGGGATGAGCATCAAGGCGCCGTATTTCGGACAAAGCGTCAATTCGGAGGAAAGGGCTTCCACATTGGAAAAAGCCTCTAAAATCGATTGCCCCATTCTCATATCATCGACACCGGATACTACCTTTCCATCCTCAATAAGCATAGTTCCATCAATAGATGTGCCGGTAATTTGCGTTTTCATCGGATTTAGGAAATTGATATACCACCAATGAGTAATCAAGATACCTTTCTTCGTGGAAGCAATCATTTTATCTATGGAAGAATTTCCCCCTTTCATTACCATCGCCTTTGGGTAGGGACCATAATTGTTATTCGGGGGTAAAGCGTTCCCCGTCGATTTTATTCCAAGCTTTGCGGCATAGTACCTATTGCTGACTACTCCCTTGGCAATACCGTTTTCAATCAAAGGAACCTTTTTCTTCGGAACTCCCTCATAATCGAAAGGCATAGCGTTAATCCTCGAATTAAACGGATCCTCGATTATAGTGATATTATCGCCGGTTATCTTTTGTCCGATTTTCCCTGCCATAAATGATCTGTGTGAGAGAAGTGTCTTTGCTCCGAAACCTAAAAAACCTAAAAATAAAACCATATCGGCTACCGCAGCCGGTTCGAGTATAACGGTATATTCGCCCGGCGGCATTTTAACTTTCTTTGCCGATAACATCGCCTTGCCGACCGCTGTTTCAGCGACCCCGTTTCCATCGATATCTTTTGAATTTCGGGAGAAAGATTGTGCCCAACCGGAAACCGAGTTCTTGCCGGAGACAGTCAGCGTCAGCCAAGCGCTCGTTTCGGTGAAAAATTGGCGGGTCCCTTCGGTGTTGGCAACAGCCGTTGTTTTCACATTCGATTGATAAGCCCCGGTTGCCTTAAGATTTTGGGGTGCGGATTTTTTTGCGCATTCTTTAGCTTCCTCAGCCCGCTTGTTAGGAGACAATTCGGCGGTATCTTTATAATATGCCTTTTTCGATCCCTCAACAGTTGGATATTTCGCCAAGTCGGGAAAATCGGGGTCGGGGTTCTGCATCAAGGCTATCTCCTCAGCGGCTTTAATAGCTTTGAGAATGCCATCGGTATCCAATTGATTCGTTACCGCCACACCGACCCTCTTATCAGCCACAGCGCGCACAAACATTGTCCTATCATAGCGCGAGATATTCTGAATAATTGCAGACTCCGCAAAACGAGTTAAGTTCAAATCCTCCTCTATTAAAACAAGCTCCCCCTTAGCGGCCTTAAATCCCCCTATCATTCCGTCAAGGACCTTCATTATCTGTTCTTTATAAAGCATAATCAACCCCGATAGTTTTTTATCTGAAACTTTTTACCCAAAGCCTCCACAACATTTGGAGGGAGAAAGCATTCTATTTTTCCGTTATATTTCCCGATGTCCTTTATCAACGATGATGAAAGGTAGGTGTATTTCTCGGAAGGCATCAGGAAAATCGTATCCGCTTCCGGCATAAGTTTTCTATTCATCAATGCCATCTGAAATTCATACTCAAAATCGGAAACCATCCTCAAGCCCCTGACAATGGCTTTGACGCCTTTGCTTTTGGCGAATTCGGCGGTCAAGCCGGTAAAACTCGTAACCTCTACGCCGTCCAAATCCCGAACAGCACCGGTAATCAATTCGATCCTCTCTTCTTTGGTAAACAGGGTTTTTTTATCCGTATTAACCGCAACCGCTATCACTAAATAATCAAATATATTCAACGCCCGTTTAATAATATCCAAATGCCCGTTGGTTATCGGATCGAAACTCCCCGGATAAAGTGCTGCTTTTCTTTCAAATTTTATACTCATATTCTCAACAATAAAATAGTATAAACATTTTTAGCTGTCAAAGGAAATAAAGTGTATCGCCGTATCACCGGAGACCCTCGATTTTATTACCTCAATCGAAGCGGGAAACCTGATTTTATTACGGGAGGAAATTTCCAAAACCATTATTGCCCCTTCGTTGAGAATATTGGAAGTTTGAATCCTATTTATCAGCGGCAGAGCCAATGGCTTTCCGTATGGCGGATCGGCAAAAAGTATATCGAAGCCCTCCCCTTTTTTTTCCAATACCCTAATTGAAGAAAGGACATTCATAGCCAATAATTCGCTGCTTTCCCAAAGCTGAAGGTTTTCGATGTTTTTTTTTAGGACACGAATCGCTTTATATCCATTCTCCACAAAACAGCAACTTTCCGCCCCCTGAGATAAAGCTTCAATTCCAAGAGTTCCGCCGGCGCAAAAGAAATCGATTACCTTCGCTCCGATAATACTTCCCCCCAAAATACTGAAAATAGCTTTCCGAACCGAAGAGGAAGTAGGTCTTGCCGATAATCCCGATAATGTTTCCAACCTTCGCCCGCCAAAATCTCCTCCCGTTATATGAACCGCCATAGCGCATTACCTATCGGATTTGCCGTCTGCGAAATTATCAAGCCCGTACAGCGCCGCACCAAATGCTGATATATAATGGTGCTGATTGTTCAAGAGGTCATCTCTACGGTATTTTCTATCCGATATCTCCAAACCATCAATGGGTCGGAATAAATTTGTTTTCGGGGTTATCTCGGTTTTAATCCTGTTGAGCAACGGCGAGTGTTCCTCCACTTCCCCCCCTATCAATATCGAACATTTATCAAACCTTGATCCATCGCCGAACAAATAATATAGTTTGGTTTTGATGTCTATGAGCAATTCCTCTAAAGCCTCCGCTCCGTTCCCCAACCGAAATACACCGCAATCGGCGAAAATCCCATTTTTAATAAATACAAAAGGAAAAATATTCCCATTAGTCTTTAAAAATAACAACGGAGCATCAGTTCGCAAATTTAAGGAGAAATCCAAAGCCTTATAAAAGGCGATGCTCTCCGCTATGATCGGGAAAACGCCGCCATAGTCAACCCCGCATAAACGGAAAGCTTCTATTATTGAATTTGGGTAGGCAACGGCGGAATACAAGGTTCCCCTTTGAGAATCCTCACTTATTTTATAAATACCCAAAAACAGTTTCGTTTTTATTCCCCGAAAATGCTGCTTTAAAATCCAGCTTGGTTGGTGGGAATATTTCTCAAGGGCAGGATATTTTAACTCAATTCTTTTGGCGAAAATATGGTTTTCCGGAATACAAAACATAGTCGATATATGCTCCTTTTTTGCCCTCGAAATAATGGCTCGGATATTGTTTCCCCTAATTGTCGATGGGGATTCATCCTCGTTGTTGGAGTTAAGCGACCTATAAGAGAATCCAGCCAAAAGCAATCTTCCATCCAGTTTTTTAAGTTCGATGGAGTATGATGCTTTTTCAGTGAATGAAACTCCGATAGAGCGCTTTTCCAAGTAGTTGTCCGTTTTGGAATTCAAATAATCTCCCGCATATTCGCCATCATTCATTAAAATCGATAAAAGGCAAGAATTTTTGAACATTCTTGGGTCCGATTCCTCGAACTTTCAGCAAATCATCGGCACCCTTGAATTTGCCATTTACCCTCCGATACTCATCTATCCGCTCGGCCAAAACGGGACCTATCCCCTTTATTGAAATTAGTTCCTCGATTGAAGCCGAATTTATATTTATTTTACTATGATTATCCGAAGGTAATTCAATTTTTACAGAATCCCCCCGATTATTTTGGGGATAATCCTGTTTTGGTTCGGGGATATATTTTCCCCCGCCATAATTACTATAAAAGGATTTGTTTTTTATCAAATCGGATGGATTTAATTCACCACTTGTCTGCAATCGCAGATAAAGATTAACAGCCGTTCCGATGAACAAAATTACCGCCAAAAGTATTATAAATCGGCTTTCCCTTACGGTAAACAAACATCCCCCTATTTATCTCCCGAAGCTACCCGAGCAACATCGATAAGACGGTCCCCTTCCCCAAGGTTCATTAATTTTACTCCCTGAGTATTACGCCCTATGGTGCTTATATCCTTTACCGATATACGAACGAGAATCCCGTTTTTCGAAATCAACATCAAATCATCGGAATCAACAACTTCCTTAACAACGATAACCTTACCATTCCTCTCCGTCGTTTTGATATTTATAACCCCCTTCCCCCCCCTGTTCGTAATCCGATAATCGGATATATTGGAACGCTTGCCAAAACCATTTTCGCAAACCGTAAGAAGCGTCCCTTCCCGTTTAACCACGACCATCCCGATACAAATATCATCTTTCGATAATCTTATCCCCCTGACACCATAAGCGGTTCTACCCATTGAGCGGACAACATTTTCATGGAACCTGATCGCCAATCCGTTTCGAGTCGCCAAAATAATATCATAGTTCCCATCGGTAAGCCCCGCTTCGATGAGTTTATCGCCTTCAGGTATATTCATAGCAATAATTCCAACTTTTCTCGGATTGGAAAACGCTTTTAGCGGGGACTTTTTGATAATTCCCTTCCAAGTCGCCATTACGATATATTCACCGTCCTCGAACGAACGGACAGGGACGAAGGCAGCAACCGATTCATCCTTATCCATCGCTAAAAGGTTTGCTATCGATTTACCCTTTGCCAATCTTCCCCCCTGAGGAATTTCGTGGACCTTGAGCCAATAGCATTTTCCTTTATCGGTGAAAAACAGTATATAATGGTGAGTGGAAGCTATAAATATATGCTCGACAAAATCCTCCGTTTTGGTATCCATACCCATAACGCCCCTTCCACCCCTGTTTTGTTTCCTGTAAGAGGAAACCGAAAGTCGCTTAATATAACCTGTGTGAGATATGGTAATCACCATATCCTCATCCGCTATCAAATCCTCGATGGAAAAATCCTCGCCTTCCTCATCAATAACCAGCGTGCGCCTTTCATCAGCATATTTACTCTTAAGTTCCATAATTTCATCCTTAATAATAGCCATACGACGCGGTCTGCTGTCTAGGATATCTTTGAGGTTTGCTATCTGCTTAATCAGTTCTTTATATTCATCTTCTATCTTTTTCCGCTCCAAACCGGTTAACCTTTGGAGGCGCATATCCAAAATCGCTTGGGCTTGGACGGCGGTAAGCTTGAATTGACTTATCAAACCTTCTTTTGCTTCAGACACATCTTTTGATTTTTTGATAAGCTCAATCACCGCATCGATATTATCCAATGCTATCCGATAGCCTTCAAGTATATGTGCCCTTTTTTCCGCTTTTTCCAATTCATATTTCGTTCGACGGGTGATGACGATATGACGATGCTCGATAAACTTTTCAAGTATTATTCGTAAATTAACCACCCTCGGGATACCATCGACCAACGCCAATAGAATAGCCCCAAAAGTGGTTTGCATCTGAGTCATTTTGTAAAGCTGATTTAGGACTACCTCGGGTTGAGAATCACGGCGGAGATCGATAACGATACGCATCCCATCGCGATCGCTCTCATCGCGTAAATCGGATATCCCCTGAATATGTTTTTCGCGGACCAAAATAGCGATTCGCTCCAGTAGATTGGATTTATTCACCTGAAAAGGTATCTCCGAAACGATAATACTGCTTTTACCGTTTTTATTCCGCTCTATACTTGCTCTGGCACGAAGGGTTATCTTCCCCCTCCCGGTAGTATAAGCTTCCGTTATTCCTCTTCTTCCTAATATAATTCCGCCGGTGGGAAAATCGGGACCCGTTATAATACCCATCAGCTCCAAATCGGTGATTTCGGGATTATCTATTAGAGAAGCGATAGCATCTGCCACTTCTCCTAAGTTATGAGGCGGCATATTAGTAGCCATTCCAACCGCAATGCCCGAAGCACCATTACAAATAAGATTCGGGAATTTTGAAGGAAGAACTGTCGGCTCTTTACGGGTTTCATCATAATTCGATACAAAATTAACGGTATCTTTATCGATATCGGCGATCATCTCCATCGCCAACGGCGTAAGCCTTGCCTCCGTATATCGCATAGCCGCAGCGGCATCACCGTCTATCGAACCGAAATTCCCCTGGCCATCGATAAGCGGATATCTCATATTGAAATCCTGAGCCATCCGAACCAATGTCGGGTAGATGACCTGCTCGCCGTGAGGATGATAATTACCTGAAGTATCACCGCATATTTTAGCGCATTTGCGGTGTGGCCTCCCCGGGGTTAGCTTAAGGTCGTTCATCGCAACCAATATTCGCCTATTCGACGGCTTAAGCCCATCCCGTATATCTGGCAGAGCTCGGCTCGTTATCACCGACATCGAATAATCTATATAAGAGGACTTCATTTCGTCCTCAATAGGCACAGCCAATATTTTTTGGTGTTCCATCGTCATTTAACTCTCTCCCACATTATCTATACAAGAATAATTATAATAAATATAATCCCCGATTACAACAATTAATGAAATTAAAGCTTGAATGGTATATTTTAATCCCGCGTTTAATTATTGCTAAACTTACCATCATTGTTTATGATTCTTGAGAGATTTAAAATTCGGAAAAAACGACTCGATACCATTCAATTTCTAATGGAAACCGATTATATAAATTTATTATGATAGCTAATGACTGGAGAATAAGAAGGGAAATAATCGAGATAGGAAAGCTCCTATACGAAAGAGGACTTTCCGCCGCTACGGATGGAAATATATCGTTCCGCATCGCCGAGGATCGAATTCTCATTACCGCTTCGGGAACCTGTTTGGGTGAACTCGAGCCTACGGATATTATCTATGCGGATTTATCAGGTAATAAATTATCGGGGGACGGAAATGTTTCCTCCGAAACACCTATGCACCTTGCGATTTACAATTGCCGAGCCGATGTAAAAGCAGTTGTTCACGCTCACCCACCCATAGCTACCGGTTTCACAATAGCCGGAATTTCACTTGCCGGGTGCGTCATACCGGAAATCGTAATGACTATGGGAGAGGTCCCAACAACCCGCTATGCTACTCCCTCAACAGCGGAGGGAGCTTCTGTGGTAAAAGAATTAATCACCAATCACGATGCATTATTGCTCGATCGCCATGGAGCTATTACAATCGGGCGCACCCTTCAGGAAGCCTTTTACAAAATGGAGAAAATTGAATATGCGGCAAAGGTAACTTTAACTGCAAGGCAATTGGGGAATACACGAAATTTGACTGCCGAAGAGCTTGAAAGATTACGCAAAATAGCTTTTCCCCATCGTATAGATAATAGCTCTTGCACCGGTTGTGGAACCTGCGGGGATTAAATTTTCCACTTCTCATAAAACTCTATCCACGATATTTTTCCATTATTTAATTAATTTCGCCTAAATTTTGTTAATTTTTAAGCTTATAGTTAAGAAGTAGTAATAATTAGGTAGTTATTTCTTGAATCGACTTTTGAAAAAAACGATATTTATAGATAACCAAACAGCATAATTAAAGGATACTGTTATTCTTAAGTAACTCCGAGTTGGTTATGGTGCCGAAGCAATTGATTTTTCTCGGATTATTTAGCATATTAAATGTTAATGAGCCCTCTCCAAAATGTTGTGGGTATTGCTTTGCTAATTCATCACATCAAAATTTTATAAAAAATAACAGGAGGATATTTTATGTGGAAGTTCTTTAAGTATTTAACGGCGGTTATTATGCTTGCCGTGCTACTATTCCCCAGAGGTTCACGGGGAAGTGTGCTTACCGATGATGACGGATCTTTATATCTTTCAAACCAAATGGTGGTTGGGATAACAAAAGATTGTCCCAAACTTGCTATCGGCGAGGTCGATTCACCCGGTTTTACAACCGGAGTAGCTTCGTTGGATAAGCTCTGCCATAAATACGATGTCATTAAAATCGAACCTTGGTATAAAGGCAAGATAAGACATGCTATGCACTTAAAGGAAGTTGTCGAGAGAATGTATATTTTCACTATCGACGATAGCAAACGCGATGTACGGGATTTAACGGGCGTCTTTTCCAAAGACAATCATTTGGAATATGCGGAATTATACTCGATCCCCGTTCCCTATTATCAGCCCAACGATCCCAACATAAGCCAACAGTGGGCTTTGGAAAAGATAAACGCCTATCAAGCGTGGGATATAATCCGCGGGGATACGACGAAACAGGTAATTATCGGAATAAGCGATACCGGTATCTATTACGACCACCCCGATCTGGAAGCTAATATGTGGATTAACGGTCCGGAGGATTTAAACGGCGACGGCATATTCGAAAATTATGATGAATTCGACGGCGGCGATTTGAATTACTATGACGATGACGGCAATGGTTATAATGACGATGTCGTCGGTTACGATTTTGCCGAAGACGATCCTGACCCCGAAGAGGATACTCCCACCCATGGAACCCATGTCGCCGGCTGCGCTTCCGAAGTTACGGATAATGAAATCGGCGGCGCCGGGATCGGTTTTGCCGCCAAATTAATAGCCGCTAAAGGTGCAAACCACAACGGAGTTCTCACACAGGTATATCAAGCGATTACTTACTCAGCAGATATGGGCGCTTCCATTTGTAATTGTAGCTGGGGCAGGGGAGGATCGCCTAACAATTGGGAGAGAAATGTAGTGATAAACGCCTTTTTAGATGGGTGTTTGGTTATCGCCGCCGCCGGTAATGATGCGAGCGGATTCCATTACTATCCGGCAACTTATGACTCGGTTTTATCAGTAGCCGCCACCGACCAGAACGATGTGGCAGCTTATTTCACCAACTATGGTAACTGGGTCGATATAGACGCTCCGGGCGTTTCAATTTACAGTACTTGGGATCACAATTCATACATCCACCTCGACGGCACTTCAATGGCAAGTCCGATTACAGCCGGGGTAGCGGCTTTGGTAAAGGCGCAGGATCCCTCCCGTGGTCCTCAACAAATATCCGATATTTTGATTACAACCGCCGACAGTTTGTCTTTGTACACCGCAAACCCCGATTGGATTGGCCTGCTCGGCTCCGGCAGAGTTGATGCTTGGGCGGCATTAGCCTATTTCGATATGCCATACATCAGATATATAGATTCCGCAGTCAATATTATAGATGATGATGGCGATGGTATTCTAAACCCCGGAGAATCTTTCACTTTGACTGTAGCGGTTCAAAATATGTGGGCTGACGCCACAAATGTAAATGCTACTTTGCATAGCAACGAAAATATATCGGTTATCGATAGCACCGCAAGTTTTGGGGATATCCCCCATAACGAACAAGCGGACAATGGCTCGGACCCATTTACCGCAGAGGTAAACAGCAATATCCCTCCCGGTAATATTGAATTGACTATGGAGGTAACCGCTGACGGGGGTTATAACACAACGCTGCAACTACCGATAGAAGTGTCCCTGAATCAAGGAGGATTTCCTTTAAGTGTCGATGGGAACATAGAGGGTCATATGGCGATGATTAACCTCGACGGCAACCCCGGGGATGAAATCGTTTTTGGCACCTCCAACGATCAGATCTATGTGGTTAAAGCCGATGGCTCTACTATGAGCGGGTTCCCTGTAGATGTGGAGGGAGATATAATCAATGGTATCGCTATCGGACAGGTAGCCGGGGACAGCGAACCTGAATTGGTCGCCGCTACCAAATCAGGGAATATCTACGCCATAAACATTGATGGCACCATAGTTAATGGTTTCCCGGTCAATGCGGGTGGAAGCTATTATGCCACCCCTACATTAGCCGATATCGATGGCGATGGACTTATGGAGATAATCTGCCCGGCTTTTACCGATGGGAAACTCTATGTTTATAACGGTGACGGCACTGCTGTCAGCGGTTTTCCTATTGAGACAGGTAATCACTTCTATGGGAGTGCCGCCGTAGGTAATATAGATAATGACGGCGGCAACAGTTTAGAAATAGTAGCAGCCACTTTGAACGGAACATTATATGCTTTCAATTCCGATGGTTCAACAGTTAACGGTTTCCCGATATCCGTGGGCAGTAATATCTGGGTCTCCCCGGCATTGGGCGATTTGGATTATCAAAATGACGACGGGAAATTGGAAATCGCCGTTGGAACTCAGTCGGGGGAAGTCTATGCTTATAACGATGACGGGAGCTTGCTCGATGGATTCCCGGTCAATGTCGGCTCCACAATCAAGGCTGATCCGGTCATAGCCAATGTTCGTTATGATTGTCCGGGGTTAGAGATTGTGGTCGCTACAAATGGAAACAATATCTATATAATAGATAAAAACGGTGATGTCCCCGCTCCCTATCCGATTGCTATTGGAGGCACGGTCAACTCCTCACCGATTATTGCCGATGTCGATAATGACGGCCAAAAAGAAATTTTAGCTGCGGCAACGGATGGCAAACTATATTGCTTGAGGGCTTATGGTGGATCAGAAGTTAATTTCCCGATTGACACCTACGGAACAATTACCACATCTACACCGGCACTTGGTGATATAGATGGGGATAATGATTTGGACATAGCTGTCGGGCTACGCCAATCGGAGGATAATCTTGTCGTTATAGACTACAAGAAGCCGATTTCCCTCCATCCGGAGGATTGGATCTGCTATGGTTATAATATCCAAAGGATTCACAATTGGCTGGGAATTACGGTCGGAGTGGATGACGGCACCCCTGATGAATTACCCGCCACTTTCGATCTTTCCCAGAATTACCCGAATCCATTCAACGCAGAAACAAATATCAGTTATACATTGCCTTTTGATGCTCCTGTTTCCTTTACCATTTATAACTTAACCGGCAAAAGGGTCGTGCAGTTGGTCAACGCATACCAAAAAGCGGGAAAGTATAATATAACTTGGAATGGAACTAATTCGAGGGGCATTTCGGTTTCCAGTGGTATCTATTTTTATAAACTTAAAGCCGGAGAAAAAACAGCTTTGAGGAAAATGGTGCTTTTGAAATAGTATCAAACAACCAACTCGGGGCAATAAGGGGAATAGGCTTTAATGCCTTTCCCCTCTTTTTCCCCTGCAAGCCAATCAATTACCTTCGCATATAGTATCAAACCATAAAAAAAACCGCTTTCGTGAGCGTTAAATAAAATTCGCATCCGCCGATAAATATATCAGGAGGATAACGATGGAAAAAAATAGTGGCTCAAGACAAAATATTAATTCAAAAAACAATAATTTGTCCAATCAGATATTGAATATGATATTCAAGGATAAACCATTGCTTACCGCCAAGCAGAAAGCGGATTTAGATAGTTGGCTCAAGAATTATAAGCATAAGCGTTTTGGGAAACAAGGATTTGAAAGCTGGTTGGCTGATCATAATAATGATTGATAGTTTCATAACCAAAACAAATAAGGAAATTGGGATAAAAAAAAATCGACCCACCCATAGCCGTCGGGTAAAAAATTCCCTTTTGTTTTAAGTTGACCTTTAAGCATAATTCTGTATTTTGTAGTTCTTCCTTGTAATAAAGAGGGAATACCCGACGGTTCTTTTATGGCTAATTTCCCATATTTGGGCGAAATCCTTTCCTTTATCACCGCCATTCTCTGGGCAAGCGCCGTAGTATTATTCAAAAGGTCCGGCGAAACAATCAATCCTATCGGATTGAACCTATTCAAAGACATACTTTCCTTTATCCTAATTATGCCCACGATGTGGATATTCGGGGATAAGCTACTGTACGATGCGCCGTTGAGGGAATATGTTTTGCTTTTCTTGAGCGGGGTTATCGGAATAGGTTTGGCGGATACATTTTTCTTCAAAAGCCTGAATTTGCTCGGAGCAGGTTTATCGGCTATTGTAGATTGCCTTTACAGTCCTTTCGTTATTATCCTTTCGGTCGTTTTTATCGGGGAATCTATGGACAGCCTCCAGATATTGGGGGTATTTATGATTATCTTCGCGGTATTGACTTCGACAAACCCGAGGCATACTTCACATATCGGCAGAAAACAAATTATATCGGGCATAATATATGGTGTAATAGCTATGATCGCTATTTCCTCAAGCATTGTAATGATAAAACCGATACTCGACAAAGAGCCGATGCTTTGGGTTACACAGATACGCACCACAGGCGGAATATTATCATTGATAGTATTATTACTGTTTTATCCCGGACGGAAAAAAGTCTTAAGACAGATAGTATCACTGAAGAATTGGAGGTTTATGCTCCCCGCTTCGATTTTGGGGAATTATTTGGCATTAATCGTCTGGATGGGGGGAATGAAATATACCGAGGCTTCCATCGCCGCCGCCCTAAATCAAACCAGCAATGTATTCATCATAATCTTAGCGGCGATATTCCTCAAGGAAGCTATTACCCGTGAAAAAACAATAGGGATTATCTCCGCAACCATAGGGGTGTTTTTGGTTATGTTCGGTTAGTGGAGAAAATTCGATTGAATACAATCCTTTTTTTGAAATTAAATTGACTAAAGGTTATAGAGGCGATATATTCCCGCTTTAGCAATCTATGATATTATGGAAAGCACTCCAGAACCGACAGTCAATCTTAAGCTCGCCAAAGAACACGGGTTAAGCACATCCGAATATAAGCGCATACTTAATATCTTGGGTAGGACACCGACTTATACGGAATTGGGGATATTTTCGGTAATGTGGTCGGAACACTGTAGTTATAAAAATTCTATAAAACTGCTCAAAACTCTTCCGCGAACCGGACCCCATTTGCTTGTCAGCGCAGGGGAGGAAAATGCGGGGGCGATAGATATTGGCGATGGGTTGGCTATCGTTTTCAAAATAGAATCCCATAATCACCCTTCCGCAATAGAACCATACCAAGGTGCGGCAACCGGAGTGGGGGGGATATTAAGAGATATTTTCACTATGGGAGCAAGACCTATTGCAGTTTTGGATTCCCTTAGATTCGGCTCCCTAAAAGAGGGACGAACCCGATACCTTTTGGACGGCGTTGTCAGGGGAATAGCCGGATATGGCAATTGCTTCGGTGTCCCTACGGTTGGGGGGGAGGTTTATTTCGAGGACAGCTACACGGGGAATCCGCTTATAAATGTAATGGCGGTTGGGATCGCCAAGGTGGAAAAGATGGCTTCAGCTATCGCTAAACGGAAAGGTTCGCCGGTTCTGGTTGTAGGATCATCGACAGGGAGGGATGGCATTCACGGAGCGACTTTTGCCTCTGAAGAATTGAGCGAAGCTTCACAATTGCGCAGACCTGCGGTTCAGATAGGAGACCCTTTTACCGAAAAATTATTGCTTGAAGCGACGCTCGAGATTATCGGGGAGGAGCTTATAATCGGCATTCAGGATATGGGAGCGGCCGGGATTACCTGCTGTTCTTCGGAGATGTCCTCGCATGGTAAATCCGGAATGGTATTACGGCTGTCGGAAGTTCCTGTGCGGGAGGAGAAGATGACCCCCTATGAGATTATGCTCTCCGAATCGCAGGAGCGAATGCTCGTAGTTGCTAAAAAAGGGAAAGTAAAGCGTATTCAGGCGATATTCGATAAATGGGGGTTAAAATCGGCGGTTATCGGTGAAATCATCGATGAACCAAGATTAATTGTTGACAATAGTGAAAACCGTTGTGCGGAAATTCCTCCGGAAACTTTGGTTTTGGGTGGCGGGGCACCCGTATATACCCGTTCCAAAAGAAAACCAACTTATATCGAGGAAATAAATAAATCCGAACCTCGTATAACCGAGCCGAACGATTATAATGAAATATTGCTACGATTGATTTCCTCACCAAATATATGCTCCAAAAGATGGATTTACGAACAATACGATTATCAAGTCAGGACGAATACCGTTATCGGTCCGGGGGGTGATGCGGCGGTCCTCCGTATCCGCAAGACGAACAAAGCGCTTTCCGTTTCAACCGACTGTAATGGCAGATATTGTTATATAAATCCATATATGGGAACGAAAATGGCTGTTGCGGAGGCGGCGCGAAATGTTGTCTGCACCGGCGCCAAACCGGTGGCGATTACCAATTGCTTGAATTTCGGCAATCCTTACGATAAGGAAATCTATTGGTATTTCTCCGAATGTATTCGGGGGATGCGCGAGGCTTGCAGTTATTTCGAAACCCCTGTAACCGGGGGAAATGTCAGCTTCTACAATGAGAGTAAACAACGGGCGGTGTATCCCACTCCGGTAATCGGGATGTTGGGAGTGATAGAGGATGTCAGCCATATTACCACCTCATACTTCAAAGATAAAGGCGATTTGATATTCCTCGCCGGTGATATCAGCGATAGAATCGGCGGCAGTGAATATCTAAAAACAATCCATAACCGAATCGCGGGACCCCTTCCAGATTTGGATTTGGAGCTTGAGAGAAGATTACAGAGATTTATCCTCGAATCGATAAAGGCGAAAATGATTAAGTCCGCTCATGATGTTTCCGAAGGCGGATTATCAACAGCGATTGCGGAATGCTGTATCAACCGTCCCGACAAGCCGACAGGGTGTAAAATAGATATTGTTGACAAAAGGAGATTGGATAGGATATTATTCTCGGAAGCTCCTTCAAGGGTAATTATCAGCTGTAAACCCGACAACGCAGAGAGATTGGAAAGATACGCTTTTAAGGAGAATGTGCCGATTCAATTAATAGGAGTTGTAGGTGGGAACGAAATATCTATCAATGAAAAAATATCGATTTCAGCGAAGAAATTAAAGATTGCTTACGAACAAGCCCTACCTAATTTAATGAAAGGTAAACAATCCAAGCGAAGGATTTTTTAGCTGAAAGGAAGTTCAAAGGAAATTAAATGACCAATATCGACCATCGTAAATTTTTGAAAGTATTTGCTTTGACATTATCATTTATATGGGCGGGCTTCTGGATATTTTTCGGGGTGGCTTCCGGATTCGGGGAAAAATTAAATATAATCGGAATCATAATTCATACTACCTTTCCCGGACTTATTTTTCTATTCAGTGTCCTTGTTGCTCTGAGATTTAGCATAACGGGAGGGATAATTCTCCTGATCGAAGGTATAGCTATCGCTATCGCTTATCCTTTAATGGTCAGGGAGATATTCCCGCTCTCTACGATAATATATGTAATACTTACTATGGCGATTCCGCCCGTATTATCGGGAGTTATCCTTTTACTCATCCAAACATCATCCAAGCGGAAGATAAAATTATCAACCACCGGCGGAATGAATAGCTAAAAATCTTGGTAAGCTACGCACAAAATCCTCAATAAGGTTGCGCACTTTGCGATAATAATCAAGCGCTTCCCCTTTTGATTTGGCATTTGCCGCCAGTTTAGGCGGATCCTCGAACCCATAATGGATTTTCACTGTCTTTCCCGCAAAAATAGGGCAATGCTCATCGGCGTGACCGCAAACGGTAATGACATAGTTGAATTGAATATCTTTAAGTTCATCAATATGCTTGGATCGATGTTTCGATATATCAACTCCCTTTTCAGCCATAACTTCGACCGCCGACGGGTCCAAACTTTTTGGCTCAATCCCCGCAGAAAAAGGCTCTATTATATCCGCCAACAGAAACCTCGTCCATCCTTCAGCCATCTGACTACGACAGGAATTACCGGTGCATAAGAACAGTACTTTAATTCTTTCGCTTTTTTTAAGCATTAATCCGCCTTCAAATTACACAACACCTCTTACATAAAGATAATGTTTACCGCCGTGGTAAGGAAAGGGAATTTTAGTTGATAGTAGAGAATCAATAATCGTTTGAATTTCAGGCGATACAAGTTTATCAAATAAAATCAGATGGAGATATTATCGATTAAAATACTTGCTTATCAGTACGGCAATAGATATGATTAAAGGGATAATTGTAATCCTGTAATAATAGATTAATGAAACAAAAGAAAACGGGAGTTTGAAATATGGAACAGAAACCGATGCAATTGAACATTGAATTGGGGGATAAAGAATCAGAAGGAATATACTCGAATTTTGCTTTGATAGTATTTTCGCCGTCGGAGATTATTTTTGATTTTGCGCGAATTATGCCGGGAACAAAAAAAGGGAAGGTTTTTTCGAGGATTATTATGACTCCCCAAAACGCAAAAACCTTTTTAAAAGCCCTTGAAGAAAATATAAAGAAATTTGAATCCCAATTCGGGGAAATTAAAATTCACGCCAAAGCGCATGACAAAAATATCGGGTTTCATATTTCTCGACAGGAAGATAAGGAAGAAAGTTAGTAGTTATGGCTATCAAGGAATCAGGCGCGTTTAGTTTAGTCCTCCATTCGCATCTGCCGTATGTTCTCTCACACGGGAGATGGCCTCACGGCACCGATTGGCTAAATGAAGCAACGGCAGAAACATATATCCCCTTATTGAACATACTTAACGATTTGGCGCAGAACGATATTCAATCAAAAACAACCATCGATTTTTCTCCGGTTTTGTGCGAGCAGTTGGCAGATGAGGGTTTTAAGGATGAATTTAAGGTTTATTGTGAGCAGAAAATAAAAACTGCCGAAGATGACGAGAGGGAATTCCGTAAGCATGGTTGGGATCAAATGAAAAACCTTTCGCTTATGTGGCAGGACTACTATACCGGGATACTGGAATCATTCACAAAGCGATATAGCGAAGATATATTGGAAGGTTTTAAAGAACTTCAGGATGATAGGGCGATTGAGATTATTACCTGTGGAGCTACACATGGATATTTTCCTTTACTCTCGCAGGACACATCCATACAGGCACAGGTCAAAATGGCGGTTAAGGCTCATAAAAGGCATTTTGGCAGGAGTCCTCGCGGGATTTGGCTTCCGGAAGCGGCATACAGGCCTTCCTATAAATGGAAACCTCCCGTTAAGTCGGCTTTGGGCGATAAGCCTTATGACCGCAAGGGAATAGAGGAATTTCTTTCCGAGAACGATATAGATTATTTCATTATCGATTCAACATTGCTTAAGGGTGGTAAATCAGTCGGAGTTTATATTGACCGCTTCGAAGCATTAAAGCAGTTATGGGGACAATTTGAGAAGGAATATAAACCGCGAGAGGAAATCAAGGAGCGGACCCCTCACGATGTTTACTTGGTGGGACAGTACGAGGGGAAAAAACCTGTGGCGGTTTTCACTAGAGATCCGCAGACGGGGCTTCAGGTATGGTCGGGGGAACATGGTTATCCGGGCGACGGGAATTATCTTGATTTTCATAAGAAGCATTTTCCGGGAGGACATAGATATTGGAAGGTTACTTCCGCTAAAGCCGATTTGGCCGATAAGGAAATATACAATCCCGAAAATGCTGAAGGACGGATTAAAGAAAATGCCGCTCATTTTGCGGATATGATAACCGGTATCTTAAGAGCTCATAAGGAAAAATATGACAAACCCGGAATACTTTGCGCTCCATACGATTCAGAGCTTTTTGGCCATTGGTGGTTCGAGGGTCCCAAGTTCTTGAAACAGCTTTACATAAACCTATCCGCCGTTAAGGATACGGGAGTAGCGACGCTTTCCGAACAATTGGATTCGGCAAAACCAAGACAGCTTATCTCCATCCCGGAAGGAAGTTGGGGCGAGGGAGGATATCACTATATATGGCTTAATAAATGGACCGAATGGACATGGAAGCATATCTATAATGACGAACTAAGAATGAAGGAAATCGCCAAAGAATACGAAAACTCAAATAATGATTTATTCAAGAGGATCGTAAAACAACTGGCAAGGGAGATGATGCTATTATCCGCATCCGATTGGCAGTTTTTAATATCCACATGGGCCGCAAGGGATTATGCTGAGTTGAGGCTTACTGAGCATCATAGGAATTTTATTAATTTATCGGAGATGGCGGAGAAAGTTATGAAGGGGAATTCGCTTCCTAAAGAAAAAACGGCTTTCCTCGAAGATTGCGAATTCAGGGATCGTTTGTTCTACGATATAGACCCAAAATGGTTTTCCGAGGTGGAATATCAGTAGAATAAGGTTCTTTCGCTAATCCCGGACGAGAAGGAAAGTTGGCTTCGAGGACGCATTCGTATTGGAATTGAATCTATCTGCGTTGAAACTCTCCAGAATCATTGAGCGCTGTTTTGAAGGCTATATGTTCTATTTGTTGACAAAATAATCGGGGATTATTATTTTATTTTATTATAAATTTAAATTTAATTATCGGAATAAAAAAAGCGATGAGCGCCAAATATTATATAATAGAATTTAAGGGATACCATAGAAATTACTACTATAATTATCTCGACCTTCCCCTAAAAAAGGGCGAATATGCGATTGTGCAGGCGGAGCGAGGAGAAGATATGGGTAGAATCGTCAGGTCCCTAACGGTTAATGAAGCCGAGAGCTTATTAGATGATAATCTGCCGAATATATTGAGGGTAGCAGGCAAGGATGATTTGGATAGGCTTAGGTTCAACCGTCAAAAAGAGGAGGAATCCTTTGAGGAATGCCTTCATTTAATCGGTGAGAGAGAACTTAATATGAAATTGGTGGATGTCGAATATCAGTTCGATTGTAATAAAATAACATTTTATTTCACCGCTGATAAGCGAATTGATTTCCGCGAACTAGTTAAGGATTTGGCAAGTATTTATCGGACGAGAATTGAACTAAGGCAGATAGGAGTCCGCGATGAAGCGAAAAGGATGGGAGGGTATGGGTGCTGCGGATTACCCCAATGCTGCAGCAATTGGTTAAACGATTTCAAACCTATTTCCACCCAATTGGCGCGCGATCAAAACCTTTCCTTAAATCCAAGCAAGATTTCCGGGAATTGCGGCCGTTTGCTCTGTTGTTTATTGTATGAGCAACCCATTTATGAGCAGCTAAAATCGAAATTCCCATCCCCGGGCAGTAAATGTGAGGTTTGCCCCGGCAATGCCACAGTAATCAATATCGATATTTTTAATAACAAATTAATTTGCAGATACGATGACGGCTACGAGGAGAAACTCCCCTTAAGGGAATATAGAAAGAGATTAAGACTTAAAGAACGGGGGAAGCTGAAAAAAGAAATAGTAAACAAGAAAAATAAATCGAAACGACATTGAGGGCAACCCAATTGAAAAACAGGTTTTATATAACTACGCCTATCTATTATGTTAACGATAAGCCCCACATCGGACATGCCTACACAACCGTAGCGGCGGATGTATTGGTTCGATATAACCGAATCTTCGGGCGGGAAGCATTCTTTTTAACCGGCACGGACGAGCACGGACAGAAGCTTCAGGACACAGCTACATCAAGGGGGATACCTCCAAAGGAATATTGCGATGAGATAGTAACCAGATTTCTCGATACTTGGAAAAGGCTCAATATATCCTACGATGATTTCATCCGTACCACTCAACAGCGCCATATAGAGGTAGTTCTCCATATACTTGGCAAGCTCTACGATGAAGGAGAGATTTATAAGAGTAGCTATGAGGGATGGTATTGCAAATATGAGGAAAGGTTTTGGACCGAAAAGGATTTGGCGGATGGAAACTGTCCCGATTGCGGTCGTCCCGTAAGTCGCATTTCCGAAGATAATTATTTTTTCAAAATGAGCAAATATCAGGATTGGCTCATCGATTACATCGAAAGCAATCCGAATTTTATACGACCGGAGCACCGTAAAAATGAGATATTGGGATATCTCAAAAAGAAATTAGGGGATTTGTGTATTTCCAGACCGAAATCTCGGCTTTCGTGGGGAATAGGGCTTCCTTTCGATAGGGATTATGTCTGTTATGTGTGGTTCGATGCGTTGATTAATTATATCTCGGCTATCGGTTATCTCTCCGATGAAAATAAATTCAATAAATGGTGGCCCAATGCAGTCCATCTTATTGGAAAAGATATCCTTACCACCCACGCTGTATATTGGCCCATTATGCTAAAAGCGATGGGCATCCCGATGCCGAAGACGATATTTGCTCATGGATGGTGGCTCAAAGATGATACGAAAATGTCCAAATCTTTGGGGAATGTGGTGAACCCTCTCGATTTGGCGGAATTATATGGGGTGGATGCTTTCAGATATTTTTTAATGCGTGAGATGACTATGGGGCAGGATAGTTCATACAGCGAGCAATCATTTGTCAGCAGGTATAATTCCGATTTAGCGAACGATTTCGGTAATCTTATCTCCCGTCTGACAAAAATGATCTCCTCCTACGAAAATGGGAAACTCCCCAAAGTATCAGAAATGGAATCGCAGGATAAGGAAATCAAACAAAAGTCCATCGAGTTGCAGAAAAAAGTAAAATCTTTGGTGGACGAATTTAAAATAAACTCCGCTATCGAAGAAATTTTACAGTTAATCAGGATGCTGAACAGATACATCGAAAAAAATCGGCCTTGGGATCTTTATAAATCCGAGAACAGGGAACGATTGGGAACCATCCTTTATACGGCCTCGGAAGGTCTGAAATCCGCAGCAAGGCTTCTTTATCCCATAATGCCGGGAAAGATCGAAGAGTTTTCAAAGATATTCAATTCCCAAATCGAGGAGTTAATATCCGAAAGAGCAGCTGATTGGGGATGGCTTTTGCCGGGGATGGAAGTAAAACCCGGAAAAGCTTTGTTTCCCCGTATCGATGTTTCAAAAATATCCAAACAGTTAACCAAAGCAACACCTGAAGAAAGAAAAACGGCGGAGTTCATCGACTTAAGTGACTTCGCAAAGCTTAAATTCAGGGTCGCCAAAATACTATCGGCGGAGGCAATCGCCGGTGCCGATAAGCTGTTGAAACTTCAAATCGATCTCGGTTCGGAAAAAAGACAGATAGTGGCTGGTATCGCCGAACATTATACCCCTGAAGATTTGATAGGCAAAAGCATCATCGTCTTAACAAACCTCAAGCCGGCGAAAATTCGGGGCGTGGAATCAAATGGAATGCTTCTCGCAGCCAAAAACAAAGGGGAAATGGTCTTGCTGACCGCTGATGGGGATATATCCCCCGGAAGCAAAATAAGTTAAGGGAATTACTTTTTATGATGGCAGTAAACCTATAATTATCGATGCGGGAAGATAAGATAAGACTTTTCGATTCACATACTCATATAGACTTTTCACAATACAATGGTATCCGTGAGAGCATTATAAAGGAAGCTTTCGACAACGGCGTTGTGGGGATTATCAATGTCGGGGTAGATCTTCCCTCATCCGAGAAATCGGTGGAATTAGCGAAAGGATATGATAACATCTGGGCGGCTGTCGGTTTCCATCCTCACGATGCAAGCAAATTGGATGATGATACATTCGATAAAATAGTCGAATTGGCAAAATCCGAAAAGGTCGTTGCTATCGGTGAGGTCGGATTGGATTTCTACAGGAAATTAAGCCCAAAGGCGGCGCAATACCACGCCTTCGAAAGGCAGATAGCTTTGGCGGTTGAGTTTAATCTTCCATTGATTGTCCATAGCCGTAATTCTATCGATGAGACTATTGAATTCTTGAAAAAAAATCGGGCGGACAAGGTGGGCGGTGTATTGCACAGCTTTTCGGGGGAAACGAAACATATCGATAAGGGGAAAGAATTGAATTTTCTTTTTTCGTTCAATGGGACCATCACTTATAAGAATTCCAAAGCGGTAAAATCGGCTGAATATGCCGGATTGGAAAATATCATCATTGAAACCGATTGTCCCTTTTTGGCTCCTCAAGCTCACAGGGGGAAATTAAACAAACCCTCCTATGTGCGATATGTTGCCGAGAAACTCTCGGAAATCTTCGCCCCTAAAACTGTTGCCGAAATATCCGCAATTACTGAGGCAAATACCCGAAAATTATTCAAGCTCTCCCCCGTCGGAGCAGGTAAAATAGCTTATTCGCTTGGCGGGAATCTCTATTTAAATATCACTAACCGTTGTAGCAACAATTGTTTTTTCTGTGCGCGAAACAGGGATTATAAAATCGGCGAATACAATCTGAAACTTGCTTATGAGCCATCCGAAAGCGAAATTATGGATGCTATCGGAGAGGACATAAGCAAGTATAAGGAAATAGTTTTCTGTGGATACGGTGAGCCAACAATACGCTTAAAAACTTTAGTGAATGTAGCCAAGACATTAAAGAAAAGGGGTGCTGTTCTACGATTAAATACCAACGGGCAGGGGTCGCTTATCAACGGTAGGGATATTACCGATGAGCTATCGCGATTTATCGATATCGTTTCCATAAGCCTAAATGCCCCCACAAAAGAGGGATATAACAGAATCTGCAAACCGAATGACGAGGAAAACGCCTTCAATTCCATAATCGATTTTGCTAGTAAATCCAAATCGAAATTTGACAAAGTCATTCTCTCAGTCGTCGATGTTCCCAAATTGGATATAGATGCTTGCCGCCGAATAGCGGATGATTTAGGTTTACGATTGCGCATCAGGGAACTCGGCAAAAAGAGCTGATACGGAGGGATATCGTTGGGTAATAAATCCCTCTCCCAATATTTTCTTATCAAAAAGAAAATAGCCGATAAAATCGCCCAGGCTGTTGTAAACAAGGGAAACGGTAAAGGAGAAGTTTTAGAAATAGGCGGCGGAAAGGGTATTTTAACGAGGCCCTTGGCTGAAAACGGATTTACGGTAATAACCGTTGAAATCGATGGCTATTTGGCGGAATACATAAAAAAACAATTCAATAATGACAACAGCGTTTCGGTAATAAATACCGACATATTGAAACTCGATTTAGATAATTTATTCGACGGAAGGGAAGTCAGCCTTTGCGGGAATATCCCCTACCACCTTTCAGGGAAAATATTTCGCTGGATTTCGGATAACCGCCGTTTTTTTCCAAAAGCTGTGTTGATGGTTCAAGAAGAAGTCGGGTTGCGTATCTGTACAGAACCGGGCAACAGGGATTACGGCATTTTATCGGTAATTTTAGGAGTTGACTACAAAAGCGAATTTTTATTCCCCGTCAACCGTAAGTATTTCAACCCAGCCCCCAAAGTAACTTCAGCTGTTATTCGTCTAATTCGATTACCACATCCATTAATCGCCGACGACGAAAGGATAGGTTTCTTTGAGTTTGTTAAAACATCCTTTTCTCAACGGAGAAAAAAAATATATAATTGTTTAAGGGGTTATATGGGTTGGGATATGCAAAAGATTACAAATACGATGGTGGAAATAGGAATAGACATCTCTTCCAGACCGGAGGATATCTCTGTCCCGAAATACATCGAACTATATCATAACCTCTTATGAAAAGATATTTTTATTACAATCTGCTTTTCAAATTTACCTTGGCGTTTGCAATACTATTGCCGTACTCCAATATTTCAGTCAAAAGTGCCGAAGGTTCCACTTTCACTACCGTATTCGATCAGGATAACCAAACATACAGATGGGATGGTTCCTTACTCTACGAATATTCGAGCAGGGGGAAGCTCTCGTTCAGCCTCGACAGCAAACTACAATCAACCTTAATCAAGCGTTCTCTGTTGGTCGGGGGCAATAACCAATGGCAGGAAGATGGAAAGGCAAAAGCATCCATACTTTATTCCTTCAATCCAAGACTTGGAATATCGGTTGATTTTTCAGAAGCGTATAATGTTTTGGGGAATCAAAAGATACTCCAATCCGAAATAATCGGAGTCAGTAAATATAAACCCAATCAATGGTTGAGTTTGGACTACGGTCTCGGAGGAGCTGTCTCTACCAGACGGGGACAGATGGGTAAGAAAAGGGATAGGGGGATAAATATGTCGTGGAATGGAATCCTAAACCCCAAAATATTGAATGCGGATATCTTTCGAATAACTCTGAATATCGATGAGGAAATATACAGAAATATACCCTCCAATTCCATTTCCTTATCCGGTTTTTTCCTTAAATCCTTCCAATCGGGTGATAGCATAAGTTTTAATTATTCGGGAACAAGCGGTAAAAAGAAATTCTACTCCTCATCCTACACATTAGCGGGGATAAATAACCAGGAGAAGAATGAGCATAATTTCGAGGGGACAATCGTAAAAAATCTCCCCCTAAATTTTGAAATCGAGGCAAGCTCGGAGATATTATTCAATTCCTATCGCTATAGAGCAAATGATACCTCCGCCGTAATAGGTGATGTAAGCAACAGGGATAACTCGCGGCTCTCCGAAGACTATTATCTCAAATTAAAACGAAACTTCAAAATATTCAATATGCCGATTGATACTTATGCATCATATAGAACAAGCGGTTACAACGAGAACTTCGCTCAGGACGAGAGGGATGAAAATTCCGCTTATGGAGAATTGGGGGGAGGATTTAGTATTGCCCTTACCAACCACGATTCGGTATCGACAGATTTCTTTACATCGGTGCGCTCATTTTACCATCCTGCCCAATATAGCCATCAAAATGATCGAGATGTGGAAAGCGAAATACTGAATATGAACTACCTCCGTATATGGAGCAAGTATCTGATGACAAGGACCCATTTCAATTATCGTAATTTTCATCAAATATATATTTATAAAGAAGCTTCGGCGGATAATAACCGCAATTATACTTATCTGTTTGCTCCGGAAATAATTTGGATTGTTTCCAATTGGATAACCGTTAATCAATATTTCGAAATACAGGCAAATTATATAACCTACGATTATGAAAAAAATATATTATCCTCGAGGAATAGAATTTTCCGTCGAAGTTATTCCCGAACCGAGATGGCGATCTCGGTTTCCGATAACCTCAAGACCCATATAGAATACGGATACCGCTATGAAGATTACGGACAGCTGATATTCGATGAGCAATGGAAGCAGCTTACGAGTTGGGACAGGCGGAATAATTTGGGGGGGGTGGGTTTCGATTATTATCCCTCCAAACAGCTGAAAATTTCCCCGGAATACAGTTTCGAGTATAAAAGGGAATGGACTCACTCCGAAGAGGAATCGATAACCAGCGCAGATACGACTTTTACCAAATTGAGAGTATTAAGCGATAGGCAGGACCAAAGGATTATCTCCTTGGAATTAAATTACGAATTCGCCGAATTACAAAACCTGACTTTCTTGATACAAAGAAGGATTATCAACGGCTGGCGACGAGGACACATACGAGACGATATTTTTACTGTTTCCCTTAGGCGATTTTTTTAATATGTTATGGATATGAGAAAAAATGTTTATGTTGAATTGTTAGCGTTCGGGTTGATATTATCACTATCGGCAGTTTTGTTGTCCTGCAAGAATCCGTTCAGTCACCGTTCAAGCGAACCACCGATAGGATCTTCCGGAACTTATGAAGTCCCATCGACACCACAGATAGTGTTGACGAATCTACTCTATGCGTACAATGAAAAAAATATCAATAATTTTCGGAAGTGCTTATCGGATTCATTCATCTTTTCGGCATACGAGGACTCGGTTGAAGCGGAACAGCGGGGGGAGGGATGGGTTTTCTACGATTGGAATGCGGATGTAGAGGAAGCTATCACCCGAAGAATCTTCCAGAGCTATCCGCTCAATTCGGATTCGACCGAGATGTCGTTGATTATCGATTTATCATCCAATCCCCTCGATCAGGAGAACGATTCGACGGCAACGCTTATTCGAACTTATAACCTTTTGATTATTAACTTCACCGAGGAAACTGCGGAAACGACCACCGCTATCGGAGAATCATCCTTCAACCTTTCGCGTTCAAGTTTAATAGGTTGGAGTATCGATCTATGGTCCGATAGGCCTGATGAAAATAATGACTTCGATTGGGCGGATTTCAAAGCTTTGTATAGGTAAATCGATTGTGATGAATAAATCGATTCTCCCCCTCATTCTTATTTTTTCCATCTCTCCGTTTTTGGTATGTATCAATCCGTTTACCCCACCCGAAGCGGGACCCGGATTATATAAACCCATTGCCGCTCAGACCTCACCCGACAGCGTTTTGGTGAATTTCAAGTATTCTTACGAAAACAGGGATATCGATATATACGAACATACCTTAGCGAAAGATTTCATTTTTATTTATCTCGATCAGGACAGGGAGGGGAATATCGAAACCGTAACCGTTCCCCGTGATGGTATCGGGGGGGATATTTATCGAACCGAAGGGTTATTCGAGGCTTTTGATGAGATACGCCTTGACACCTGGCAGGTATTCAACGCAAATCTCGATCCGGAGGATCCCCCGGATTGGGAAGCCCGTCAGGTCATATTCCACCTATCCTTAAAGGATATTTCCGGAGATTTCGGTTATCAACAAATGGAAGCTACAGGAAGAGCGATATTTAAATTTGAAAAGGATGAGAGTGGTATCTGGAGGATTGCCATCTGGAAAGACCTTTCGATACCCGGATAGACTAAATTCATAATGGCACGCAGGAGCAAATCAAACATTACAGGACGGGTCAGCAGGAGACAGCGATCCGCGAAAAGGCGAACTGCTTCAGTTTTTGGAAGGCTGCTCCGCTCTCTGTTCATAATAATAATTATTATAGGGATAGCATATCTTGGAATCCGTCTTTTACCTCC
The DNA here is from genome assembly GCA_026983835.1 of Candidatus Zixiibacteriota bacterium. Lineage (GTDB taxonomy): Bacteria > Zixibacteria > MSB-5A5 > UM-FILTER-46-8 > UM-FILTER-46-8 > JALSTH01. Next base: position 33,960 of record JALSTH010000009.1, on the reverse strand, counting down.
CATTATGGGATATTCCTCGCTATCCGATTTTAGATTATTCAGCGAAAAATATCCCCCTGAGCATTTTGCGAGTTTGAAGGCTGCCATTATCTCCACAGCCTCCTCCTTTGGGGTAAATCCCGATGATGTTCATTGGAAAGACGAAAAGGGAGAAGATATCGCTCCGCAACAAAATGAGATACGGTTATCGCCCTTATACCCGAAAATGCTTTTTCATAAGGAACTTGTAGATAATCTCAGCGGCACCGGTTTTACAATCACAGACTGCGTGCAAAGCCCCGATGGGAAATCCCTTGAATTCTTTATCGAAGGAGAGGATAAATCGAAATTTAACTTCACCCTGATATCCGACCCTAATACCACTCCTTTGGCTTCATATCTAACTATAATAATCGATAAAATTCAATCCCTCCCCCCCAACGATCAGGAGGCGGTAATGAATTCCGGAGCGATGTATGCATATATACTTACCCCGGGTGAAAAGGGGTTCACCAAAACAAGGGAAAGGCTTCTTTCAAGCGGAATCGAACAGATATTGTATGAAATACCTTTTTCCACGCCGAAGTTCATAAGACTAATGAATGCCGCCTCACACATTGTCGGTTTGAAAAAAGTAAAGAATTTAGAGCAAGCGATGAATATTTTGAAACGGCTCGCCGGAAATTTCAAATATATTTATGCTCGCGGCAGGAAATGGCATTTCGATGATGATTTATTGGAACAATTAAACAAATCGAATTTCATTATCTTTTGTGGCACCGACACCGATTATGAGGAAGCAGGGAATTCAACGGCAAACGGGAAAATTAAATTAATACCCTTTCTAAACCGAATAACCGCTCAAAACAGCGATTTGCGTCTGCAAATATTGAACTATCATCGCAGGATGCTGTTCACCGGTAATTGGGGAATTATTATCGTAGACTCAGGACAAAACAGAAACGAAAGCCTAAAAAAAACATCGAAGATACTTAATAGATTAAATTGCGTAATAATCCCTATCTCTCAAATGATAATGAGGATAACTTAATCATCACAATTCAAGTGTAAGAATTAAACGGAATAATTTAGATCGACGGATATGGAGTGAAAAATGGCGAGATTAAATATTAAAATCAATGAGATTGCGGCACTCAGGGAGTCAGCCGGAGCTAAAACTCCCGACCCGATTCATATCGCGGTAATAGCCGAATCGGCGGGGGCGGATGGAATAAGCATACATTTAAGGGAGGACAATCGATATTGTAAAGATAGAGATCTATATCTGCTGAGAAACACAACCCATCTACCCTTGACTTTAGAAATCCCGATAGTTGATAAAATGATAGACAAGGCAATCGAGGTGAAACCCGATATGGTTAGTTTTATCTCCGAAAACAACCAAAATCCAATATCGGTCAATGAAGTAGATTTGGATAATGATTACGATCGTCTCGCAGAGATAATCCCTGCATTACAGCAAAATGATATATTAACCTGTATATTAATCGAACCGCAAATCGACAGCATTAAAAAAGCGGCGAAGCTCAAAACAGATTATATCGAGATATCCACTACCGCCTATTCCTCCACCAAAAACTCAACGGACCAAGCTCGGGAATTAGAGATTCTTTCAGCAGCAGCCTCGTTAGCTTCCAAACTTCTAATGGGAGTTATTGGCGGCAGGGGGTTGAATTATCGCAATATCAAACCTGTCCTCGACATCGGAGTTTTCGAGGAATTTTCCATCGGCCATTCGATAATAAGCAGGGCTCTATTCGTCGGTATGGAAAAGGCTGTGCGGGAGATGTCCATTATTATACAAGATTAAGCCTAATCCCTTAAAAAAATACCGCAATAAAAAAGCCGATCCTCAAATCAGGACCGGCTTTTAATTTGGAAAAGAGGCCTATTGTAAAATACCATACCACTCGAGCATAGTCCTCATCAGTTCGACAGCCTCATCGGTCTGGACATAATATATCGGGAAGGAGAAATACGAGGTCATAAAAGCAGTTCTCGTTTGCCCACCAACCGTCATCGTAGGAGCATATCGAACAGCCACAGGCCAGCCATCGAAATCAGAGCCGATAGGCTCGTATGACATAAATTTGAATATCGTCTCGGATTCATCCAACCTCGACAGATATTCAACCGCCGGCAAGTATGAGGTATTGGTTTCATACCACCAATTGGAACCGTTTTTAGCGATTTCGATAACTTTACTCGTGTCGAATGTTACATCGCTGAACGACGCATCATCCGAATAAGCACCGATCATCTCCTGATCAAGATTTGTCTGGAAATTCCAACCCGGATAAATCGCATAATCCAAATTGAAATAATCGCTCGCAAAATGCCCCAACGGTGTATCGCCAGCTTCAAAACCATAATATATCTTTTCCTTATACTCGATACTACCACGGGGTTTTGAACAGAAAGTATTACGGCCTGTCACCATTATCTTACCACCGACATTCAGGTATCGCTTATACCAAGAGACTATGGAATCCGAAAGCTCTTGGAACCAGTCATCATTCAAAACCATAACCATCTTATACATCGGCAGCGAGTCCGATTCGGGACCTCCGTTTCCGGTAAATTTCTGGGCGGAACTATTGTCTATCCAACCGACCGATTTCGCCGTATCGATTCCGAGATTCTCGAATATTCCCATATAAAAGTCCCTCGCCGTGGTCTTATCATCCATCTCCGCCGGAAAATTTCTATAACGGGAATCATCAACAACCAAGATATCCTTAGCTTCATTATCAGAGGTATAATAAGGTTGGATAATATGCAGAACCCCTGCCGATAAGGTATCACCTTCCTCATTGGTATAAAGGCTGTCGATAACAAAAGCATCGTCCCGCGCCATTACCCAGAACCAATAATATCCCGAACGAAGATTATAAAGGGTTACTTCTTTATCGGACACCCAATTATCCCCATCGGTGGAATCATAAGATTCCCATTTCACTACCTTGTTTAAAGTGGAATCATAGGCACTGTAAATATCATCGACAGTCAGCGATTCAGCGACAATACTATCCGGTGAAGAGAAAGGACCGAATAACGCCCAATAATACTCGAAATCGGGTTGGTCTTCGGGAAAATCCAAAGAATCGACACCGTGCCAACTTACATTTATACCGCCGTAATAGTCGGTAAGATATGGATAACTGTAATAAGTCCTCCAGAATTCAGTATCCAAATATGTATTCGGAGGGTGATTCTGCCGCGAATACAGCCGATATTTGACTTTCGCATAAGCACTATCATCATCTTGAGCCGTCAAAAAGATATACTGCTCGTATGACGAATCAGGGTTTTCGGGAGCGTAAAGTTTTATTGTATCCTGAGAAGCTTCGACCATCGTCCAAGAGCTATCCGGAGAAGTAATGGAGTTCGCGTAAGTCCCCGGGTCAACAGTCATACTATCCTTCAGGATGAGTTTGTAATAATACGCCTCAATAACTCCATCGACATCCGTACCATACCAGGATATCGGCGGGTTGTATGAGAAGTGCGTTGAGTCGTTTGGGACATTCGTGAAAAAGACCCTCGGAGAGATATTCGGCTTCTCAGTCCCGCCCAATTCAAGTTTCGAGCAACCCAACATATACACCGAAGTCGCCATAAGTAATATGGGGACCATCCAAAGCAATTTTTTTATCCGCATTCATTAACCTCCGATTAACTAAAATTCCACACCCAGTGAGAACCTGTGGGTCTCATCAAGGTATCCGAAGTCCTGATATCCATAATCGATACTAATCGTAAAGTTGGAGATATCGGTTTTTAAGCCACCGCCGAGAGTAATACCCCTTGTTGAAAACATATTCTTATCGGCTATATAATCCACATTATATTTTTTTCCCACACGCAAAGCTACCATATCGTTAAACCAATATTCCAATCCCATCGAATATTTCTCAAGGTTATCATTGGGATGAGCCATTTCACCCGAGAGGATAATCCTGTGAGTGGGTCCTTGAATTAAATCAATGGAGGCGCCGAATTTAAAAGTTATGGGCAACGGATATTTTTCATTGATGAATTTCAGATCAGGGCCGAAATTGGATAACAACATACAAATCCGTAAATTACGGAATCCCGTGTCATAATATGTACCCATATCCGCGCTCCAGCCATCCGCCTTATAAGTGTAGTATAACTCGGCAAGGTATTTAAGGGTAACCCCCAAGCTAAAATGCTCCGTCAAAGCCGCCCCATAACTTAATCCGAGAGCATAATCCTTCGCCTGAAATGTTTCCCCCGTTCCATCAGGATGTTCGTAGGTCCGAACAGCCATATTATCGGTTGAAAGCATATAAAACGATACACCCACATTCCCCATAAGCGAAGGCATCGGGATAGTCAGTCCGGCGAATTCGTAATTAATCCCAATATCGCCGGGATAAGCGATATGAGTAAACATCGCTTTGTATTTATCGAATCCGGCAATCGCCGCCGGGTTATAATAAAGGGCGGAAGCATCGTCTATGTTCGAAACTACAGCTTCTCCCAACGCCATTGCACGAGCCGATACACCGACCTCCAAAAATTGCGCACCGGCGGTCCCTACCTTCGCTTGACCATAAGCCAACGAGGGCAGGAGCAGAACGGCAAGGGCAATTATCGCTGCCTTTTTCATAATCTTCTCCTTATTGTAAAAAACCACCGTTTATTCCTTATTTATTTAATTATCACGAACTTACCCATTTGACGGCCACCCTCATAATCCACACTATAAAGATATATCCCTGATACAATCGATTGTGTATTACGGGAAATAAGATCCCAGCTCGCAATCGGCTGATCGGAATCGCTCGGGTCGAATTCTATCTTATCGACCAAATCGCCGTCCAATGTGAATATCCTTATGGTGCATTTCCCGGGGAGGTTGGTGAAATAAATCCGCTGGGAATATGCCGGATCTTCATTAACATTCTCCCAGCCCTGATTTCTGTACCTACCGTCCAAAATATACGGGTTAGGATAAACATAAATATCACTTTCGATATGGTCAAAATCGCCTATCGCATAAATAGCCCGCATATTAATTGCCTTCGAGCTCTCCAACGGCGATAAACCGGTCACCGGATTGCCATAATCGAAGGATGTTACCGCATAATAATAGGGCACGCTCGACAATACCGAATCGACTGAGAAAGTGTAATAATTTATATCAATGCTATCGCCGGTATTCGGATCCAATGCTACAACAGTCGAATCATAGATAGCGGAATGTATTTCCAATGAATCGGGAATAATACCACCAAGCCCCAACGCACCGACACCCGTCGTATCCTGAGTGAAAACCGTATCCTCATAACAACCTATATTATAGCCGTGCGGGATAAACCACTTATATGTAGTCCCATCGATAGTCGTATCCGGACAAATAATCGGTGTATAAGGCGGTTTAAGATCGACCACGAACCTGAAAGAAGAGCTCGTATCAGCCCTCGTTAAAAGTTCCCCAAGTGTCATAGGGGATTTCTTGCTCAACTTCATCCTCTTATTTACCGGGTCCCAAGCCAAGCTGTCATAGTCAATACGGTCATAGGAACCCAAAAGGGTGAAATCATTCAGCACCCCGGATCTCGATCTATATATTTTGTATCCTTCAAAATCGACCTCACCGCTGAATAAATCGGGGGTATGCTCCGATTTTTCACCATCCCAAAGGATGTTAACATTATTCGGTTCAGTTTCGAAAGTTAATTCGGGTGATGGTGGCGGAGGAGGTCCCGCGAAATCCGGAACACCATCTCCCTTTATCCAGATCCTATCGGTACAACTATCGTTTAAGCAAACATATTTTCCCGAATCTCCGTCGCCATCAGTATCAACACCCGGATTGTCGTAAACCCATTCAGCCCAAGTCGCATTGACGGCAAAATCCGTAAAATCCAGACTGTTTATAAAAGCGTGAATAGCTGAAGTGTCAGTCTCGTTACCTTCGAATATATTTTTGTAATCGTTAGGATTAACATGGACATCCTCACCGCCGATGTAAGCAACCGTCAAAAGAAGTGAATCTCCCGGTTGGATTGTCTCAAAAGGTCCGAAGGAGTAAGTATAACGGGTATCATACCCGTTGGCAATATCCTTCGCATTGGTTGAAGGCAACGGCGGAATCCATTTCGTCCCGGCAGAATCGCCGCCAGAATAATCAATGGCGGCGTAAGCCTGATCATAATCGAACTCGCGGTTGGATATCGTCAGATAACGGGCAGGGTCTCCTCCGGGAGTTCCATTACCGCCGCCGGGCCAAGGACCGTGATAATTGTCCATATGCTGCGGTCCCCAATCCAAATTAGAATTGATATTCGATATCCACCAGTTGAATCCTATACTATCCGAACCTTCAGGAACTCTCACCACCCTAACACCCGTGCAACTTCTAACGGATTTGTTATCCCAAGTCCCATCGCTTGAAGGATCGCCGTCATTGTCCATAATATAAGCGGTCTTGATATCAATCGGCTCGGGAAGCGCATCTATCGGTTTAAATTTCTGCAAAAAACCGGTCATATCGTCCTGAGCACCAGAGGCACTGTTAAGCCGATGGTGGACATCAGCATCTATATGGAACGCCACCCACATATCGTTTATGGGAGACGAACCGATATTTGTTATTTTGAAATCGAAGATTATAAAATCTTCGGCGTAATCGTAAGACCACGAATAGCTTTTCTGCTCTACTTGAAGCCCTATCGGCTGAAGGGGCCTTTGATCGATCGGATCAACATCCGCATAAGTGACATTCGTATCAGCATAATAAGCCGTAAAATCTTCCTCTGAAATCGAGTGGTCAATATCGAATTGATCCGGATAGCAATCGGTCATAGTCCGTGGATACGAACCTTCGGGCCGAGTTGAACCCAACCAAATTTTACCTGTGGAGTCGGTTGCGACATCCGGGAAAAACTCATGAGAATCCCACCAACCATCTGTACCGCAGGAAACCAAAGTATCACCATCTACAATTGCCCCAATCCATAAAGCTCCCTGAAACAGATACTCCAATTCGGAGCCTCCCGGGAACTCACAAGACGGCGCAGCTAATCCGGTTTCACAATCAATTATGTTCGGATCTTGCGCACTACCTAAAAAACCCCAGTTGGTCACGGTAAACCAGATATTGGAGATCCTATGAGTTGCATTAATCGTGTTCGGCACCCCAGCCGCCGGCTTGTGCAGATTAAACTCCCTCGCCTTCGGCATAGTCCTACCAAAACCATTCACAGTCAACAGTAAAACAGCCAAAACGGTAAGCGGCAGCAAAGGATAACCAATCTTCAAAAATTTCCACCTAAAAAATTTCATCTGCTATCTCCCTTAGTTCCTCTCTATTAGTAAGGGTTCGCTTTATATTGCAAGCGAACCCCTTTTAGTTCAGTTAAAATCTCACCGCCAAAGACATCTTGATATTACGCCCAGGTCCCCAGTTCGCAGGGTCCGCATCGTGTTCAAGCCCTGTCATTATCATCCTATTGGAACTTAAAACCGAAGTATATGGGAGCCCCGTGTCGCCGGAGACTCGGACCACATTTCTCTTATTGAAGAGATTCGAGATCCAGATATTATATGTAAAATTAAGCCCTTTTATGCCAAAATCCTTATAAAGCTTTAGATCCATATTCGAATAGGCGGGCATAGTTTTAGAATTGGCCGGCGGTTCCTCACGCCCTATGACGCTAATACCCGGATACTTAGAGGATGGGGAGAAAGGAAAACCTGAATTGACCTGCCAGAGGATGCTCGCTCCCCAAGCATCAGGCAACTTAATCCCGGCGAATACCGGATGATCATCTTCACGAATCCTCAAAGTTGCATCAATCGTAACCTGATGGCGAATATCCCAATCAAGCGCGGATTCCTGAAGAGGTATCTGACGAGTTTCCGCCCTCAAGTAATAATCGCTCGTTCCCGATGACGACTTACCGAAAGCCCAAGAATATTCGTATTTGGCGCCCCAGGTCAAATAATCGCCTATCGACTTCGTCAATTCAAATTCAAATCCCCTCGCGCGGGCATAGTCAAGGTTGCCATACCTATCGGCCGCTAATCTACCTATACCCTGAATGACATTAACCAGTCCATATTGATCTTTATAGAAACCGGATATCTTGAGCTTATATGCGTAGTTTATCAGATATTCTATACCGACCTCATATTGTATTGTTTTGGAGTAATCGAGGTTTACATTCCCGACTATCGGCAATGCCCCCGAACCTATATTCTGGGTGGCACGCGCATAGAAGCGGTAATATTCGGGCAACTGATAAGCGTGTCCGTAGTTGAAATACACTTTTGCCTTATCGGAAATAGGATAGGAAACACCCAATCGGGGAGCGAATTTATTTCTATTCTCCTTAATCTTCTGATCACCATAATAAACACCTTCTTCCGATTCGATTGCGTGAACCTCATCAGCTTGAATGAAATAATCCCAACGGAAACCAAGATTGAAGAACATCTCCCCATAACTGATGTTATCCTGAATATAAAAGGCTCCTTGCTTCGGGGTGCGCCAATAGAAATCACGGAATATCCCTCTGTTATTCCAAGGTTCACCCGGGTCAGGCGGACCCACATAATAAGCCCAAGGATACCTCAAATCAGCCATCCTCATCTTAATAAATTTATACTCTACGCCGGTTTTCATATCATGATGTATCGAGGGTGCGCTGGTAACATCCAACTTTAAGGTATAGATATCCGAACGCCTATGGCTATATGTCGCACGACGGTCGAAACCCGAATCGAAAAACAGGTCCCTTCCATCCCATTTGCCGTTCCCGTTTTTATCCACATAAGGCTCTCCCGGATCATAAACCTGATTCGGAGGGTCGTATTGTCCATTATGATTGAGATCCTGATAAGGAATACCAGGAGTCCAAGTACTGTTAGGACCATCGTAACGACCGTTGGAATTTAAGTCATCCTCACTTGTAAAGATGTCGATTCCTTCATCGTAAACGCCGTTCCTGTTCAAGTCTATATAAGGTTCCCCAATGATGATATCACCATCGATGTAAGGCTCAGCCTCATCCGGTTCAACAATGGAAGCCCTATCCGGATCATAAACACCGTTTCCATTGGTATCGGTGAAATCTTCCGCGGCATCCCAATACCCATTCCCGTTTAAATCGGAGAACGGTTCGCCGAAATCATAAACCCCATTACCGTTGACATCTATATATGGCTCGGCAGGATCCCATTTACCGTTATGGTTTACATCCTGATCGGAGGTAAAAGCATCCCACTGGTCATAGAAAAGGAAATCACCCGGCAATAAATTACCCGGTTTATGAGTGGATGCTATTGAATACCTCGATATCTGTAATTCATAGAAAGTATTCTTCACCCAACCGGGTTTGTCGGTGAAATATATCTGATACAATTCCGACCAATTCTCCTCGTGAGGGGCATTTTCCGGAATGTATCTAAAATCCCAATCCCACGCTATGTATTTGCTTTGATCTCTTTTATAACTAAGGTTTAACTTGCGAGCAGCATCGATTTTATAGGTTAGTTTTAAACTTGTCTTATACGAATTCGATTGCCTTTTCGGAATATCCAAGCGGAACATATCCCATATCTTGTCTTCCTTTCCCCAATCGGGTTTGCTGATATCGGGGGTATATTTCGCATAAGATGTATAAGTATCCGTTTTGTCAACCGAAATAGATGCATAGTAAGCCAAACTCTGCCCCGGGAATTCCAGTCCCAATTTCGGTAGAAGCACATCTTTTAGCAAAGGAACGGGACCGGTTAAACTTGCATCTATCCTGTCGGTATTAAAGGAATACCTATTCAACGACGGAGACCCAAAATCATCGGTCGTATATTCAATGTAAGCCCGCGTGAACCTCGGATCACCCTCCTTTGTCGCAAGGTTAACCAAACCGGACTGAAGGTTACCATACTCGGCTGGCCAACCGGCCTTGATTATCGAAATCTCGGAAATATCCGTCGAAGACACATCCATACTCAAGAACGGCGATTCGGCTTTTATCAACGAACGCCCCGACTGGTCCTGTACACGAGTATCGGAGGTCCGCGGCGAGTTTACGCCCAACGGGTCGTTTGTATCAACACCATCCACACGGAACACCACCTCACCGGCACGCCCGCCCCGAGCATGAAGCTGTGTGCCACGCTTTACAAAACCTACCTGAGTGGCAAGAATACCTTTAGTATCTCTTACCGGGATTACATCGAGCTCTTTCTCGCCGATGGCATCCTCGTTCTGTGTTACCCTGCCCTCGATAGGTTTCCGTTTGGCAACTACTTTAACCTCTTTCATTTCCACCGCCTCGGTAGTGAGCTTAAAGTTAATCACCGTAGTTTTGTCTATGCTTACCTGCACTTCGGATACGATCGTCTGTGCATAACCCACCAACGATGCAGTTAACACATAGGTGCCCGGAGGGACATTTTGGATCCTATAGTGACCATCAAAATCGGTAGGAGCTCCGATTTTAGTTCCTTTAATAAGTACAGTTACCCCGGGAAGCGGTTCGCCTGTTTTCTTGTCAGTAACGGTACCTGTAATCTGGCCTGTGGTTCCCCCGAATACCACACTCCACCAAATTCCAAGTATCAATAGGCAAACCAGAGAGGCAACCCTTCTTCTCCCAAATGGGATCCCCATAGAATACCTCCTTTGAAGGATTACAAATATTATATTTACTATTTTCGGATACTTTCGCAATATGGCAGCCTAACTTCTCCTGCTTTCGTTATCTCAATTTCTGCAATCACTAAAAAATGAAACCAAGCCTACGAAAAGTCAAGTGATTTTTAAGACATTTATAGCGAGATCAATAATTAGAACAAATAAAAAACGGGAAATGCTCCATATCCCATAGTATTAATCTCCTTCGGCGCATAAATTTAAGCCTATATATCAATAGGCAATTAACCCCTCCGGCGATTTCACTTTATTTAATTGGGGAATCAAAAATCGGGAAAGGATTATATTTTATCGGCAATCGCAGACGCCATTTCCAATGTTGACGATGTACCTCCCATATCATAAGTTCGGACCTTACCTTCCTTTATAACCGAAGCGATAGCATCCTCCAACATTGTTGCCTTTTCGATCTCCCCCAACCAATCAAGCATCATCTTCACACTAAGAAGGGTCGCCACCGGATTGACTTTGTATTGCCCCGCATATTTGGGAGCGGAGCCGTGAGTCGGTTCAAAAACGGCATAATCATCCCCTATATTCCCTGAGCAGGCGAATCCCAAACCACCCACCAATTGAGCCGCAAGGTCCGAGACTATATCACCGAACATATTGGAAGTAACCAACAACGAATAATTCTGCGGGTTTTTCACCAACCACATACACATCGCATCAATATTCGTTTCCCAAAGCTCGATACCCGAAAATTCCTCAGCGATTTTTCGGGCTTCCCTGACCATCAAACCCGAAGTTTCCCTTATCACATTTGGCTTCTCGACTATAGTCACGCTTTTATAGTTATGCATTTCAGCATAATCAAAAGCATCGCGGATAATGTTGCGGGCGGCTTTACGGGTAATTATCCTTAACGATATAGCCATATCCTCATTAGCCACACCTTCAAACCGCTTCATCTTGGGATGAGTTTCATCCAGAACCGTCCTCAAATATCCCGGGACGGGATAAAACTCCACGCCGGAGTATAAATCTTCGGTATTTTCACGGAAAACCACTAAATCTATATCATCGCGATAATTCAACGGATTACCCGGATAAGCCTTGCAAGGGCGCAGATTGGTACGCAAATTGAACTCCTGCCTGAGCCTTACGATAGGTGATGAATAAATATGTCCCCTGCCCTGAAGTTGAGGAATCAGCGCCTCCTCCGCTTCTTCCTTTGGCTTGGAAGTAATCGCCCCGAATAGGGCGCAATCGGTTTCCTTAAGCAGTTTAATCGTTCTATCGGGTAATGGATTGGCTTCCGTTTTCCAGAATTCCCAACCGATATCTCCCTGAACATATTCGGCGTCGAGAGCTATCTTATCAAGGACTATCCTCGCCGCTTCCATAACATCCACACCGATGCCATCTCCGGGAAGCCAAGCTATTTTGTATTTGCTCATAATCTCTCCTTAAAGTTCTCATCTCCATCAGAAATTCTTATGCAATATAAATCGGCATTAAAAGTTGGCAAGAAAATTCTATATTATATTATGATGAAAACTATATGCGAAGAGGATATCTACTTTTTGATTTTTCAAAAGATTAATACCTATTTACCTATACAGAAATTATCGAAGATATTATTAAGGATTTCCTCGCTGACCACTTCCCCCGATATCTCCCCAAGATGATTCAAGGCACGGCGTAGATGCTCCGCAATCAACTCATCCCCCTCCTTAACCCCAAGAGCAAAACTTAATTCTTCCATTACGGATTTGAGGTTCTCATAATGGCGGCGATTGGTTATGATCATCCCCCGCTGAATATTATCCTTATTACCGATCGCCCTTTCATAAATTATTTCCCTTAATTTCTGAAGGTTCTCTCCGGTAAAAGCGGATATATTCAAATCGACATTTATCGGGAAATTATCCCGCAATTTTTCAATTTCTTCCCTCTCGAATAAATCTATTTTATTCATTAAAACGACTTTCGGCTCATCCCCAATAATCTCCATAATCCTCTTATCATCGGAAGTAAAATCGGCTGTGGGGTCGAGTAAAAACAAAACGAGATCCGAAGTTTCGATTATCCTTTTCGCCCGATTGATTCCCTCCCGCTCCATCGATTCGGTATTATCCCGAAAACCCGCCGTATCCGTCAGATGCACTTCCAATCCGTTAATTAAAATCGGCTCGGACAAAGTATCCCGCGTAGTTCCCGCAATAGGAGTAACAATCGCCCGCTCATAACCGAGCAACTTATTCAAAAGAGATGATTTGCCGACATTAACCTTACCGCTTATCGCCACCCTATAACCTTCCCTAATAATTCTGCCCGCATCGAAACCGGCAATTAAATCTGATATCGTGGCGATAATGGTTTTAATCCGATAATTTATTTCCGATCTCGGGGATAACTCGATATCCTCTTCGGCGAAATCAATTCCCAACTCCACAACAGAAAGCAAATCCTTTAGTTTGTCCCTCTCGGATTTCAAAATACCGAAGAGATCGCCGGAGAGCTGTTTCAGCGCTGTTTTATACCTTAGCTCCCCCTTTGCCGAGACTAAATCCGCAACTGCTTCCGCCCTTGTTAAATCCATTCGGCCATTGAGAAATGCACGCAATGTAAACTCTCCCCTTTCGGCCTCCCTAACACCAAGGCTCAAAAGCAATCTAAGAATCTCAGCCGAAGCGATATAACCGCCATGACAGGATATCTCCACGGTATCCTCCCCCGTATAAGATTGAGGCGCACGCATTATCGTAACCACGACTTCGTCGATCACCTCACCTCCCTCATTCACTATTTTCCCATAACGAGACCTACCGCCGGGGGATTGTGCAAGTTTGTTTTTCCCCATAAATAATTTATCGACAACCGTTATCGCCCTTCCGCCGGAAAGCCGTATTACGGCAATCGCCCCCTCTCCCGGTGGCGTGGCGATAGCCGCTATTGTATCGCTTAAACTAAAATCACGCATTTATCTTTATTAGCTAAAAACCTATAAGGTGGGCAAAATACAACCACTATACTGTTTCAAGGCAGAAGTGAAAACGCTGAAATCATATTTTCGCATTCCTATATCCCCTAATAATCATCCCAAGCCGTATAAGCCCATAAATGAACACCGCTCCCCCGAGAAACAGCCTTACACTATCGAGATCCTTTCCCGACGCAAAAGGGGCAATCCCTACCAAAAGCAGAAAACCATAAACGATTAGGAATAAGGATAATATAAATTGCGCTACCGTCAAGAATTTCCTGAAAGGGGATAAAGCCCCCTTGGGTTCTTTCAAATTATCGGAAGTTCCCAAAAGCATAATCTCATTTCAAAACTACAATCAAAAACCAACACCCGCCTTTACTACGCCGATGTTTCTTTAAGCTTGTCCAAAACATAATCTCTGATACCGCCGCGGGATAAAATGTCCCGCATAAATTCCGGAAACGGGACGAACTTAAAAATACCGCCTGTGGAATTATTGGTTATCTCCCCTTTAGCCATATCGATACTGACCTCATCTCCATTGCTAATACCATCCACAGCCTCGGGGGATTCAAAAATCGGCAGGCCTATATTAATGCAATTACGATAAAATATACGGGCAAAGCTTTTGGCAATAATCGCCGATACCCCGCAAGATTTTATCGCCAACGGTGCCACTTCCCGTGATGAACCACAGCCAAAATTATTTCCGCCAACTATAATATCGCCGTCCTTGACACTCTCGGCAAAGTGGGAATCGAGGTCTTCCATACAATGAAGCTTCAAATCCTCCGGCTTGTAAAGATGGCACCACCTTCCCGGAAGAATTACATCGGTGTTTACCTCGTCGCCATATTTGAAAACTTTTCCTCTTATATCCATATATTATCTCCAAAACAAATTATAATTCATAGGGATGAGCAATTCTTCCCGCCACGGCGCTGGCAGCAGCTATCGCCGGATTGGCAAGATATGATTTGCTGGTTTTCGCCCCCATACGCCCCACGAAATTCCTATTGGTCGTCGAGACACAAACCTCCTCGGGACCCAACACCCCCATATGTCCACCGATACAGGGACCACAGGTTGATGTAGAAAATACACAACCCGCATCGATAAATATCTCCGCCAAACCTTCCCTTATACACCTCTGCTGAACGGCGACACTACCCGGTATTACGATCGCCCTTACATTAGGATGAATTTTTCTCCCTTTCAATACGGAGGCAGCCAATTTCATATCCTCATACCAACCATTGGTGCAGGTTCCGATTACCACTTGATCGATTTGAATGTTTTCGGCATCGGAGACAGGATGGCCGTTGTCCGGAGAATATGGGAATGCGACTTGCGGCTCAAGATCGGAGATGTCAAAAACAAGATGCTTCTCATAAACGGCATCATCATCGGGCTTGATCATTACGATATCTTCCGGTGCGTTTTTATATCTTTCGGTCCGCTTTAGAAAATCAACGGTGATATCATCGACAGCGAAGATGCCGTTTTTACCTCCGCCCTCGATAGACATATTCGACATAGTCAATCTATCGGCAATGGAAAAATAACGAAAAGAATTACCGGTATACTCAATAGCTTTATATGTAGCAAACGAAGTTCCCAATTGGGACAAGGTATAGATAATCAAATCCTTGCCGTGAACATAATCTTTCGGCTTACCGTTATATTCAAGTTTTATGGTCGGCGGGACTCTCATCCAAACATCGCCGGTCAAAAGGGCGGCCGCGATATCCGTGGAACCGACTCCCGTGGCAAACGCTCCAAGCGCCCCGGAGGTGCAAGTATGAGAATCACCACCTATCATCGTCTCCCCCGGGAAGACCAATCCCTTCTCGGCGATAACAGCATGTTCAATTCCCGCTCGTCCCTGTTCATAGTAATGCTTAATCTTATGTCGATGCGCAAACTCGCGCACCGTCTTAGAGATTGCAGCCGATCTAATATCCTTATTTGGCGTAAAATGGTCGGGGATAAGACAAACCTTTTCCGGATCGAAAATCCTGTCCACACCCCAATTTTCCAAGATATCAAAGGTTAACACAGCGGAAAGCTCATTAGCCATAACAATATCCAATTTCATATTGATTATTTCTCCCGGACTGACTTGGGATTCCCCGCTGTGCGAAGCCA
This sequence comes from Candidatus Zixiibacteriota bacterium, assembly GCA_026983835.1. Classification (GTDB taxonomy): domain Bacteria; phylum Zixibacteria; class MSB-5A5; order UM-FILTER-46-8; family UM-FILTER-46-8; genus JALSTH01. Next base: position 18,187 of record JALSTH010000009.1, on the reverse strand, counting down.
TTATTTTTTCTGTTAAGGTCATTCCCATACTAAATTCCATTCTCCACAAAAATCAAATCTTTTTCGGCGAAATAGCCTTTCCCCCTTTTGATTTCGCCGCCTTATTAGCCCTCGATTTCTTTTTGGCGAATACGGTTTTCGCCCGAGCGACTTTTTCCGCTCTTTCTTTTTTATCTCTGGGAATCTTTATCTCTCGGTTCAAACTTTTAATGACCTCGGATTTAACTTTTACATTCCCGGCAGTCGTGAATTTCACTATTTGCATTATTTCGTCGTTAGTCAATACTCTATTGGAAGCTTTCGCCGCTTTGAATATCTCATCAACAAGATATTCCTCCGGTTCGATACCTTTTGTCTTAAGCCAATAGACGATATTCGACAAACCGCTCATAAAACCGATTTCTATTTTCTGATTTTGGCCGACCATATCCGATGGAACCCCGGAATAAACCCGATTGGCAAGCCAAGCATCACCCTTCCGCTCCGCTTTGATTATTGCGGCGGCATGAACCCCCGTAGCGGTTCGGAAAGCATCTTTTCCTATTACAGGATAGTTCGGCGGGATTTTGTAATCCACAGCATCGGCCACGGTTTCGCAGTACTCAGTCAACTTCCGTAAATCCTGTTTTATAATCCCTTCAAGTTTGAGATTCACCAACAGCAAATCCATAGGTGTATTCCCGGTCCTCTCACCAATTCCCAAGGCGGTAGCGTGAACCCTGTCAACACCCGATGAAACTGCAGACATTGTATTGGGGATGGCGCAACCCCTATCGGAATGTCCGTGCCAATCTATTTTCACATCGGCGCCGATTTCCTTGATTATCTTCTTGATGTATCTCAAAAGATAAAATACACCGATAGGAGTAACATGCCCCACAGTATCGCTGACACAGATACGATAAGCACCGGCATTGATGGCGGCCGAGTATAATCTCCGTAGCGTGCGTGGATGGGCGCGGGTTGTATCTTCCGTGACATACATAACGGGGATACCGTGCTTAACAGCAAAATCAATAGCCTCCTCAGTTAATTTAAGCATCTTTTTTATTGTCCATTCCTCGGCATATATCCTAATAGGAGAAGAACCGATAAACATCGCCGCTTCGATAGGATAGCCGACTTTCTCGGAAATCTCCACTAACGGTATTACATCCTCAACCAAAGTTCTAACCGCACAATTGGGTTTTATCTTCATCCTATTATCAACTATTTCCTGAGCTATTTTAGTAACATCCGATTTGGCACGAGGGCCCGATGCCGGCAAACCTATATCAGCGGCTTGAATGCCGAGTTTTTCCATCAGGTGGATAATCTTCAATTTGTCTTCGATTGATGGGTCTTTTATCGATGGTGATTGTAAACCGTCCCGAAGCGTTTCATCATCGAGCTCTACCTGATAGTTATAGCGTGATTGGACAGTAGGCTCGTAATTGTTCCAATCATAAATGAATCCCTGTTCACTTTTCTTCGTTTGTTTCGCCATTCAATAATCCTTCCAGATATTAACCTCTCCGCCACATCAAATGTTCAAAAAACCGTTATAAGAAAACCTGTCTCCTATATAATATTACGACAGCGGACATAAAGAATTTAGCGATATGATTTTGCCTTATCCTACTTTGGTTGTAGAATCAAACCGCTTTTCAAGGGAATTCAGATTATAAAATTAAGCTTAGGCGCCTTTGAAATTCGGTTTGCGCTTTTCCATAAAAGCGGATGTCCCTTCTTTACTATCATCAGTGGCACATATCGCTCCGAACTCTATTATCTCATACCTTAAACCGGTATCCAAATCGGAATTGGCAGCGAAGTTAATGCACCTTTTGGCAGAAATTACTGCCTTGGGACCTCTCGATAATATCTTACCCGCCAACTTTTCAGCTTCGGAAAGCAACTCCGCAGGTTCGGTAATCTTATCAACCAAACCGATCCGCAAGGCCTCCTCGGCATCGATCATATCGCCGGTGAGTATCAGCAATTTCGCCATACCTTTACCCACTAAACGAGCGAGCCTCTGTGTCCCGCCATAGCCCGGGATTATTCCCAAATTAACCTCGGGCTGTCCTATTTTCACATTTTTGGAAGCTATTCGGATATCGCAAGCCATCGCCAGCTCACAACCGCCGCCCAACGCAAAACCGTTAATCGCAGCGATTGAAATTATATCGGAATTCTCTATCTTCCAATAAAGTCCCTGACCTCGTTCGGCAAGCTTAATTCCTTCCAAAGAGTCCAATTTGTTTAATTCACCTATATCCGCACCGGCAACAAATGATTTTTCACCATCTCCGGTTATAATTACAACTCCGATATTGGTATCGCTTTCCAAGTTCCGCCAGACATCATAAAGTTCGGCGATAACCTCAGTGTTAAGCGCATTCAGTGCCTTGGGCCTACTTACGGTCACCGTCGCCAGTGAACCTTTTTTTTCCACCAGTAAGTTTTTATATTCCAAGATTTCCTCCTGCCTCTGTAAATTAATTTTCTCAGATTCCTTTTGAACCTATCGATACTCCTGATTCGGTAATAATCAAAATATGGCCTTTTAGATTTGGACATCCAGAACGCCTTTATTTCGAATAATCATAGAACCCTTTCCCCGTTTTTCTACCGAGATAACCTGCCTGCACCATTCTCTTAAGCAAAGGCGGCGGAGCGAATCGTGTTTCTTTGAACTCCTCAAATAATATCTCGCCTATATAATACATAGTATCGAGACCTATAAAGTCATTTAGTTGAAGTGGACCCATAGGATGACCGCAACCATATTTCATACCGTTATCGATATCTTCTTTGCTTGCCAATCCGTTCTGATAAACTAAAATCGCATCGAATAGATAGGGGACCAAAAGCCTGTTGACAATAAATCCGCCACCGTCCTTGGCAAGAACCGGCACCTTACCCAATTTCTCGGCAAAAGCCTTAACCTCTTCGATCAAACCTTCTTCTGTGGCTACAGTTCTGACTATTTCCACAAGTTTCATCACCGGCACCGGATTAAAGAAATGCAGTCCGATAAATTTCCCCGGCCGCGAAGTTCCCGACGCCAACTCCGTTATGGATAAGCTTGAAGTATTCGAAGCAAGGATAGTTTCGGGTTTACATATTTTATCCAATTTAATAAATATTTCCAATTTTGTTTTCAAATCTTCGGTAACAGCCTCAACGACTATATCACGGTCTGCAAATTCATCCAGAGATGTTGTAAATTTTATCCTACTCAGGATAGTATCCTTATCATCCGCAGAAAGCTTCCCCTTATCGACCGCACGATTTAGGGATTTCTCAATTCGGGCTTTTCCTTTTTCAAGTAATTCCTCATTAATCTCCCTCGAAAGCACATCCAGGCCAGCCTTCGCCGCCACTTCAACTATTCCAGACCCCATCTGACCACAACCGACAATACCTATTTTATTGAATTCCATAACCATCTCCTTAATCCAAATTCCAAATTCCTTTGATTAATTAAACACAATTAATAAATTTAATAAATAACTCTCATCATTTCAATTCAAAAAATGCACCTGCCCGTTAAAACAGCTAACTTTTGCGATATAATTTTCTTCGGAAAGCCTCTATTTCTCCCCGCCGAGAATTATAGGTAAGCCATTTTTGGGATTCCCGATGATAACTATTTTTGTGTTGTTCGATTCGGCTAGATCCTTGGTTGCTTCAATCCCTTTCCATTTAAGGTATGGATTTGTCAATCCCTGCGCCACGATACGAGTAAATTCCCTTATCCCCTGCGCCTCGATCTTTTTTCGTTCGGCTTCCTGTCTTTCCTTCTGTAAGACAAACACCATCTTCTGCGCCTGCTGTTCAGCAGCCAATTTCTCATTTATGGCATCGCTCACATTTTTAGGTAGTACCACATCCCTAACGAGAATATTTTCCACATAAGCATACTTATCCTTTAATAACGACTTTACCCCACTTAGAATTTCGCTGGCGATTTCCTCCCTTTTCGTAGAATATATCTCCTCGGGGGTATATCTACCCACAATTGTTCGAGCCTGCCCCCTCAACGCCGGAGAAACAACAACATCATAATATCTCGGACCTACCGTAACCTGCAATGAATCCAATTTACTTATTACCGGACGATACCAAACGGAGACATCCAATTTGATTGACGCTCCATCCTTCGAGAGAATATTCAGTGTCTCGGTTTTTGTCTGGACCTGAGTTTTGTAGATGAAAAACGAATTCCACGGGAAATGCCATTGAAACCCTTCGGGATAAATTTTGCCCATTTCGGTTCCCTTACCGAATTTATAATACTTTACGCCGTGATATCCGGATGGAATTTGAGTTCCGCAGCCGGAAGTAAGAGTAGAAGCGAGGACCAATACGATTAAAACCCCCAAAATCGCCAAAAAACGACCATTCCTTTGCATAACTACCTCCTGAAATAAAAGGGGAAAATTTGTGGGCGATATTCATATTTATCAAAGTAAATACACATCTTCGATACATAAATATCAATCATTATCTATTTCCAATTGGTTTGGTTTCGTTTGAATTTGGGCTCTTTTATAAACCAAAAGCGACTGCGGTATCTTTGGTTTCTTACCTAAAAGTAAATCTTCAATCGTAAATATCTGCAAACGCGGAAAATCCCTACCCCATTTTTCCGAATGATAAGAACCCATACCTAAAGCTACGAAATAATTCTCCCCTTTGGAATATCGAAAAATAATATCGTGCCTTCTCCCAAAATCTTTCTTAGGATAACCCGCCCCTCTATAACACCAAACTATCTCATTCCTGAAGTTATTTTTTCCGAAAATTGTATCCATTAATATTTTCAAGTAATGGCTTGCCGTCGGATCGCAATGAAGATAAATGGAGCCCGTATCTTTTAATACCCTTCGTAACTCCACTAATCTTATACACATCATAGTCAGATAAGCCATTATATCATTCCGCCCCACAAACCGTAAAAAAGCCCTCATCATCTCGACTACTTCGGCAGGTGAATTGTTTACGATGTCTTGAAATATCCTCTCGGTTTCCTCGGTCCAATGCCACGAATCCTCGAATGCCGTTATTTGCGCTTTTGAGCTATCTCCCACAGGTTCTTTGAAAATAATGTTGTACCCCGCATTAGAATTAAAAGGAGGATCGATGCAAATCAAATCGATGGAATTATCGGGGATATAAACCCGTAGGACTTTCAGATTGTTGCCATAATAAAGCACATTTTCCGACATATTACCTCAATATGAATCTCGCATCGACGGCCAGACAATTCTCTGCTTCCGATGAGGCGATAAATGGATTTATATCCAATTCGACAATCTGTTGGAAGTCGGATATCAATTGAGAAAGCCGCAGCAAAGATTCCTCGATAATGCCCAATCTTACAGGTTTGCTTTCCCTAAAGCCGGACAGGAGAGGATAACCCTTTACCGATTGAACCATCTCTTTAACATCCGAATCCGTCACCGGGTGAATCTTGAAGCTGACATCTTTCATAATCTCCACAAAAATCCCCCCCAAACCAAACATCAAAAGAGGACCGAAAGAAGGATCTGTAGTCATACCGAAAACGGTCTCCACGCCGCCCCGTATTTGCTTCTGCAACATTATCTCAAAGGTTTCGTCTTCCTTGGAGAAGTTATCTCTCATCCTATCAAAAGCATCCCAGACCTCCTCGAAAGTCCTCAGATCGGTTATAACGCCTCCCACCTCCGTCTTATGTAAAACCTGAGGTTTATTTATCTTCATCACAAGCGGATAACCTATTCCCTTAACGGCTTTATTCAGATCATCCGCCTTTGAGACAAGAGTATATTTTGCGACGGGAATTCCATAACTCCTGAGTATTTCCAAAGCCTCAGGACCTATTATGCTCTGACGGTTCTCCGAGGAAGCGAGATCGATAATTTCCGTCGCCACTCTATTATTGACCGGGAATTCAATGAAACTGCCTTCGGGACGGGAAATCCATTTCTGATATTTATTTATAACCGACATTGTTTTGGCCGCATACTCAGGGAACATATAAACAGCGATCTTTTCCTGCAAAAGCCTTTCGTATCCATCTATCTGGTCATAAGGACCCATAAAACAAACCATTACAGGTTTACTCCCGTTTTTATAGACATCTATAATAGTCTCGATTATAGCCCGCTGGTTTATCATCACCGGAGGAACGAAAATTACAAAGACAACATCGATATTATCATCTTTCATCATAGTCATCATTGCGGTGCGATACGAATTGGGACCTCCCGAAGCGATAACATCCACAGGGTTGTTGACCGCTGCAACTTCCATCAGATTTTCACGGAGATACTTCTGAGATTCGCCGGAAAGGTCGGGAACTTTTAACCCATAGTTTATCAAAGCATCCGTTGCCAAGATCGCGGGACCGCCGGCATTCGTCACTATCCCAACCCTGTCCCCTTTGGGAATATCTTTATTGTAAAGCGCAATAGCCAAATCGAACATCTCTTCGATGGAATCGGCTCTAATCACCCCGCATTGCTCAAAGAGAGCATCGACCCCGACATCGAGGTTCGACAATACGCCCGTGTGTGAACTTACGGCTTTTGCTCCCTGTGTGGTTCTACCTGCTTTTACGCATATCATCGGCTTTTTCTTTGTTACTTGTCTTGCTATCTGAGTAAATCTTCGGGGATTGCCGAAATTTTCAAGGTATAAAAGGATAATTTCCACTTCGGGGTCATCCTGCCAATAAAGGAGGAGATCATTGCTGGAAATATCCGCTTTATTGCCGATTGAGGCAAACATCGAAAATCCCACATTCAAAGACCGAGCATACTCCATTATAACCTGACCCAAAGCTCCCGATTGGGAGATAAACCCTATTTTGCCATAAACCGATTGTTTGCGAGCAAATGTCGCATCGAGGCTTACCTCGGGGGAAAAATTAGCGATACCGAAACAATTGGGACCTACCATTCTCATATCATATTTGCGAACCACCTCCACCAATTTCCGTTCCAACTCGGCACCCTCCTTACCGGTTTCCTTGAATCCACCGGATATGACCACTAATCCCTTAATGCCCTTTCTGCCACATTCCTCCGCCACACCCGGAACGAATTGGCGCGGGACAATTATTATCGCCAAATCGACCTCATCAGGTATCTCTCTGACAGAATGATAACACTTCATACTATGCACAACATCTATTTTAGGGTTAACCGGGAATACTTTCCCCTTAAATTCGTTACGGATTATGTTGTGCAACACTTCGTGGCCTATGGTGCGGCTTCTGGAGGATGCTCCTATTACCGCCACAGCTTTCGGTTTGAAAATTGGATCAAGTGATAACTTCATCTGCCTTCCTCTCTTTTATCGGTTTCGGGCTTCATACAAAAAATTAGTTAACATAAAGCACTATGTAAATGCAAGAAAAGAATTATCAAGGCATCCGCCATCATTAATTCTTTTTCAAACGAATGAAACTAAAAGAACCTTAAAACAAGTCGATTGAAACGCCAAAAAACAGTTGACACCGAATATAAAAGATATTTAAGTTTAACAAGTTATTATCATGTCAATACGAAATGAAAACCAAACTGGATTTTGTAGCTTTTAGAATTTTAATCTACCGATGATTTTATTAAGGATTATTGTTGTTCTTATGGTCTCAATTATCTTTCCCTCATTATCAACAGCCGGCGAATTGGAAAGGGCCGATAGCTTAAGAGCCTCATTCAAATATGAAAAGGCTATCGAGATATATAAACACCTTGTATTGGCTGATTCGTCCAACGCCGAGCTGATGTTGAAATTGGGAGGATGCTTAAATGATTATGCCGAACTGCAACCGAAAGATAGTCAGCTTGCGCTTTATACGGAGGCTTATCATTGGTTAAAAAAATCGGAGGTTATAAATCCGAACAATGCGGAGGTGCATTTTCAGATAGCACGCACGCAAGGAAGGATTGCGCTGTTCAAAGGTATTTGGAGTTCGATCGGGCTTGCAAAGGAAGTCAAAAGAGAGGCGGAGGCAGCCCTTAAAATTAACTCCAATTACGATGAAGCCCTTCACATTATGGGAAGATGGAATCGGGAAGCATCGGAAAAACCTAAAATAATACGCGCCCCTTTGGGTTTGGGCTCGGCGAATAAAGAAGACGCCGTTAAATACCTCGAGGAGGCGGTTAAGATTCGTCCCGATTATATCAATCATCATTTGGAATTGGGCAAAACATATATGTCCATAAAAAAATACCCTGCCGCCCGAAATCAATTTTACTCCGTGATAAATCTCAAGCCTCAAAGGCCAATTGATTTAAAATATATAAAAGAAGCAAAACAACTGCTTAAAGAGATAGAAGGAAAGTATTGATTGAAATCAAAGGTTATAAAATAGCCGGGGAAACAAATAATGCAATTTAAAATAGGAGTGTGCAATGTCTAAAAGATTGTTAAAGTTCCTTATTCCGACTGTCGCGATAAGTCTTTTAATCTTTTCGGAGGCGATGGGAGGAGGATTGGCTTTATCGGGTGTGGGATCAAGAGCGATTTCGATGGGCGGAGCATTTCGCGGTTTGGCTGACGATTGGTCTGCTTGCTATTGGAATCCGGCCGGGTTAGCTTGGATGGATAAATCCGAATTTAACGGGATGCTGACCATTATAAGCCCCAGACCTGAATACACACCGAATATAACGCTTGGGGGATATGACATCCTCGGCTACAAAAACGGGACCAAATGGTACACCGAAGACAAAAACTTTAATATCCCCAGTTTCTCCGGCTTTTTCAAAGCGGCAGGATTGAAAGGATGGACGGCCGGTTTGGGGATTTATGTCCCCTACGGTACCGGCGCTATTTGGGATATTTTCGATCTCCCTACGGGGTACAATCCGAATGTAAGCTACCCGAAAGTGGATCACAAAAGCGAATTCGAGGTTATAGATTTCCATCCCACAATCGCCCGAGAATTGATTGAAGGTCAGCTCTCTTTTGGAGTCGGATTATCGATTCAACGCGGCAGCATTTTCCTGCAACAGGTAATATGGAATACGATAAGCCCCTCTATCCCTGTGCCATATAACCTCCTCTTTACCGATATGCAGCTTGATGGTGACGGCTGGGGGGTTGGTGCAAACGCCGGCTTGATGTATAAGCCCAACGATAAGTTATCCATCGGAATAGCTTACCGCTCCCCCACCACCATTAAATTGGATGGAACGGCGAAACTAAACCTCTATACCCCATATAATCCGGGATTGGTGGATGAGTTTAATTCCTATAATACTCACGATGATTCGACAACCGCAAATCTATTCCGCGGCTTGGTGTTTTCATCGGAGCCGGACGCCAAAGCCGATTTGAAACTTCCCGCTGATTATGGTATCGGTATTGCTTATCGGCCATCGGAAAAACTGACCCTAACCGGCGATATTAATTACACCGATTGGTCGAGATTGGATTATGTGCCGATTGCGCTCGAAGGAACGGACCCGATGGGGGATCCGGCAACCAATGATACATTAGTGACTCAATGGGAAAGCACAGTTCGTTTTTCACTTGGTTTGGAATATAATTATTCAAGCAAATTGGCGCTGAGATGCGGATATTTCAACGATCCATCGCCTATCCCGAATAAGACATTTACCCCCACAATACCGGATATAGGCGATAAGAATAGTTTCAATTTGGGATTTGGTTACGATTTAGGAACAATTAGAATAGACTATAACTTGGAATATATCATATTTGGCGACCGTGACATACCGAATCTTCAGGATTCGAATGGAGATGGTAATTATGATAACTATCCGGGAAAATATAGCATGGATTTATTTTCCAACTTCATCTCAATCACTCACCGCTTTTAATCAGGAGGGAATTTAGATTATGTTGAAGATATTTAAGATAGTCGCAGTACTCACCTTGGTGTTCGGGATAACAATCCTCAACTCATCGTGCAGTAAAAGGAAAAATCCGACTCAATTGACAGTGTTGCACGGATTGGAATATGAATCATCCTTTAACGATACGGCATCGTTTTGGTTTAATTATATGGGAAACAACACATTCCGTGAATTATCCGTCTATACTCCACCCGGATACGATCCAAGCGATACGACGACGAAGTATCCCGTATTATACCTCCTGCATGGATTCGGTGGCGATCAGGACTATTTCACCGACCTCTTCGGCTTGAACTCGATTGCGGATGAGATGATATCAAAAGGTGAAATCAAGCCGATGATAATTGCAACCATCGATGCCTCCAGCGAATTGGGTGGGGGATGGTATTGCGATACCGATTCATTCGGTGTCGAGGAAAATGTTATCGATACTTTATATTTCAATTACACCGGTTTCGATGAGGAAGGTAATCCCATCGAATCAACGGCGGTAACCGATACCAACGATGTCGTCCGTTATTTCGGCGGTCTTTATGAAAACCTAATTGTGGAACAATTGCGCCGCGAAATTAAGCAGGATTACAACATCTATACCGATGTTAGCCACACAGGAATAGGCGGCCATTCTATGGGCGGTTATGGTGCTATGAAAATCGGTATGAAACATACAGATATCTATGGCTCTATTTCCTCGATGTCCGGACCTCTGGCGTTCGACAGCCTCATCGGTCTCATTCCTTATGTGCTTGCGGAAAACGGCTTAAGCGCAGATAGTTCGGACACTTATAATGAGGCGCTATTCCATAATATGTTGCCCTCTCAAAGTAAAAAATTGACCACTATGATGATCTCGATGGGTGCGTCATTTTCGCCGTTCCATTTCGATGATACCGACTCTTCGTATTGGGTAGGCTTACCCATAACTATCAAAGAGGACAATAACCTTATACAGCTCAGTATAAATCTGCCGTTTAATTGGACTTTCTTTACCAACCCCACTTTGGATGCGACCATTTGGAGCAAATGGTTGGCACAGGATTGCTACACATTGCTGGATACTTATGCATCCAATTTAATTGCCAACAATACGGCAATTTATATGGATTGCGGTGACAATGACGAGCTTAATCTGAAGGCTCATAACGATGCTTTTGATGCGAAATTGACGACTCTTGGGGTCCCGCATAAATATTATGTTTATTCGGGATATTCCGGGAATCCGGCGATGCATTCCAATTTTATCACCCAGAGATTGAGGGAAGTCTTGAAATTCCATTCGCAGAATTTCCAATAGAAAGCCCGATTCCTTCCATTTATAATAGAAGCCGAGGTCTTTTGTCCTCGGTTTTTATTTATGAGCTTTTCTTAAGCGTATGAGGTTCAAAATATTAGAGGTTATCTTGTTGTAAAACAAGGGGATAAAAAAAGCGTCCCCAACGGGAGTCGAACCCGTGCTTTCGCCGTGAAAGGGCGATGTCCTAGGCCACTAGACGATGGGGACGATTGTTTTAAGTGTTATACAATTATATAGGCAACTAAACCGTAAGCAACCTATTTAATATAATAATGGGTGGGTGATGGGACTCGAACCCACGGCCCCCAGGGCCACAACCTAGTGCTCTAACCAACTGAGCTACACCCACCATAACATTTCTTAAAGCTCAGCATCAAAATCCTAAATTAATCATTACACCCGATAAGTCAATAAAAATTTTAATGAAGGTTGTAAAGAATAACAATAATTAATTATGCCAATTCGGGAATTCGTTTCTACAATTTTCTAATTGGGGTTTCAATCGAAATCTTCGGTTCATCGGTATATTTATTTTCCGATTCTTTTGATACAGGTCTGCAATTTGGTTTATAAATTGGATATGTTTCCCCGCTTCGATGAAGAAACATCCCAATTAAAAAACCCACAATTACTTGAAATATTATGAATAGAAATATCTTCAAAAGGATATCCATTATAAAATAATATCGGTCAAAAAACTTTTCCATTAATTAGATGCTTTATGCTCATAAATATAAAAACTCCGAGGTATTATCCCAATGGTCCTGCTTATTTCAATTAATTTGCGGAAGATTAAACCTTTTTATTCACATTCGGGTCAAATTGACGACTTAACAAACAAAGGACAAAATAAACCCCAAAAATCGAGGAGGATTTATGAGAATCAAAAAAGTCGTGCCGATAATGTTCAGCATTATTGTGCTATCCGTTTTTCTGATGTCGGCCAATGCCGCATTCGCCGCTGTTGTCAGCGGAGCAGTTCACAACTCCGATGGCGAGCCTATCGCCGGTGCGAGGGTAGCCGCATTTTCACCCTGCGGTTATCATCTTATTGATTTTGCGATTACCGGTAATGACGGTTTATTCATTATGGATTTAGGCTCGGGCGTGTACAAATTTCGTGCCGATGCGGAAGGTTTCCTCAATCAGTGGTTCGATCACAAAATCTCCTATAACGATGCCGATCCCGTGCAAATCCATCATCAAGGAGAGACCATATTACATTTCGACTTGACGCCCGGTAATCCTCCGGAAACGGGAGCGCTCGCCGGCACCGTTCGGGGTATAGCCCCACCCGACCCGGAGCAATTCCCATTGGGCGGAGCGGAAGTCGCTTTATTTCTCCCGAATGAGGACCATCCGTTTCGGGTAACTATAAGTGGCGATGATGGAGCGTATCTGTTTCAGGATCTCCCTGCAGGCGACTATTTGGTTATGGCGCGAGCTGATAGATTTTATCCTCAATGGTTCCCGTCCTCTCCCAACAGGGAAGGCGCTCAACCGGTTGGAGTTCCTCCGAACGGTGTCGCCGATGGGATTGATTTCTTACTCGAACATATGGAAATGCCGGATTATGGGATTATCGCCGGTGTTGTCCGTGCTGATATGGGCGACAATCCTCCACTTCCGGGAAGCGTTGTCTCCCTCTTCAATGAATTTGATCCCGAACCGATTATGGTGGTAGAAACCAATGATGAAGGTTCCTATTTATTCGATAATATACCTCCCGGAGTTTATTTTGTGGAGGCGAATCATGAGGGATTTCATCCCCAATGGTTCGACCATAAACCTACGAGGGATGAAGCCGACCCGATAGCAATTCAGCCCGGGGATGTAATCGAAGGAATCAACTTCACACTCCCACCCTTCGAAGGCGCAGCCACTGTCAGCGGCGTAGTTCGAGGGGAGCAGGGTAATCCGTTATCCGGAGCTTTGGTATTGGCGTTCCATCCCGATATGGATGATCCCGTCGCCGAAACGGTAGCCGGGGATAATGGCGGATATATATTCGAGTTCTTGGAACCGGGTGATTATCAATTTATGGCGGCGGCTGATGGGTTCCGTCCCCAATGGTTTAACCATCAACCGGAGAGGGAACAAGCGGATATAGTGGGTGTTCCCCCTGATTCACATATAGAGGGAATAGATTTCGATTTGATTCCGGAGGGCGAACATCACACCGGATTTATCGGGATGGTCGTCGCCGATGGACCGGAACACCATCCAATCGCCAATACACTGGTTTTCGCTTTTCATCCCGACGAACAGCACCCGGTCGGCAGGGCGGTTACCAATGAGCACGGCGAATATTTTATGGATGTCCCTCCCGGGGAATATATCGCTATGGCGAAAGCCCGCCATTTTATGCGGCAGTGGTATGATCACAAGCCGAACCGTGAAGAAGCGGATATCTTCGCGGTTACCGATGGTGAGCCGACGGATCATATTGATTTTAGTTTAATGCCTCACCAACAACCGGGCGGAGCTATATTCGGCGGGACGATAAACGGCGATAACGGCGAACCCTTACCCGATGTAAGAATAACCGCAAGGATGGTCGATCCCCATCATCATTTTATGCGTCAAACTTTCAGCAACCTTGAAGGGAATTATCGAATCAACGGTTTAATGCCCGGAAGATATGTCATCATCGGCGAAAAACCGAATTTCTACGGCTGCATATTCCCGGATACAATTGAGGTCGCCGATAATGAAGTCGGACCGATCGATTTGATTCTAACTCCGATAATCTCCGGATATTTATCGGGTCATATATATAACTCCGCTGACGGCTCGCCTATCTGGCATGGGAGGGTTATAGCTATCAATACCGAAAACCCGCAGATCAACAGGATAACCGAAACACATCGTGATGGCTATTATATTTTCGATTCCCTGCCGGAAGGTTATTACCGTGTGAAAGCCGAAGCAGAAGGGTTTTTGCCAGCCTTTTATCCCGATTCGGTCGGCGTCTTTGAAGATAATCCCGCCGAAGGGATAGATATTTCCCTCGATCCGTTGGAATTAGGGAATATATCCGGAGTTGTGGTCGATGCGGACAACGGCGAACCGATAGCTGATGCGATTGTTTGCGCTCGTCATATCGGCAGGCCCTGGGCTACACATACTCGCTCGGCGGATGATGGCTCTTATACTTTAGAAGGTCTCATTCCGGGGAACTATCATTTAACATCTACAGCTATCGGGTATTATGCCCAGCCGTATGGCGAGCAGGTATTTGTTGAGAATGGCGGTTCGGTGGATGGCATAGATTTCCAACTTGTCAGAAGGCAGGAGGGGGACGGGCATATCAGCGGAACGGTTGTGGATGAGCAAAACGGGATGCCCCTCTTCGCTCGTGTCGTCGCTTATGGCTCGATAAACGAAGATGAACCGCCGACAATTCGTGTTTTCACCTATACCAACGATGATGGCTTCTACTCCTTCGATTTTCTGCCTTCCGATTTCACCTACAGGGTGTTTGCCAACGCCCGTTATCATCAGGGCGAATTCTATGAGAATGCCGATAATTGGCACGATGCCACCCCTATTTATTGTAATGCCGATAATATCGACTTCGCTTTGACTGGTTGGGGAGACGGATTTCTCGGAATCGGAGGGGAAGTGGTCAACGGTAGCGGTGTTGTTCCCGGGGCTATTGTAAAAGCGGTTGATGATGAAGGGAATCAATTTATTACCTCCGCCGATATAGATGGCTCCTTCGAATTCTACGATATGCTTCCCGGAACCTATCAGCTAAGCGCCGAGGATTTCAACGATGGGGGACAATACCCCGAACCGGTGGAGATTACATTCAACGATGCTTACGATTTGGATATCTCGCTTGAAGCCACAGGTGCGGAGGATAATACGACGGAGATTCCCGCAACTACCCAGCTTTTGGGAAATTATCCTAACCCGTTCAACCCCCAAACAGCAATTTCATTCTCGCTGGCTTCAAATGATAAGGTCAAGATCACTATTTACAATATCGCCGGTCAGCTGATTAAAAATTTAGCGGACAAGGAATATTCGGCGGGGATACATAACATTATTTGGGATGGCTCGGATGAGAACGGAAATCCGGCCGCCGCTGGTATTTATTTTTATCGTCTTGATGTCGGAGGTAAAACTAATATCGGTAAAATGACCCTTATAAAATAATCCCCCCATTGAAGGAAAAAGAGAAAACGCCGAAGCTTATTTCGGCGTTTTCTTTATGTTTGAAATATGGTAGGTTTCCTTTACTCTATACCCTTACCCCGCAGATAAACCAAAGCCATCGTTCGATAAATCATATGGGCGAATTTCGAATAAGGCATATACCAAAGCAGGAAAAATACAAATGTCAAATGTGAAAAATATGTTATATACGCCAAAAGAGGCACACCCGAAAGCCAGCGGAAAAGCCACGATAAAAGACCTGTAAGCCCGGTGAAAAATATAATATACAAAAACAAATAGTCGGCATAACCGTTCGCCCCCACATCATCCCTGTTTTTCCACCTCCGAATAATCATCCACAAAGTCCCAACCAAAATCCCAATCCCCCCCAAAGCGCCGAATATCTTCACAGGATTGGGAAGCTCAAGGGGCAAGTTCCAAAGGGGTGAAAGATGGATATAATCGGGAATGAAAATCAAAACGAAAACCATCCCGGTGCTGATAAAAGCGGAAACAAACCCCGCTATTACCAAATAATGGGCTACGGCTCTGGGTTTATTCATTTCACATTTATTGAACTTTGAATGGGATAAAATCTCTTTTGCGGTTAGAACCAAACCCTTACGAAAGGAAAAATCATCGTTAAGGCTGGTAGAGGTCAAGTCTTTCCAAAATCGCCAAAAGCCGACGAAAGCGAAAAGAAATATTATTATATTACCGACCACGAAAAAGGCATCGGTGATATGATGCGGTAGAAATAAATTAAAGTCGATCGG
Source organism: Candidatus Zixiibacteriota bacterium (assembly GCA_026983835.1). Classification (GTDB taxonomy): domain Bacteria; phylum Zixibacteria; class MSB-5A5; order UM-FILTER-46-8; family UM-FILTER-46-8; genus JALSTH01. Next base: position 2,087 of record JALSTH010000009.1, on the reverse strand, counting down.
AGTCCCCGCTTGAAGAAATAAAAAACCTCCCGCCGGACTTAACGGGGCGGATAAATACATCAGAGCAAAAAGCAATACGATAGGCACCAAGAAGAGTATGGGCAGTGCTTTTGGTGATGCAAGCGCTTTTCCCATAAATCTCGGGAATGAGTAGTTGCTGTAAGTATAGGTTCTTATCCCAGCCAAAACATCTCCGGGGCGAGCGCCTCGGGGACAATGCTTGCTACAGTCATTGCATTGATAACATGCCCATACATCGGGATCTTTCACCAATCTATCCTTAAGTCCCCATTGAGCCCAAAGCATTTCCTTCCGTGGAAATGGGTGTTTATTCGGTGATAATTTGCAAACCACCGAACAGGTAGCGCACTGATAGCACTTTTTCAAAGTATCCCCGCCCGCCTTTTTTACGGTGCGGATAAATTGAGCGTCAGGAGTAATCACTTCCCTATCAATCATATCGTTATTCTCCTGAATTAGAACGGTTAACTGTTTGTGAAATATTTAACAAGTCGGTTCATTAAAAATGCCGCTTAAGAGCCGCATAACAAATGCTAAATTAAATGTCTTAAATTATAATCATCTTTCAAAGATAAGTCAATATTTTTTGGAAATAAAATTGGAGAAATATGAGTATCCGACATTGATCAACCAATAAACGGAGGGGCTGGGATTCGAACCCAGGGTAGGTGTTACCCTACAACTGCTTAGCAGGCAGCTGCCTTCAGCCGCTCGGCCACCCCTCCGAACTCCATCAATTAAAACAAATCGCTGTTTCATAAGCAAGTAAAATCTATTCCAAAATATGCTTTTGCTTCCCGCAAATTCGATCACACACATAAAGCACCTCCCAATCGTACTCCTCCAAGCTCTTTAAAAAAAATTATAAAAAATCCTTGACAAAAAACAAAAATTATATATTTTAAGCCTAGATTGGATTAGTTAAGTATAATTCCAGTTTTTCTTCAACAGTTTTTCTTAAGTTTTTTCTTGAATTCACTAAAAACTGTGGCAAACGGATGAGTTTTCAGAGTAAAAAATATAATAAAAAGGCTTGACATAAAGTTGTTGGTATATTATATTATATTTAACAATTCAGAATAATTTCTTCTAAAAACGCTAAAATATGATTGTTAATTAAACAATAGCGAACTAAAAAAAGTGAAATATTTACTTCTTTGGAAGTCTTCTAATCAAAAAAGCTAATACAAAAAAATTCACTTTACTAAACGAATGAAACCTAAAACCATTAACCCACAACTAAAGGAGGTGAGTATGAAGCAAGCGGGCGTGACAACTTTCTATACTCGAAGTTCGTTTAATAGGAATTGTCATGCCGATGTTGTGAGTTTTTCGTTGTCCTTAATTAAAGGTTCAAAATTAACAAAAATAAGGAGGAATTTATACTTATTATGAAGAACCTAACAATCACTTTATTGATTGCCACATTATTTATTTTTGTTGGCGCTGCCTCTGCAGCTACCTTGACCGCCAGCAATGCGGTTAACCTTTCCAAAGTCTCTCCGGTAAAGGCTCCGTATTCGGGTCCTATCAATAAGCCGGATCACAATGTAATCCTTCAGGGTGGAGACACCGTCGGTGATGCTACCGCGATTACCGCATTGCCGTATAGCGATACTGGTACCACTGTAGGTTATACCGATGATTACGATGAGATCTGCCCGTACGATGCTCCCGGTTCGCCGGATGTTGTCTATTCTTGGGTAGCTGATTACGATGGTGGCATCGATGTCAGCCTTTGCACCGGTTCCGCTTATGACACCAAAGTATATGTCTATGAGAATTCGGTCGGTAATCTGGTTGGCTGCAATGATGACTATTGCACCACTCCGAACTACTCGTATCCATATGTCTCCCAGATCGACAATGTCCCCGTAACCACAGGCAATACCTATTATATCGTAATTGACGGTTATGGTGGAGATGCCGGTGATTATACTTTGGATGTTACCGTTACTGAACCTTGCGTAGTTGACTGCCCGTTAAATGGCATTCCCGAAGGCGAGCCCGACTGTGAAGATGAATGGGTTGACACTTGGAATGGTGGCTGCAACTCCGATCCGCCG
>JALSTH010000008.1 GCA_026983835.1 Candidatus Zixiibacteriota bacterium | reverse complement strand
AAATCCATTTGCCCTTGAGAATTTTAGTTTGGCGTCGATAAATATATCGTATTTCTTCTCGTCTTTGTTTAGGAAGACATTTCCCCCGTTGGGTGTGATTGATGATAAATCGAAATTCGGTTTTCCATTTATCACCAATTCCATATTCTGGTTGTATTCGCTTAAAAGATTGAAAGCATTTATGACTGGAATTACCTCGAAATCGGAAAGTTCGTCTATATCCAATCCAATTACAATTTTGCTCTTTGGAGCGACCTCGCGATTATGAACCGTAATTTGTCTTTTCCCCTCGGGAGGAGAGTTTTGTTCTTTAGGATGTACGGTCAAAGAGGATTTATCGTTGTCCTTTGTAAAGATAGATTGGAGAACCTGAGAAGCCATTCTATCGAAACTGTATTTCAGTGCAATTTCCCTGCCCTTGTTAGCTAAACGCTCCCGTTCCTCATCATCTTCCAAGAATCGTTTGATGGTATTTCGTAGTTGCTGGGGATGCGTGTATGTGGGAACAGTTTTCCCAAATATATCTTCGATACCGGCTAATTTGTCGGAGATAACAAATCCTCCCGAAGCCAATACATCGAATATGCGGGGATTGATGAATCCTTCCCTACGCATATCTTCGTGGTGGTCGTTGAGTGATATTTTGGCGGAGGCGTATAGCTCAGGAAGTTTCTCGTTTTCGTAATAAAGTCCCCCGAGGTTTTCTTTGGGTAAAATATGTTCCCATCCTTCGCCCCAAACCTTTAACCCTTTGAATTCCCCTCCCAAGTCGTTGATAATTTTCCTCCCTATTTTCCCCTTTGTATTGCCGACAAAGACTATATCATACTTCTTGCTCGCCTCTTTTAGGGGGCGTTTTGCCGTCGCGCCGATTAATAGTTCCGCATCGAACCCCAACCGCTTTATTTTAGAGATAAATAATTTCGATAGGCAGAATATCTTATCGTAATTTTGAAGCAGTTCGGGAGATACCAAATCCGGGTGGCTATGGATCCAAATAGCTTTATTTTCAGCCTTAGGCAGATTATCGAAAGGAATGCCGAAAAGATGAAGGAGTAAGTCTGGTTTTTCCTCGACAATCTCGCATCCGTATTTTTTGAATGCATCCCCGAACTCCTTCTTGAACCAATAATCCCCCCACCTTAAGCGGCGCTTCTCATCTTTTTCGATGTCCGAAAAGGCGATTATCTGTATCTTCAACCCTTTGAATTTGTCGATATCTCTCATCCTTTCGGCTGATTCGAGTTTCTCCAAAGCATTTCGGATATCGGGGTCATTTTCATTGAGAAGAAATCCCCGAAAGGCTTTTAGCGCTTCGGAGGGTGATTTCAGATTATCGACTAAGTAGGTGAGATTATAATATGATTCCTTAAAATCGGGATTGATATCGATTGCCCGATAAAAGCAGTTCTCCGCTTCATTATTCTTCCCTAAGCCAAACAGTATCACTCCCAAATCGTTCCATGCGGTGAAATCGGAGGGATTTAATTCCACTGTTAATTTAAAGTGTTCTATTGCTTTGTTGTATTCCTTAAGGTTTAGATATGTCAGAGCCAAATTATAATGGGCGAGGGGATCGTTTCCTTTTAGCGACACCGATTTTTCGAGAAATTCTTTTGATGAGCTATATTCGCCGAATTGCCCCTTTATTATTCCGATAAGTTTTATGATTTCGGCATCGTTATCGATAATCTTATTATATTCGAGCAGATATTTTATGGCTTCCTCGGGGAATGCGGATGATAAAAAGTAGTCTGCGGCTTCTTTGAGAAGCTTTGTATCGTGGGGATTATTTTTTATAGATAGCCTTAATTCGGCGGCTCTTTGAAAATCCATAACATACCTTCTTTGACGGTTTTACATAAAGAAGGCATAAAAGGCGCAAACCTGCGGGGTGCAAAGAATACCGCGCCTGAACTTATCATTTTTATCGGTAAAATAGGTTATTCGCTTAATAGTTGTCCGGTCAGTTTTTAAGGGATATAAAAATAGAAAAGCCAAGATAAGCAGGTTTCTAAAAATATCTTGACAGTTTTGGGGATATTAGTTAAACTAATTGTTTAAAATTCAAATCATAAACATCGACAAATACAGTCGGGATAATTACTTACTTATGCGTATTATAGCCTCCTGTTTAATATTTCTGCTCCTGTTTTCGCCAGTGGCATATAGCCTTCAAACGGCGAATTTATTTAACACCATAGGGGAAAAGGCGCAAAAACAAACACTCCCTAAAAAACTCGAGCAGCCGAAGCCATTGGAAGCCCCTGTCAATCCCGAGCAATATTATGTGGGCCCGGGTGATGTTTTCGCTATAACCTTGTGGAGCGAAATAAATTCGGATATTACATCGACCGTAACTCCTGAAGGGACGATTTTAATCCCTACCGTGGGGGCAGTCGATTTAAATGGGTTAAACCTGAAACAGGCGAAAGAAAAAATCACAAAAGCTGTTCTTGATAGATATAAAAATACCGGCGTATCGGTGACTTTGCTTAATACTCGGACTTTTAAGGTCTCGGTGGTCGGAGCCGTCTATTATCCGGGGGTTTATACCGCCTCCGCAACTGATAGGGTCTCAACGGTTATTGAGGAAGCCGGCGGATTGATCGGGTATGTCGATAAAAAAAATCATACAATGATATCGGATTATGTTGTCCAATCGGAAAAACTTCAGGAAAAACCGACATATCGCTTGCTCGATGATACCCTTCGAGCGAAACCGGAAAAGAAATCCGTTAGGGCGTCGAAAAGGAGGATAACCCTTAAAAGGCGTAATGGGGAAGCGATAGGGGTTGATCTACTAAAATATGAACGATCGGGAAATCTTGGCGCCAATCCCTATTTATTGGATGGGGATGTAATAGTTGTGCCGGTTATGGAACGGAAAAATAATTCTTGCGGAATATTCGGCGCAGTTAAAGCTCCGGGTTTTTTTGAATTTTCCGAGGGCGATCGAATTTCTGATCTGATATCGCTTGCCGACGGATTAAACTTGGATGCCGATCCGGCGTCAGGTGCATTAATCCGTTTTGCGGATGATAAGATTACGACCATTAAAATAAAGCTCGACATAGCGGATATCCTGATAAACCCCGGCTCCGAGAACGATTTACTTCTTGAGCCTGATGATAGGGTGTTTATAAACGCCATACAACCTTTTCACGATAAATGGCAGGTGATGGTAAAAGGAGAGGTTCGATTTCCCGGAACTTATTGGTTGGAAAGCGATTCGGTAATGCTCTCGGATGTGCTTAAGCAAGCGGGATATTTTACCCCTTATGCCGATTTATCCCATGCTGAGATGATACGCTATGCTCATAGGCCAAAATTCGATCCCGAATTTGAGCGTTTGAAGAGAGTGCCGATTTCGGATATGACCCGTGATGAATACGATTACTTTATGTTGCGCTCGCAGGAGTTGCCCGGTCGCGTATCTTTGAATTTGGAAAAATTAATCTATGAAAACGATAAAAGTTATGATATCTGTCTTTGGAATGAAGATGTCATAAATATACCGAGAATGGAAAAAACAATTGCCGTCAAGGGTCAGGTCGCCAACCCGGGACTAATAAATTTCGTCGAAGGTGAAGATATTGATTATTATATTTCGAGAGCCGGCGGATTGGCAAATAGAGCTACAAAGTCAAAAATAAGGATTATTAAAGGAGGAACCGGTGAATGGGTTAAACCCGGGAAAAAGCATCCGCTTCGACCCGGGGATACGGTGTGGGTCCCGCAGAAGCCGGAGAGGGATTATTGGGAGATAGCAAAAGATGTAATAATGTTTGCCGGTAATATAGCGACGGTATATCTGGTAATCAAACAGGCTGTAAAGAATAAATAGGATGGTTGAAGAAAAGGGAAATTCAGAGAGAGTATCAATTTGGGATTATCTGTTGCTCTTGCTTAGGTGGCGCAAGGTTATAATTTTCAATATTCTTGCGGTTGGAATAGTTATCGCGGTGATAACTTTTGTTGTTCCGAGTTGGTACACCGCTTCCACCACTATCTTACCCCCTACTAAAGATACACTTTCCTTGAGTGGGATGACTGGGTTGATGAGCGGTTTGGGTGCGCTTGTCGGTGGTGGGGGTGGGGGAGGGTTTATGCTCCCGGCTTTCAGTACGCCATCGGATATTTTTGCGGCGATATTAAAGAGTAAGACCATTACAAAGATTTTAATAGATAAGTACGATCTCGGGAAAGTTTTCAAAGTCAAACTCAAGGATGATTTGATCAAGGAAGTGCAATCTCATACCGGCGTTCAGGTAACACAGAACGGCTTGATAATCCTTACATTCGAAGCAAAGAATGCGAAATTGGCTGCTGATGTGGCGAACAGTTATATTGCAGTTTTGGATAGTATCAATCAAAGCATTAATTCAAATCAAGCTCGTAATAACCGTATATTTATCGAGGAGAGGTTAAAACAAACCAAAAACGATTTAAGGAAAGCCGAGGACAACCTTCGTAATTTTCAGGAAAAATATGGCGCCGTGGATTTGACCGAACAGCTCAAAGCGCAGATTCAAAGTGTAGCCGAATTGCAGGGTCAATTAACCCTTGCCGAAATCGAGTTAGGCGTTATGCAGGAGAATATGTCCTCCGACAATGCGCTTGTTAGGAAATTGAAAACCCAGATCAAACAAATCAAAATACAGTTGAGAAATTTCGATCAGGGTTCGCCGAAGGATACGACAGCTTTGATATTGCCGTTTTCTCAGGCTCCCAAATTGGGAGCGGAGTTTGTCCGCTTGACAC
>JALSTH010000007.1 GCA_026983835.1 Candidatus Zixiibacteriota bacterium | reverse complement strand
CGAGCTTAAAATTCAAGAGGCGGTGTTTGAACTTTTAACCACTCAATATGAGCAGGCTAAAATTCGCGAAGCAAAAAATACCCCGACCATTCAAATTCTTGATTATGCGGAGCCTCCGGAGAGGAGAAGTTATCCCCTGCGGGGTAAAATGGTTTTGATGGGTATGGCAGGCAGCCTTGTTTTTAGTGTTATGGTTTTAATAATAATTGAGTATTTTAACAGACTAAAAACCGAGGATCCTCAAACCTATGAGAAATACTATTCCGTTGTTGGTATTTTATATAATGATGTGAAATCGCTCCGCAATTATTTTTCGAGAAAAAGATCGAATAAACCATCTTCCAAGGAATAATAAATGGTTAGAATTGCCCAAATCGGTTTGGGGGCGTGGGGAAAAAATCTCCTCAGGAATTTTTATAATTTGGACGGATGTCGATTGACCATAGCCGCCGATTCAAATGACTCTACTATTTCCAAGTATGAGGCATCTTATCCCGGTGTTTACTTTACAACCGATATAGATTTGGTTTTCGATAAATCCAAAGTGGATGCGATAGTTATAGCTACCCCGCCGGCGACACATTTCGGTTTGGCTTACAGGGCATTGCAATCAGGCTTGGATGTCTTTGTGGAAAAACCCCTTGTCTTGGATGTGGACGAAGGTGAACGGTTAGTTGAAACGGCTTCGGAGAATAATCGGATATTGATGGTTGGGCATATTATGGAATATCATCCCGCAACGGAATACCTTAAGAGGATAATTGCTGATGGTGAGCTTGGCGATATATATTATTTATATTCTATCCGGGTGAATTTGGGGAAGGTGCGGGAGATAGAGAATTCGCTTTGGAGTTTTGCACCTCACGATATTTCGATGATTAATTACCTGTTGGGTTCGTATCCTACGAAGGCGAGCGCAGATGGGCAATCGTATCTGCAGGATGGTATTGAGGATGTTGTTTTTGTCACCCTTCATTATCCGCAGAAAATAATTGCCAATATCCATGTAAGCTGGCTTGATCCCCAAAAGGATCGTAAATTAACGGTTGTGGGATCGCGCAAAATGGCGGTTTTTAATGATACCGAACCATCGGAGAAGATAAGGATTTTTGACAAGGGGGTGGACACGATTCAGGATTATCAGACCTATGCCGAATATCTGTCCCTTCGTACCGGCGATATCGTTATCCCGAAAATCCCGGCGGGAGAACCTTTGATGAAAGAGTGCGCCCATTTTATCAAATGTGTGGAAACAAGGGAAAAACCGAGATCGGACGGGGGCGATGGTTTGCGCGTTTTGAAGGTTTTGGATGCGGCTCAAAAATCGCTTGAGAGAGGCGGAGAGCCACAAAATATCGAATGAAAAAAATGGAGCTGGTTTATGGTAAAATATATAGACCCCAGCGCTGAAATTGGCGAGGGAACACTAATTGGTAGATTTTCGGTAATTTATGAAAATGTAATTATCGGCAGTAATTGTATTATTGGAAATAATGTAGTCGTCCATCCGGGGGCTATTGTCGGGGATAATGTAAGGATTGATGATAACACCGTAATCGGCAAACAGCCGATGAAAGCCGCCAATTCGGCGGTAACTAAAGAGCAACAACTTCCAGCGGCAAAAGTAGGGAATAATTGTATAATCGGCACCTCGGTTGTTATTTATAGCGGTTCTGTTTTTGGGGACAATGTCTTGGTGGCAGACCTTTCGACGGTGCGGGAGAATGTGACCGTGGGGGACTATACGATTATCGGCAGAGGAGTTGCTATCGAAAACTTTTGCAAAATAGGTTCATATTGTAAATTGGAAACAAACGCCTATATAACTGCCTATTCGGAACTCGAAGATAGGGTTTTCATAGCTCCCTGTGTTGCTACTTCCAACGACAATTTCGTTGGGAGGACAAAGGAGCGATTCAAATATTTTAAGGGCATAACCGTAAAGAAAGGCGGGAGGATAGGAGTTAACGCCACTATTCTGCCCGGAAAAGTTATTGGCGAGGATACATTAGTCGCTGCCGGTGCCCTTGTAACTTCGGATACTCCCCCGCGGAAAATTATTGCTGGAGTACCCGGAAAGGTTTTTGGCGATGTTCCAGAAAAACAACTTTTAGAAAATCAATAGAGAGGGTTATAATATGGCTGTTCCATTACTTGATTTAAAGAGGCAGCATTTGCCCATATCGGAAGAGATAAACCGTGCTGTTGCCAAGGTATTCGAGCATAATATGTTTATACTCGGCCCAGAAGTCAGCGAATTTGAATCGAAAATCGCCGAATATATTGGCGTAAAGCATGCTATCGGTGTAGCTTCGGGAACGGATGCATTGCTTATAGCTTTGCGAGCTTTGGGAGTAGGCGAAGGGGATGAGGTCATTACGACTGTTTTCACATTTTTCGCTACGGCAGGGGTGATTTCCCGTTTGGGAGCGAAACCGGTTTTTGTGGATATCGATCCTAAGACATTCAATATGAACGCGGAATTGATTGAAAAGGCTATCACCGATAAAACCAAAGCGATTATGCCGGTCCATCTTTATGGGCAATGCGCCGATATGGACCCCATATTGGAAATCGCCCGTAAACATAACCTCAAAGTCGTAGAGGATGCTGCTCAGGCTATCGGTTCGCGCTATAGGGGTAAAATGGCGGGTTCGATGGGGGATTTGGGTTGTTTTTCGTTTTTCCCTTCGAAAAATCTCGGAGCATGCGGCGATGGGGGAATGATTGTTACCGATGATGATGATTTGGAAGAGCTGTGCAGGAAACTCCGCGTTCACGGTGCCAAACCAAAATATCATCATCATATCGTTGGTTACAACAGCAGACTCGATACTCTTCAAGCGGCGATACTATTGGTGAAATTGGAGAATTTAGACAGCTGGCATGAGGGAAGACGGAAATGGGCGAAAAGATATGATGAGATGTTTTCCTCCGATAAGATTACCGTTCCGTATGTCGAGGATTACAATTATCATATCTATCACCAGTACACGATACGGGTTGAGAAACGGGACACCCTTTTTCAGTATTTGAAAGCGAATAATATCGGTTGTGCAATTCATTACCCTATGCCATTACATTTGCAGGAATGTTATATAAAGAAACTCGATTACCCAAAAGGGAGTTTTCCCGAAGCGGAGAAGATAGCGCAGGAGGTCATCTCGCTTCCGGTGTTTCCCGAATTAACTGCAGAAGAGCATAGGGAAGTAATTGAAGCGATCGAGGGTTTCTACAAATAATGCGGCCTACGAAAATCATCTCGGTAGTTGGGGCGCGTCCTCAATTCGTCAAACTTGCCCCTTTACAGATGGAATTAAAGAAACATCTTGATTCGTTTGTGGTTCATACGGGACAGCATTACGATGAAACCCTTTCGGATAAGTTTTTTGAGGAGTTGTCGATTCCAAAGCCGGAGTATAATTTGGGAGTCGGTTCAGCAACTCATGGCGCGCAAACCGGTTTGATGTTAAAGAAATTGGAGGAGGTTTTCGATTACGAGAAACCGGATTTGGTTTTGGTTTATGGAGATACAAATTCCACTCTGGCAGGAGCGTTAGCGGCAGCGAAGATGAATATAAGGGTAGGCCATATAGAAGCCGGATTGAGGAGTTTCGTCAAATCGATGCCGGAAGAGATAAACCGAGTTTTAACTGATAGACTTTCCGATATACTTTTCTGTCCCACCGGCACGGCTGTTGACAATTTGAAAAATGAGGGGATTGATAGAGGGGTGTATTTAGTAGGGGATTTGATGTATGAGGCGTTGGAAATATTCGCCCCCATAGCTGAACGGAGAACTGATATTCTGCGGAATTTATCGCTTGGGAGCAGGGAATATATTCTGTTGACGATTCATCGAGCTGAAAATACTGATAATCATAATCGCCTGCGATATTTGATGGAGCAGATAACTAAATTGGGGCATAAGATTGTTTTCCCTGTGCATCCGCGGGCGAAGAAGGAACTAAAATCGGCCGGCTTATGGGAACACTTACAAAATCGAGACAATATTGTCTTAACTGAGCCTGTCGGGTATTTTGAGAATATCGTATTGATTAAGAATGCTTACCTGGTTTTAACAGATTCCGGCGGAATTCAAAAGGAGGCTTATTATTTTGGAATCCCGACAATTACCCTCCGCAACGAGACAGAATGGCCCGAAACGGTCGCCAGCGGGATAAACCGCCTTTTGGCGGATCGTGAACTTTTGGAGCTGATCGCTTCGGAAGAACATCCTAACGGGTTGAGAAGTCGAGGAATCGAACCAAAAACCTCGGAAAAGATAATAAATGTCTTCCTCAACTATTAATTCCCCTAATCTAATATCACCATTCCCAGCGAGAGGATTTTTCAAATTAAAGTGGTCTCGCTATATAATCATACTCGAAATCGCTTTTATTTTTTCCTTTTTATACTCTCCTTTAATCACTATTGGTATTTTAGCGGGGTTGGCATTTTTCTATTTTGTATCTGAAAACCCAAAATTATTCCTCTATTTTCTTTTTGCGATTTTTATAATGTTCAATCATTTTCGGAACACACTTTATGACAAGAAGCCATTATATGATTACCAGTTATATAGAATGTCGATTATCGACATAACGATTATCTGCCTAGTTGGTATTATCCTTTTCGATTTTGTAGTTGGCAGGCGGAATATGTTGAAAAAGTTAAGACTTAGAAATAGGACTTTAAATATATTTATAACCTTTATCCTTATTGCTTCGGTTTATGGGTTGTTAGTGAAGGGAGCAACTTTAGAAGATACGATTCGGAATGTTCGCCCGTTTTTATATTTAATCATATATTATGGCATAGCGATTTTATTTCTTGATTCTAAGAAAGAAATAAAGGCACTGGTCAAATTTATGTTTATCATAACAGGTTTCAGAGCTCTATACGGGATAATTTTAATGTTTACTGATGCAAATCGGGGTTTAGGCGGGTTCCCCTTTACCTTTCATTCTCAGGAAGTTGTATTTTTTATGTTTTTTATTTGTATGGGTCTGCTCGCCTTGATTGATGGAAATATTCCCGCGGGATTTAGGAAACTATTCATAATACCTCTGCCTATAATAATAGTTTCGACTTTATATTCTTATAGAAGGGGAATATATGTTGGGATGGCCCTTGGTGTACTTTCTTTATTTTATATTTGGGGATATAAACGATCTTTAGAATTTGTGAAAAAATATTTATGGGCGATTTTAATAATTTTTTTCATATTAGTTTTGTCCGGTTCTTACCTAATGAGGACTTCGGTGATTGAAAGGTCTTTGTCGGTGACATCTATTCCCTCGTTGGGGAAGCCGATGGCGGGAGCGGAGGCCTCGAATTTTTATCGCGTATGGGAAATAATAAATGGCATTTCGAATTTGAGAAGTTCTTTTTTGATACCCATATTGGGAATGGGGTGGGGAACGAAATGGGGTGTATATGTACCATATCCGCTTAACCCTAATATAAAGAGATTAAACGAGGTCCATTTTCATAATACCTTGTTATCCTTTTGGCTTAAGGGGGGAATTGTAGTTGTCTTTGCTTTTATCCTTATAGTTATCATAACATTGAAAAGGGCAAAGAATGCCGCGGAATATTGTCCAAAGGGATTTGGGCGTTTGATGGAGATGTCAATTGGATTGTTTATGGCCTGTTTTTCGATCTCATCCTTATTCGGCGATTATATCTACTATTGGCGAATTGCACCCTTCATAGGTGTTTTGTTGGCAATATCGGATTCATACCATCTCGACGGGGATTAAATCTATTAATATGTCAAAACTCATAAAGAATATCAGCTGGGTTATGTTAGCTGATTTTTCCACAAAAGCGGCAAATTTCATATATGTTTTAATAATAGCGAATTCGCTCCCTGTGGAGCAATTCGGAATTTATTCATACATTATTGCTTTTGTTGAATTATTCTCCGTTTTATTTGATTTGGGGTTGAACCTCGGTGTAATAAAGCAGATCGCCTCCAAAACTACAACTCAGTTTGAGTTTATAAAGAAAGCAATTATATTAAAGCTCTCATCAGCCTCCATCGCCTTTATATTGATATTAAGTATCTCCTATATTTTAAGTAATGAGAAATCTACCTTATTCTTGCTAATTATATACATACCGGGCTTCACACTTCGTTCGCTTAATATGTTTTTTCAATCGTTGGCTATCGCCCGTGAAAAAATGAAGGGAATGGCGGTTATTAAAATAGTTGATAATATCGCTCTGCTTTCGGGGTTATTTATTATCAGTTTTGTCTCTCCATCTTTAGAAAATTATGTCATCTATATCGCAGCAGAAGCCGGCTTTATTTCTCTGATTTGGTTATATGTTATTTATTTTTCCGGTAAATTGAAAGTATCCGGGAAGCGCGAAACGATTTCAATTAAGGATATTGTTATACTATCCTCGCCTTTTTTTTTGCTTGCGTTATTTACCAATATCTATTTTCGAATCGATATAACAATGTTAAAATATATGAGAGGGGATGAAGCGGTTGCATTCTATAATAGTGGTTATAAGCTTTTCGTAGTTCTTTTAGCCGTACCGTGGGTAATCAATAAAGTTTTCCTTCCAAGATTGATAAAAGATGATTCCCCAAAAGGGGATTTTATTCACAGGAGCTTTCCCATATATGTAGGTTTAGCTTTGATTTTGATACCGTTTTTATGTGTGGCTGTTACAATCTATTCGGCGGATATTTTGCATATTCTCTTTGGAAAAAGGTATATACAGGGAACAGGACCATTGTCTATTGTTATTTGGAGTTTACCTTTTTGCACATTAGCGGCTTATCTCAATAATTTGCTCGTGATGCGGTCCCCCAAGACATTGACTCTAATAGCAGGTTTAATCCTTGTTCCGATGAATATAATATTGAATATCCCTTTAATTTCTAAATATGGGGCAAGTGGTGCGGCCGCTTCCACTGTTCTTACCGAAGCGGTTGGGAGTTTGGCGGGCTATTTAAGTTGCAGGAAATTGGGAATTTATCTTCCTTTTCCTTATCGAAGATCATTGATTTATATTTTTATTGCCTTAATTATAGTTATCATCGCTATGTTGAAGCTTAACAATATCCTATCCATCTTTCCCGCGTTTATCCTTTATATTTTAATTATCAGCTTCTCAAGTGAGTTAAGGGGATTGGTAAGGAAAGTATTTTAATATTTATGAAAATCGCTATCGATTGTAGGTTGATAAATAGGCGGACTTCGGGGATCGGTAAGTATAATTATTATCTTATTAAAGAACTTTCTCGTCTTGATGACGATAATGAATATAAAATGATTTTGGGCGGTTCCGAACTGCCAAGAGAATTGCAATTAGGTAATAATTTTAAACCTGTGAGGCTCGGCTTTCGTCAGGGTTTTATCGACTGGCCCATTCTGTTAACCGGCTTCCCAAAGATAGAGCTATTCACTGGAAAAGTTGATATTATCCACGGGACTTCATTTTTTCCCTGGGCGAAAAGAAATGGAAAGTTCATTGCCACAGTCCACGATTTAGCCTTACTAAAATTCCCAAAACTTGTTCCTAAAAAGCTTGGACTTTATTATAAATTATGCGGGCGGAAATTCATTCCCAATGCGGATTTTATAATAACCGACTCGGAGAATACACGAAAAGATGTTATTGAATATTTCAAGGTTGATGAGAGTAGGGTGAAAACGGTATATCTTGGTTATGATAAATATGGAATTGAATCCATAATCGCCGAAAACCCAAGACGATTATTTGATTATCCATATATATTATTTGTAGGGACCATAGAACCCCGAAAGAATTTAATACGATTGATAAAATCTTTTAACATTTTGAAAAATAATCATAAGATTCCTCATAAACTTCTACTTGTGGGTAATAAAGGATGGTCGAATGAGAATATTTATGCCGAAGTTAGTGCAAGCCCTTATAAAGATGAAATTTTAATCGTTGGGAATAAAACCGAAGAAGAGCTTGTTTCCCTGTATTATTATGCTGATGTTTTTGTTTTGGTATCGATATATGAGGGATTTGGTTTGCCGTTATTGGAGGCGATGTCCTGTGGAACACCTGTTGTTTTTGCCGATAATTCATCTCTGCCTGAGATTGCCGGTGATTGCGGGATCCCTGTGAGTCCTTTCGATATAGAATCCATAACAGATGGGATTTTTAGTGTTTTGGATAGACGGGAATTGGCAAAGAGCCTGTCAATTGCCGCGAGAAAAAGAGCAAATAAATTTCTCTGGAAGAAAACGGCTTCGGAAACCTTAAAAATATATAGAGAAGTTGGGACTTAAGTTTTTTAAAAAAAGAATCAAAAGCTTTCGTGCTTTTATTTATTTATATTCATATATAATTTCTCCGTTATCTTTTCTTTTTAATCGGAAGAAGCACCCCGAGGACTATAAGCGGATTTTGATAATAAGGGTCGATTACCTCGGGGACGCAGTAATCACGACCCCTTTTTTAAGTGCTGTTCGTTTAACATTTGGCAACGCTGATATAACTTTTGTCGTTGAGAGAAAAATAAGTAAAATATTCGAGCGGGATGGAAATATCGATAAAATTATGGGAATAGATAGGAAATTGGGTTTTAGGCAGGGGGTTAATTTAATCTCGCTGTTGCTTAAAAATAGATATCAGCTGGTTTTTGACCTTTCACTTAATTGGTGGTCGGTAGTATATGGGACAATAATGATTCCCTTTGCAAGGCGATATGATAGGGAAAGTATGATGATTCCCGGAGTTATAAAACGGAACTGGTTGGTTTTTACGGGACATAATGAGAGGGAATTTAAAAGAGAACATGAGGTAATACGCGCTCTGAAAATGATTCGGGATTTTTATGATATAAACGATGTCCCCGATACATACCTTCCCCTCCCCCGGAATGCGGAGAGAATATTCGCTAATCTTGCATCATCGTATGGCATCAAAAAGCAAAAGTATTTTCTTGTCGCCCCCGGATCTCAATGGGAAGTCAGAAGATGGGACATTAATAAGTTCGCCGAAGCCGCAAAAGTTATTTCCGCGAGATATGATTTGCCTGTAGTTATTACCGGCGTAAAATCGGAAATTGAGGTTTGCGATAAACTTTATCGACTGATTGAGGGGAGGGCAATAAATTTAGCCGGGGAAATCAGTTTGGAAGAGTTTTTGGTTTTGGTGGCTAACTCCGCTTTATTGATCGGAAATGATAGCGGCCCAGTCCATGTAGGTGCCGGGTTGAAGGTTCCTGTGGTAGCCGTGATGGGGACCGCCGATGTGGAAGTCTTCAAACCTTGGGGCGAGAATGTGCGAGTCTGTTATCGTAAAGTCCTTTGTGGTCCCTGTTATTCGGGAGAATGCTATATGCCCCAAAATATTTGTTTACAGCCTGTAACCATTAGGGAAGTTGTTGAGGCCTCTTCGGAACTTCTTGAAAAAACAGATCGGCGATAGTGAAACAATGGAACGAAAAATCAATGTCCTTCACCTTATAAATGAACTTGAATATGGGGGGGCAGAGGTATTGTTGCTTGATTTCGCCCGCCATTTTAATAGAGAAAAGTTAAATCTATTCGTGGCTTTTCTTGATGGTGAGGGGACTTTAAGAGGGGCTATTGAAAGTCAAGGTGTTAGGGTTTTTGATCTGTCGTTGAAAGGTAGAAAGAATCCTTTAGTGTTTTTTTCGATACTGCGCCTAATTAAAAAATTGGATATTGATGTGGTAAATACCCATTTGGTGATGGCATCCGTAATAGGTTCTGCGGCGGCTAAAGCATCTAAAGTTAAAGTCTTGGTTACCACCAGGCACTATGATTACAATAAAGAAATAAAAAGCCTGCGGTTTAAGTTGGACCGTTTAATGGCTAAATATCCCGATTGTTTGGTAGTTGTATCAAGGGAAACCAAAAGGATTGTAAAGCAAGAAGAGAAACTAAAAGTAAAGCAAATACAGGTGATTTATAATGGAACCGATGTCGATTATTTCAACCCATTAAAAAAATCTCAATCGAAACTCGATACTTCCCCTAAAATAATAGGAAGCATCGGCAGACTGACAACTCAAAAAGGATATGATAAGTTTATTAAAATAATTTCAAAGTTAGTTCATAATGGAGCCCGTATAAATGCTGAGATTATAGGCGTAGGCGAGGATTATCAACGATTAGTCGAACAATCCAAAGCAATGGGTGTATCCGAAAATGTGCATTTTTGTGGGAGGCTAAGCAGGGAGAGGGTAAAGGAAAAGCTATCTTTATGGGATATTTTTATGCTGACTTCGAATTGGGAGGCGTTCGGTATAGTAACAACCGAGGCTATGGCGATGGAATTGCCGGTTGTGGTTTCTAAAGTCGGAGGATTAACAGAAATAGTCCGTGATGGTATTGATGGTTTTTTAGTGGAGTCGGGCGATATTGATGGGTTTGCTGAAAAGGTATCCTATTTATTGGAAAACCCTGAAAGTGCTATGGAGATGGGTAGAAACGCCCGCCAGCGGGTAATAGAGAATTTCTCGATCCAGAAGATGGTTAACAGTTATCAACGATTATACATAAAACTATTGGAATCAAAAGGTTATCAAGAATTTGTCCACTGATAAAAAAATCAAAATAGCGAGGATTATCACCCGTTTGAATGTCGGGGGACCGTCGTTTCATACTATTTTACTTTCCGCCTATATGGATAAGGATAAATACGATACTATCCTAATCCGTGGCAGTGAGGGTAAAGATGAGGGAAGTATGGATTTTCTATCGGAGGAGAAAGGTGTCGCAACCATAACTATCCCTGAGATGCAACGGGAGATCCATATATGGCGGGACCTTAAAGCTTTTATCAAGTTGTATAAAATCTTACGGGTTGAGAAGCCGGATATCGTTCATACCCATTTATCCAAAGCTGGTTTCCTTGGGAGGGCAGCGGCGATAATTGTTGGCGGCGGTAAGATAGTTCATACTTTTCATGGTCATACATTGCATGGCTATTGGGGCAGGTTCAAGACATCGTTTTTTAAGAATTTGGAGAGAATACTTGCCAAACACTCAACCTGCCTCATCGCCGTGAGCGATAAGGTGCGTAGAGATTTAATTAAAGCGGGAGTCACCGACAAGGATAAAATTATCACTATTCATTTGGGGTTAGAGCTGGAGAGATTTATAAACCTCGAGAAATATAGAGGTTTATTAAGGAGAGAGTTTAGTATTGATGATGATACCGTATTGGTTGGAATTATCGCTCGTCTTGTCCCCATAAAAAACCATACTTTATTTATTGAAGCCGTTGCGAGGATGAAAACGAAAAACCCAAGTGCTTATAAAAGTGCGAAATTTCCGATTATTGGCGACGGAGAGCTACGGAAAGAATTAGAGGATTTAGTTAAGGCGAAGGGCATTTCTGATAAAATTGTTTTCACCGGCTTTAGAAATGATTTAGAAAAGATTTACGCCGATCTTGATATTTCGGTTTTAAGTTCATTAAATGAAGGATTGCCTGTTGCGGTTATTGAATCTATGACAGCTGGGGTGCCTGTGGTTTCCACTGATGTCGGCGGGGTCCGTGAATTAATTGATGATGGTATCAATGGGTTTGTCGTCCCATCTCAAAACGCTGAGGTTTTAGCCGACAGGATTTCCGAGTTGATTGAAAATCGGTCGTTAAGGGAGGGATATTCTTTTAAGGCGAAGGAAAAAGTATATCCATATTTTGACTACAGGCGACTCGTATCCGATATGGAAGAATTATATGATTGCTTGATTAGTGGTAAATCTTTTCATTATCTTAGTATGAAAGGATATAAGGAAAGGTTTGTTGGTAAGGAAGTTTAAAAAGGTGTGAAAATGAGATATTTAGTCACTGGCGGCGCGGGTTTTATCGGTTCCAACATAGTAAAACGCCTTATTGAATTGGGCGAAGATGTTAGGGTTATCGATAATTTTTCATCGGGGCGACGCTCCAACATAGAGCCGTTGTTAGATAAACTTGAATTTATCGAAGGGGATATACGGGATTTCTGGACCGTTGTAAAAGCGGTAAAAGGTGTTGATTATATTTTACATCAAGCGGCGCTGCCATCTGTAATGAGATCCGTTGACAATCCTTTGACATCGAATGAAGTTAATATCAATGGAACCCTTAATCTGCTTGAGGCTGCAAAACTTTATGGGGTGAAGAGATTAGTTTATGCTTCCTCTTCCTCGATTTACGGCGATACCGATAAATTGCCCAAAAATGAGCAAATGCCGCCATCGCCGTTATCACCTTATGCGATTACAAAATTGGCTGGGGAGTATTACTCTCGTATTTTTTATAAGCTCTATGGATTTAATACGGTAGCTTTGAGATATTTCAATGTTTTTGGGCCAAACCAAAATCCATACTCCCAATATTCCGCGGTAATTCCGAAGATGATAATTTCACTGCTTAAGGGCGTAAAGCCT
Source organism: Candidatus Zixiibacteriota bacterium (assembly GCA_026983835.1). Classification (GTDB taxonomy): domain Bacteria; phylum Zixibacteria; class MSB-5A5; order UM-FILTER-46-8; family UM-FILTER-46-8; genus JALSTH01. The sequence goes on along the minus strand of JALSTH010000007.1, from coordinate 5,017 downwards.
GTGATTTATGGGGATGGCACCCAATCCAGAGATTTTACATATATTGATAATGTGGTTGAAGCAAATTTGGCGGCTTGTTCATCCGATAGAGCTGTCGGTAATATTATTAATATCGCTTGTGGAGAGGAGTATGATCTTAATACGCTACTCCGAAAATTAAATCGGATTATTGGAACCGATATAGACCCCGAATATGCTCCGCCTAAAAAAGGGGATGTGAAAAGATCATTGGCTGATATATCATTAGCGAAGGAATTGCTTGGTTATAAGGTCAAAACGAATTTTGACGAAGGCTTGAGAAAAACCGTTGATTATTTTCGGGAGCATTTGCGGGAAGGATATGAGTAAGAAGCATAAGAATCGGGCGGTCTTTTTGGATAGGGATGGAGTAATCAATCGTGATTTACGATATACTTACCAACTCCATCAATTTGAATTTCTCCCGGGCGCTATAGATGGTTTAGCAGCCATTCCGCGGGAATTTCTGAAAATTATTATAACCAATCAGTCAGGGATTGCTCGTGGGTATTATACGGAGGATGATTTTTATTATCTCAATGAATGGCTGTTGAACACATTACGACAACTTGATATTATCATCGACGGTATAAATTATTGTCCTCATCATCCCGACGATAATTGTGATTGCCGCAAACCGAAAATAGGGATGCTGATCCAAGCGAAGGAGGAATATGACATCGATTTGGAGAATTCCTATTTCATCGGGGATATGATTTCCGATATGCTTACCGGCAGGAACGCCGGCTGTAAGACGATTTTGATTCGGGCGGATGATAAGCATACCGGAGATGGCGCCGAAGAGTTTGCCGATTTTGTCGTCAAATCTCTTTTGGAAGCCGCGAAAATAATTGAGAAGGAATTGAAAAGACAACAATTGGAGGATAAATGAAAGCATTAATAACAGGGGGAGCGGGATTTATCGGTTCACATTTAGCGCAATATCTTCTTGAAAAAGGTGATAGCGTTGTCGTAGTTGATAATTTATCCACCGGTAAATTCGATAATATTAGACGGTTTGCCGAGAACCGAAGATTTCAAATCCATATAAATACAATATTGAACGAACAATTAATGGAGCGATTGATAGAAGGGTGTGATGTCATATTTCACCTCGCCGCAGCGGTCGGGGTTCGTTTAATTATCGAACATCCGGTGGAAACTATTGAGACAAATATCATAGGTACCGGGACTGTGCTGAAATACGCCAACCGATATAAGGTGAAAACACTTATTGCTTCGACATCGGAAATATACGGTAAATCCAACAATGTCCCCTTCAAAGAAGAAGACGATTCCGTCCTCGGGGCTACCATCAAAAGCCGCTGGTCTTATGCCTGTTCAAAAGCGATTGATGAGTTTTTAGCTTTGGCATATTATCGCGAAAAGAAGCTGCCGGTTATAATCGCACGTTTATTTAACACGATAGGACCCCGTCAAACGGGGAAATACGGCATGGTGGTTCCGACATTTGTTCAGCAGGCTCTTCTTAATCATCCTATCTCGGTATTTGACGATGGACAGCAATCGAGATGTTTTACGAATGTCTCCGATGTTGTGGGCGCCCTATATCTGCTTATGAGTGAGCCCAAAGCGGTGGGGGAAGTATTTAATATCGGTACGGATGAAGAAATAACAATATTGGAGCTGGCGAAGTTGGTAAAGGAATTAACCGGCAGTGAATCGGAAATCCAATTTATATCTTACGAAAAAGCGTTTGAATCGGGTTTTGAGGATATGAGGCGTAGGGTGCCCGATATTTCGAAAATCTCCGATTTGATAGGGTATGAACCAAAGGTTGATTTAAGAAAATCGATCCAACAGATTATCAATTATTTCAAGGCTTGATTATTTCTGCGTCTTTAATCCCGTTAAAAATGATAATGAAAACCTTCGGAACTTTTTATCTCCCGATATTATAATCAATTGTGGTGATTTATCAATTCTATTATATTTTATCAACAATTAATCAGGGGATTCCTTAATGTTGTTATTATTGGGAATGCTGACCTTATCGTTTTTCTCCACACTGGCTTTGACGCCGGTTGCAATAGCTTTTGCGCGCAGATTCGGATATCTCGATAAACCGAGCTCAAGGAAGATTCATATTGTCCCTACCCCCTTATTTGGTGGTTCTGCGGTATTACTTGGATTCACTATAACTTTTATTATAGGAATAATATCAGCCGGCATTGCCGGAGGTGGTGTAATAACGGGTTATATTATCGGAGCGGTTATAATATTCGCGGTTGGTTTGATTGATGATGCCTTGGATATTACCCCGGGCAGTAAATTTTTCGGGCAGATATTAACTGCTATTTTATTTTTGGTATTCAGTAAAGCGGGCGGTATCCTAAAGAATACCCCCCTTGATTTTACAATTGCTTTGCTGTGGATGGTTACTTTAATGAATGCACTGAATTTCCTCGACAATATGGATGGTCTATGCACGGGAATATCGTTTGCGGCGGCGTTGGGTTTTACTGTTTTGGGATTTGCTTCTTCGGAACCGCTTTTGGTGGTTATGGGGATTTCCCTGATGGGGGCATTGATGGGTTTTATGTATTTCAATCTCAACCCGGCAAGGATATTTCTTGGGGATGCGGGCAGTATGTTTTTAGGTTATACGCTTGGTTCGATGGGCGTTATGTTCGCCGTAAATCATCCTTTGCCACAGGACCTTTTGGCTCCCCTTTTGATAATGAGTTATCCGTTGTTCGATATAAGTTTTGTTACTTTTACCCGCCTTCGCGAGGGAAGGCCTATGTCTCAGGGAGGCAAAGATCATACATCCCATCGCCTCGTTAATTTGGGCATCAGGTCCAGTAAAGCGGTTTGGGGCATATTTGTGATTTGCCTCTTGTTGGCTTTGTTGGGGAATCTGATTTATATCAGCCCCGATTCCACTTGGAAATTGATTGCCGTAGTTTTGGTTGCCTTCCTGCTTTTGGTTTTTGGGATTCACTTAAACCGTAATTTCGCAAATATCAAAGAGAAGATATTGCTTATTTTTGCCGATTCCTTAGGTTTGAATGTCGCCTTTCTGGTTTTTTATTATATTCGTTTCTCCTCGGGGATTTTTGAACCTCCTATGGATATCCCAATAAAGGAATTTATAACCGCTGCCATTTGGATTAACTTTTATTGGTTTTTTGTGTTTGGGATTTTGGGACAATATGAATTCACTTGGGACAGGTATTTGAGAGTTGAAATGATTAAACTGATTAAGGCTGTATTTATAGGGACTTTGATTTTTCTTTTAATGACTTTGGATTTCTCCGAATTCTTGGCTTATTCCATTCATTTGTTTTTCTATGGTTTATTGGTTATAATATTTATAGGTTTGTTAAGGTTATTTATTTTATTGGCTTTTCGTTATTATAACAGCAGAGGATTGTCCAAAAGGCGGACGATTGTTGTTGGGGATGAATTATCCTATAATGATTTTAGAGAGAGAGTCTCCGATAAGTTGAAATTGGGAATGGAGATTATCGGCAGGGTATCCTTTTATCAAAACGATAACGATGTATTGGGTCCCATAAGTGAATTAAGTAAGTTTGTGAAAAAATATCGTGTCTCCGATGTTATAATACTTAATGCCGAATATAAGGGAAAATCGATGGCGGATGTTATACAGCTGGGCAATTTTATGGATATAACATTTAAGGCTCCGGCTTATCTTATGGATACTATCCGCGGTTTGAAAACCGAGAGGTTGTACGGGGGTGAAATGTTCAAAATCTATTCCGAACGGATGAGGACTTGGGAATGGGGCATTAAGCGGTTGACCGACATAATCGGAGCGGTTATTTTATTGATAATAACTTCCCCCTTATTATTGCTTTGTGCTTTGGCGGTTAGATTATATATCGGGCATCCTGTATTGATTAAGCGAAAATATATCGGTTTGGGTGGAGAGAAAATAGGAATACCTAAATTCAGGATTTCCCGGAACGAAATTGCGGAGGCTGAATCAAAAACCGCCATCCCCGACAATGCCGTCGGCAGGATACTCCATATAACCAAATTGGAATATATCCCGGGCATCTTGGCTCTGTTGAAGGGGGAGATTAGTTTAGTTGGGCCCGAACCTAACATTAAAGAGGAAAGTCTCCCGCTTATGGGGACTCTCTCGCCGTATAACGAGCGTTGGAAAGTTAAACCGGGTATTATAAATTTAACGCGGTTGTTGGATAAGACATTGCCACCCGATGAATATAATAGGAAGAAATTGGAGTACGATTTGAGATATTCGGAAAGAATGTCGATGCTATATGATACCAAAATTACTACGGCAGTAGTATTGCGTCTTTTGGGAAAAATATTTACTTAGAGGAATAATATTTAAGATGTTGGATTTGAAATTTATCCGAAGTAATCCCGATCTGGTAAAACGGGCGGTTAGGAACAAACACGAATCGGCAGATATAGATGCTCTCCTCAGTTTGGATGAGAAGCGGAGAATATTATTGAGAGAAGTCGAAAAATTAAAACAGGAACGCAACTTAGGAGGGAAGGAAATCGCAAAGCGTAAAAAAACGGGCGAAGGCGCATCGGAGCTGCTTTCTCGCATGAAGGAAATCTCCGATAAAATTACCGAACTCGATTCCCTTTTGAAGGAGGTTGAAGCTGATTTAAACAATGCTCTGTTGATGGTCCCGAATATTCCGCATACGGATGTTCCTATCGGCGATGGAGAGGAAGATAATCCCGTCCTTAGGGAATGGGGCGATAAACCGAACTTCGATTTCAAACCGAGGGCACATTGGGAAATCGGTGAAATCCTCGATATACTTGATTTACCTCGGGGAGCGTCAATTACCGGCAGTGGTTTCCCGGTCTTAAGGGGAGAGGGGGCTGCTCTTCAAAGGGCGCTGATTAATTTTATGTTGGATCTGCATATCACGAAGCATCACTATATTGAATATAGAGTTCCATATTTGGTAACGCGCGAAACTATGACCGGCACCGGACAGCTTCCAAAGCTTGAATTCGATAT
>JALSTH010000006.1 GCA_026983835.1 Candidatus Zixiibacteriota bacterium | reverse complement strand
TGGATTGGCTGTCAGTTGCGGGGCGGAATGCCATACAGGGTTCGGATATTTGGACAGTTTATATTATGCAAATGAGATTAATCCTAAACATCAATATCCATTGCAACCGAGCGATACATTCGATCCGGATACGGTATCCATTGTTTGTTTGGCCTGCCACGATCCGCACTATGATCGTCATTCCGGGCAGTTAAGGGAGATGTCTGGGTATATGTGTGGACGGTGTCATAACAGCAGTACGCTTGAAGTTAACGATTTATATGATGGTGTGGATCCGGTTCATATCGAAGGAGCCATGCTTGCCGGAACGGGCGGATATGAATATCCCGGCAAAACTTATGAGAATTCGGATCATACAACCCTTTTCCAAGTCGATCAGTGTGCCGCCTGCCATATTTCCAAGGAGACAATAAGTGGAGATGGATTCTCTTCGGTTACGCCACATACATTCAAGGCTTCTTTGGATAATTGCACTTCCTGCCACTTGGATGCGACAGACTTCAATGTCGATGGGGTGCAGGACTCCGTTACGGCATTGTTGAGCACTCTTTCGGGTCTGCTGGACAGCTATCCGAATCAAACCGATAGTTTATATTTGGAAGCTTTGTTTAATAAGAAATTTGTGGAGAATGACGGAAGTAAGGGGGTGCACAACAGCAAATATGCGTTCGGATTGCTGAACGATGCGATACAATCGTTAACTACTGCCCATTGATAGACTGGAAAATACTTTGACCTCATAATTTACCCCAGATGTTGTTGAGGTTAGCAGGAGGGTCGCCCGTTATGGGCGACTCTTTTTATATATGGGAATATGACATTTTGTAAAAGTAGCTTTTGATATAGTAAGTTTATGTTGACTTTTTATTGATTTTTAATTAGATAAAAAGTTTATGAATTAAATAGGGTTCACAGGAGGATTTATAATTGAAAGAATATTCAAGTGACCGAATAAGGAATATAGGACTGGTGGGACACGGGGGTTCCGGGAAGACTTCGGTCGCCGAGGCATTACTTTATGACAGCGGCGCCATCGGCCGTTTGGGCTCGGTCGATAATGGGACTACGGTATCGGATTATCTTTCCGATGAGATAGATAGGAGAATATCCATTACATCCTCAATGCTTTATATGGAGTGGAAAAATTCCAAAATAAACATTATCGACATACCCGGTTTTTCCGATTTCATAGGGGAAGTTGTCGGCGGTTTGAAGGTCGTTGATACGGCAGTTATAGTTTGTAATGCAGTGGGAGGATTGGAGGGCGGAACCGAGATCGCATATAAATATGCGGAGCAAAACAAATGCTCCAAGTTGTTTTTCATAAACAAGATGGATAAAGAGCATGCCGATTCGGATGAGGTTGTAAATAACCTTGTGGATTTGTATGGTAATGAAGTTGTTCCGATGCAGCTCCCCATAGGTAAAGCGCTCGAATTCAAGGGTATTGTGGACCTGCTGAAAATGAAGGCTTATATTTATACCGATGGTAAGCCCTCCGAGGCGGAAATTCCGGAAAATATGGTCGATGTTGCTTCTTCCGCGCGCGAGAAGTTGATGGAGGCTGCTGCCGAATCGGATGATGAGTTATTGGAGAAGTATTTCGAGTCCGGCGAATTAAACAATGAGGAAATAATCGCTGGTTTGAGAACCGGGATTGCTGCCGGGAAGATATCTCCGGTGTTGCTTGGTTCCTCTACCAAAAATATTGGGATAGATCTATTGTCGGACTTTATTGTTTCCTCCTGTCCGTCACCTTTGGATATGGGTCCCGTTTTGGCTTTTGAGGGCGATTCCGATAAATTAGTGGAACTCGATATTTCCGAATCAGGTCCGACGGTGGTTTATGTATTTAAAACCATCTCTGTCCACCATGTCGGCGAGCTTTCTTTATTCAAAGTTTATAACGGCAAAGTTACCCCGGGCATCGAATTACAAAATGTTTCCAATCAGACAACTGAGCGTTTAAATCAAATATTTTTGCTTCGGGGCAAGGAGAGGAAAGAAGTTAATGCCGTATTAGCCGGCGATTTGGGCGCAACGGTGAAATTAAAAAATACCCATACAGGAAATACCCTTTGTAAAAAGGGAACGGGATACCGAATAGAACCGCCGAAATTTCCCAAGCCGTTGCATCGAATGGCGATCGTTGCTAAAAACAAGGGTGAGGAAGACAAAGTTGCTGCCGGTTTGGCGAAATTGCATGAGGAAGACCCTACTTTCTTTATGAAAGTGGATTCGGATATCAAGCAGACCATTGTTTATGGACAGGGCGAAATGCATCTTGATATCCAGACCTCGCGGTTAAAGGAGAGGTTCGGTGTCGAAGTGGAATTGGTAAAACCGAAAATCCCGTATCGGGAAACTATTAAGGGGAGAGCTGAAGGGCAGGGGAAATATAAGCGTCAATCCGGCGGCAGAGGACAGTATGGCGATTGCTGGCTAAAATTAGAGCCTCTCCCTCGAGGGGGAGGATTGGAGTTCATTAACGCCATAGTCGGGGGCGCAATCCCCTCCAAGTTTATCCCAGCTGTCGAAAAGGGAGTGTTGGAAGCGATGGAATCCGGGGAACTCGCAGGATATCGTGTGGTCGATGTAAAGGTCACTTGTTATGACGGTTCCTTCCATGAGGTCGATTCCTCGGATATGGCTTTCAAAATAGCCGGCTCGATGGCATTTAAGAGTAATTTCCTAAAAGCCAATCCTGTACTGTTGGAGCCTATTTACAATGTTGTAATTACGGTGCCGGATGATTTTACCGGGGATGTTATGGGCGATATCTCCTCCAGACGGGGGAAAATTCAAGGAATGGAACCGGCAGGAAAATACCAAATAATAAAAGCGATGGTTCCGCTTGCGGAGCTGTATAAATATGCCACCGCTCTCCGCTCTATGACCCAGGGGCGAGGAACTTATGAGATGGAATTCTCACATTATGAAGAGGTTCCTTACGAGGTTCAGGAGAAGATAGCCGCCGAAGCCAAAGCGGAAAAAGAAGGGGAAAATTAATTTTCAAACGGGCTTTTTTGTTTTTTTATCAAATTAAACGGACAATCAATTTCAATATCGATTGCCGTAGGCGTTGATGGATTTTAAAATTTACAGGTATGAAAATATACTTGACTAATATGCTTATATTATTATAATATTATTGTTGTTTCCGTTTGAAGTCTCCATTCGGAAGAGTTCTTTTAAAATAATCCATTATAGAAAAACAGCAAGATTAATACTCAGGAGGAGTTTATGCGTTTGCTGAAAAGGCGGTTAATGGGGCTAACATTTTTTATCATTGCCATTTTATTATCGTTGAACATTTTCGCCCGTGCCGAAATGGTTACACGGATGGTCATCGGGGAATTGATTACAAACACAGGATGTTTTTATTGTTATTTTTCCGATACGGAACTGGATGAAATTTATCCGATCTATTCCGATCGATTGGCTCTTATCAGATACCATAAGGGCTCGCCGGATCCCGATGATCCTTTTTATTTGTTCAACCCGATACAAAATAACGAAAGAATAAATTATTACGGGATGAATGGAACTCCCCGTTTCTTCGTGGATGGAACTTACAGTAATTATTATACCGAATACGAGGATAGTATCCAATCGCGATTAACAGTTAAATCTCCATTGGTAATCGATTTATCAGGATCCCTCGATTGGCAGAGTAAAACGGGGTTTGTTAATGTAGTTATAACTGCCAAAGACGATATGCCCGAATATCCGGTGAATGTCCGCTTGGCTTTGACCGAATCGAATTTGTTTTATGTGGCTCCTAACTCCACCGTCTGGCATAATCAAACTTTTAGAGGGATGATGGATGACACCGAAGGCGATGCCGTGGTTATGCAGGAAGGCGGGAGCTATTATTTTGCCCAAGAGTTCGATCTTGATAGTTTAGGTTTTGTTTTGGGCAATTGCGAATTTGTGGCTTTCGTTCAGGATGACAGCACAAAAGAGATTTATCAGGGGGCGAAAATCAGATTAGCGGATATGTCCTATATGCCGCGGGCGAACATTACAATTATTCCTACATCCCCTTATATGATTATTCCTGCCGATGGTGGGGAGATTAAATATATAGGAATAGTTGATAACAATATCGCCGAAAGTGACAGTTGTAATGTCTGGACTTTTATTTCTCTCCCCGGAGGCGGGGAATTAGGTCCGCTCGGTTTATATGATTTAACGCTTTCACCCTTGGAAAGCGTCGTGGATTCAAATGTGGTTCAGGAGATTCCTTACTATGCTCCTGCGGGAACATATCGATACAGAGCTTATGTGGGACATTACCCGGATGTTGTTTATGATTCCTCATCGTTCGAGTTCCAAAAGGCTGGTGAATCTTATGCGGGGGAATATAGTGATTATGAGCTTACCGGATGGAGGAGGAATTTAGGAGGATCAGACTCCGAACCGCTTATGGATAATGAGAGGTTAAGTTGCTATCCCAACCCCTTTAATCCTGCGGCTGAAATCGTAATACAGCTACAAACCGAGCAGGATGTTCAATTGGATATATTCAACATTCTCGGTAAAAAAGTAGAAACCCTTTTGAAAAAAAGGCTGTCGGCTGGAGGTTATTCAGTCCGTTGGGATGGACACAATTTCCCTTCGGGCGTTTATTTCGCCCGTTTAATTGCGGGGGATAAAACCTCGACTGTTAAAATGGTTTTACTGAAATAGGCTTATTCAAGGGAAAATATAGTGCCACCTCTACGATAAAGATGGCACTATTGATAGGGGCAGGAAATTGAATAAACACTTCCGTATAAATACGGTAAAGGGTTTTTACAGCCGTCCGAGACATTTCGCTTTCGCTATCCCAAGTGAGGGGTCACGGCGTACACTCAGCCTCAGAGGGTAACCTTCATCGGTTAGGTGTTAAAGATTTTTTCAATTTCCCAACTCCCTGATTTTCAAATCAAATCAGCTTCGATAACCAAATTAATTATAACCCAAAGGTTGGAAATTGCAACCTTTATTTTTTCATTTCCCGCTATTATGATTATAAGTATTATTGAAATGTCGTCGAAGTAAGCGAGGAAAAGGTTGGGGAGGACAAAAATATAAGCAAGGAAATCCTTTGGGTTTCTGCAATATTGTGATATATATCATATTGATATGGATGAAAATAATAAAAAGCACATCCTTAAAGGATTTGAGGATTTTTTAAGGCTCGAATGCGGGCTGTCCAATAATAGCTGTATGGTTTATATCGATGCTGCGGAGGATTTTTTTAATTACTTTCAAAGCAGGGGAATAAATTGTGGCGGTGTTGAAAGCAAGGATATTGGATTCTATCTTAATAATCTTTTCCAGCGGGGATTGTCCCCTTCCAGTATCGCCCTTAAAATCTCAGCATTACGAAAATTCTACTCTTACCTTTTTGGGGAGAAATTATCCCCCGCCAATCCTTTCGAGAATGTCGAATCTCCGAAAATAACCCGAAAGTTGCCGACTGTTTTATCGATTGAGGAGATGAGGGTTTTACTTTCTCAGAACTTCGGACTTAAAGCTCAAGGGATTCGGGATAAGGCTCTGTTGGAATTCCTTTATTCCTCCGGGGCAAGGGTGTCGGAGGCTGTCAATGCCAAGCTGAATGATATTTATTTCGATTTGGAGGCGGTAAGGCTTTTAGGTAAAGGCTCAAAGGAAAGGATAGTGCCTTTGGGGAAACCCTGCCTTAAAGCTCTCGATAATTACATTGAAAATTCCAGACCGCATTATGTCTCGGCTATTTCGGGGGATTATCTCTTTTTAACTTCTCATAAAAAGAGGTTTACAAGGGATGCTGTTTTCAAACTGATAAGAAAATATGCAAAAAAAGCGGGAATTACGAAATCCATATCGCCCCATACATTCCGACATTCTTTCGCCACACATCTTCTCGAGGGCGGAGCCGATTTAAGGGCGGTTCAGGAAATGCTCGGTCATGCCGATATTTCTACTACGGAGATATATACTCATATTGATAGAGAATATCTTAAAGAAACCCACATCTTATACCACCCGCGAGCAAGAGCATTCTAAAGCGCAGCTCGAAAAACCTTATTCCAATCGGAAAAGGTATCATATAGCCTTATATCGATTATCGGCTGAGATCGAGGGTAAATTGCGGGAGACATTTATTCCTCAGGTTGTGGAATTTCATTATTTTGTCTCCCTCGAGGAGCTTTTTGAAAAGCACCGTCATTCCCATTTGGATCTTATAATTATCGCCTTGGGGACAGGTATCTCCGAGGGGATAAAACTGCTCAGCAATATAAAAAAACACCCGACTCTTCAGCTGATACCGACAATACTTTATTCGCCGAATCCGAAAAGATCCATTGTGATACGGGGATTTGAGTACGGAGCGGAGGAATTTTTAACCGAGGATTGGGACACGGAGATAATCGGCGCCAAACTTCGTATGCTTTTATTCAGAAGTTTGAGGGATATCGGGGTCAATCCAACCTCGAACCTTCCTGGAGTTAATGCTATCGAATCGGATGTCGATAGGAGGTTGAAGGATGGGGATGATTTCGCTATTTGCTATGCGGACTTGGATAATTTCAAGGCTTACAATGATTATTATGGCTATGTTTACGGGGATAAGGTAATCCGCCTTACATCCACGATAATCAGGGATACGGTTTTGGATTTGGTGCCGGATGGATTCATAGGCCATATAGGAGGGGATGACTTTATATTTGTGGTCCCTTTTGCAAAGGTGGATTCCGTTTGCAGGATGATAATCGATACCTTTGATAAAATGATTATTGCTTGGTATGGCGAGGATGATATAAAAAAAGGATTTATCAAGGTAGCGGATCGAGGAGGGCTTATAAAAGAATTTCCGATTATGACTATTTCAATCGCCGTAATCCCGCAGAGAAAAGTGAAGTTCACCCATTTAGGCGAAGTTTCGCATATTTTTGCGGATTTAAAGAAATACACGAAATCGTTCCCCGGATCCAATTACCGTATCGAGAGACGCGCCAAATACTAAAGGCGGAACGACATAAAAACCCCTTTCATATATCACCGCGGCTGTTCGCGATAAAACCTTTAACTTCGGGAGGGATTTGAGGTAAAACTCATTCCCTTAATATTTGGGATAATTTCAGCGGTAAATTTTAGCGGGGGATATTATCCCTTTTCGTATAAGTTGAAGTATTGAATCTGATGCCCTTTATGTAATTTGCTTTTTGGTGGTATTATTACTATGCAATCGGCATTGCTGAAACCGGACAACGCTCCCGACGATGTCTTCCCGGTCGGATGAATAAAAACAATCTCCAAAATACTTTCCCGCCGTGCGGGAAGAAACAACGGACGAGAACTGCTGTTTACGACCGCCTCCGATAGGGTCCCCGAATACATATTCGGGAAATATGGTTCTCCAAATCCGGAAATCTTTTCGAGCGCCGGTAAAACGAAAAGATGAAAGCCCACTATCGCTGATTGAGGATTGCCCGGGAGACCGAAGATGAAAGTTTTTCCTAATTTTCCAAACATAAAAGGCATTCCGGGTTTGACCCTAACCCTGTGAAAAAATATGCTTCCCCCCAATTTTTCAAGGATACGGGGGATATAATCGTAATCGCCCGCCGAAACCCCGCCATTTGTTATCAATACATCCAAATCGACAATCTTCCTCAATTTCTCCCCGAGATGTTCAGGATCATCGATAACCATACCTAAATCCTCAGCGGGATAATTATGATAGCTCAAGAATGAAATAAGGGTAGGCCTATTGGTGTCTTTTATTTTTCCCTTCGCAGGTGGAATATCATCCGAAGTTATCTCCGCCCCCGTAGATAAAACGCCGATTTTGGGTTTAGGATACACCGCAACCTTTTTTTTTATAATGGCGGAAAAAACCCCGATATCCGGCGGATGTATGGTATGTCCCCGCTTATATAATCTCTCTTTTTTGCGAATATCATTCCCAACAGGTCTGATGTTTTCTCCAGCCGAAGGGCAGGTTTTGAAGATAACCTTCAAGCCGTTTGTCTCGACAGCCTCGCGAATTACCACCGCCTCCGCTCCTTTGGGAATCGGAGCGCCGGTCATTATCCGAACCGTATTGCCTGTTGTCAACTCGAAATCAGGATAACTCCCCGCCGGTATCTCCCCTATTTCGTTTAATTCAATGGGGTTATCCACCGAAGCGCCATTCAAATCGGAGATGATGACCGCATATCCATCGACACTCGAGTTATCGAAATCGGGGATATTTATGCTGCTTTGAATATCCTCAGCTAAAACCAAACCCAATGATTCGGATACCGAAACTTCAATCGGTTCCAAAATCGAAACGCTGTCGATTATCAAATCCTGAGCTTCCTCAAGCGGAATTAGATTATAATAGTCTTCGTGGGATCTGCTTATCATTCCACAATCGAATTTTTCAATTTGACTTAAAGAAATAATTTATAATTAAAATATCATCTCCGCAATCCTTTTATCCCGTGTAAACGGGGACTTCACGGGCTATAGCCATCAGAGAATCATCGGGTTGCCATAGCAATAAACACAACCGTGCGGACAGCTGAACCATTTACCTATATCGATCGATTTGGTGCAATTACAATATATCCTTTGCGACCTATCTTTCGTTTTTGGCGCGGGATGTTTTTGGGGATGAATAGACGAAAGCAATTCCCCATCAATACATCCCCGAGGGGTTAAATTCGGAACAGTGCAACAATCCAAAACAATATCCCTTTTAAGCGCTTCCAAAGATAGGAAATCCGAAAGGAAAGCCTCCGCTTTTTGCTGAAACCCTTCCGAAAAAGTCAAATTGTTTTTCGCCATTCTCGCCACAGCCTTTTTATAAACCTGTGCCACCGAAACAATAATCCTATTAACTCTAAAATCAAAAAGCTTATCAAGTATTTTTAAGGCGATATCCCCATCGATATTAGAAATCATTTCCCCATTTTTTCGATCGATAATCTCAAGTAAGGGATCATATCTAACAGCGATATGCTCAGCACCGCCGATAAACTCCATCAATTGGGGGATTAGGGATAAGATTGTATCCATCGGAGGGACATTTCGTTCCACGATCGTCCCCCCCAGTCCGGTGATACTCAAAAGCAAATATAGATTTTTGTATTCGGATAACTTATTACGCAGTGAGGGATAATCGAGCAAATTGCGGGGGTTTTTCGACCATAAGACAATAGTATGCACTTCTTCAGGGGGGAAACGGTTGAGGCTTGTTATTAAATAATCCGGATAAAAGGCGACTAAATCGCAGCGCCTGCTGGCGGAAATAACTTTTTTCTGGATTGACATATCCCGATTAAATGTAATATGATATACTTGACCGAACCTAAAAAAATCTTATCTTGATTACAAGTATAAATTAATAACTGCAACGCTCAATGAAAAAAAGTATAATCCTGACATATCTAATTATAGTTGCATCGATATCTAATTTAGTTTACGCCGAAGCTCCTATCTTTGGGGATTTCGGTGAAACAAAAACCTGCGGAGAGAAAGCGACCTGTTTCGATTCGACTCATTCCTTTGATGTGCTTTCCTATGATCTCGATATTACAATCTCCCCCGATGATGCCCGTTTCGATGCCGTCAATCATTTCACCGCCATAGTGGCGGATACGCCGATTACCATATTCAAACTAAACAGCCGTGAGTTGGAAATCGATTCGATTAAACAGGGTAATACCGATTATAGTTTTTTCACCGATGACAGTTTGTTGTATATTTTCTTGGGAGCGGTATATAATGCGGGCGATACGATAAACCTGAATATCTATTATTATGGGATTCGAGGGGGAGATGACCAGAAGGGATTTTATTTCAATGATAGTTGCGCTTATACAATGAGCGAACCTTATGATGCCCGCTATTGGATTCCCTGTTTCGATGAACCTTACGATAAGGTGAAATTCCAAACATCGATAACCGTCCCGAACGGTTATACTGCTGTTTCCAATGGGGAATTTCTCGGAAGCGAAGAGCATTATGGCGACTCGACTACGACTTTTAATTGGAGGGAGGATCATCCGATAGCCACCTACCTTATGGCGATAACCGTTGCCCGCTATATCAACTGGATAGATTATGCTCCCGATGGGGAAGGGGGGTCTATCCCGATTTATTATTATGTTTATCCGGAGGACTCCTCCAAAGCGGTGTATGATTTTGCAAATGTCCCTTCTATGATTTCTTATTTCGTCGATCTGTTTGGGGATTACCCTTTCGATAAATATGGAATGGTTGCCGCCTCCAAATTCAAATATGGCGGAATGGAACATCAATCGATAAGCACCATAAACCGTAAATGGATCAAAGGCGATAGGACTTCCGAAAGGGGAATGGCTCATGAGTTAGCGCATCAATGGTGGGGCGATTTGGTGACCCTTGCCGATTTCCGCCATATCTGGCTCAATGAGGGTTTCGCTACTTATTCCCAGATATTATGGCTGGGGGATTTCTATGGTGAGGACAGATATTATCAGGAGCTTCGTTCAATAATGAACGGTTTCTTTTACGAGAACGACAGCGTTTCCAGTTATCCCATCTATGACCCCCCATATACTTTCGGAGCGGCTTGCTATTGGAAAGGCGCTTATGTTTTGGAAATGCTCCGCGCTTATTTGGGCGATGGAATGTTTTTTGAAATATTGAGAGAATATGCGGAGCAGTTCGCTTACGGCAACGCCTCCACCGATGATTTCAGAGGAGTTTGTGAGGAAATATCCGGAAAGGATTTGGGACAATTTTTCAATCAATGGGTCTATACCGCCGGTTATCCGAAATTCAGCTTCAATATAGAGATATCGACGGATATAAACGGTTATAAATTAGAAATGGACGCCGATCAACTTCAATCCGAAACCGTCTATGAAACTTTCCTCGATTTCAAAGCTTATAAAGAAGGCATCGAGATGCCCTTACGATTCTTCATCACTTCGGGACAACAGCATTTTACCGCTCAACTTCCCTTTTACCCTGATAGCGTAATCTTTAATCCGGATCTGACCCTTTTAGCAAAAGAAATAACAACCACCGATATAGCCGAAGAAAGTCCGATTCAACCCAATTCCATCGGATTATATCAAAATTACCCTAACCCGTTCAATAGCTCCACCGCAATTCCCTTCAGGTTGAACGGTAGCGGGGTTTTGAGCATTTTCAATCTTAACGGAGGGTTGGTTAAGGCGTTCAAAGTTTATGGGGAAGGGAAAATCAATTGGGACAGCAAGAATCTCAATGGGGTAGGTGTATCATCGGGGATTTATATATACAGATTACGGTCGGGGGGGATAGCTATCAATAAGAGGATGATTTTATTAAAATAGCTTCTTAACCCGCTGAATTACTCTTTGGTTCTTATTGTCAGTACGGGAATATTACAATAACGAATAATATGCTCTGCGGTAGAACCCAATATCTTCTCGTTAATTCCTGTCCTGCCGTTAGTGGTAATGACCAACAGATCCATTTCCAATTCCTGTGCTGTTTTGATTATCTCTTTGTATGGTTTCCCCTGCCTTAGTATAATGTTATGTTTTACATCCGAAGCGCCGATTTGCTCAATATTTTTTTCCATTATCTCCTTTGCCGCAATTGCCACCTGTTTCTGAGCATCCATAAAATTCGTTGGGCTGACCCTCAGCATAACCATCTCTTCCTTGCTCATAAATTCTTCGACGATGTGAAGCAATGTCAATTCGCCATCGTAGCGCCGAGCGATATTGACTGCATATTTAAGCGCTTCCAAAGAGCGGATGGATAAATCGGAGGGGACCATAATTTTCTTAAACATAATTTGTTCCTAAAATTAGATTGTTTTATAATTATAAGTTTATTTAAAATAATTGATAAAGTCAAATATTTTGAAATATCATAAATTTTCGCTTGACAGAATGAAATGGATATAATACATTTTTACATCCTAAGGTAATGTTTGATTTACATTTGGGTTGTTGGTAGCATAATAGCGAAGGATCGCAAAAACTATATTAGGGATAATTTATATTGTTATGTATAAAGAGTTTTGAAACCCCGGATTGTTTGTATTAATGGAATAATATTCAGAAAGGAGGAAGGCGCTAGAAAAAAAACAGAAAATGCCGATAAGATTATTAACAAGGATTTATTTTAATGGAAAGATTTTTTAAAGAGGAGGTTTTTATGAAAAAAATAGTTATCTTATTTGCCGTGCTGGGTATTTTGTTTTGGGGAGTGAGCGCAGCTCAGGCGGGCAATGCGCTAAAATCGGAGGCATCGAATGATGCGTTAAATCCGTTGAATCCGAATATGATTATCGATGCGCCTAGTATTGCTGTAAATCCAAGCGCTTTTAATGTAACATTTTCCCAGGGCGTTCATTTCGCAAAGAAATTACATATCACTAATGAAGGGGATGCCCTTCTAACTTATTCGGTGGATTTGGGGGCTGATTGGCTTTCCGCCTCCTACCAGCACGATTCAGTTTCCGGCGGTGAGACGGATTCTTTCACTATTTATTTCAATACCGAAGGGTTAACCATAGGAGATTATTCGGCTGTTATAACTATTAATTCCAATGACCCGTATGACCCCGTCGTTGAAGTGCCCGTGAATATGGCTTTAGTGCAGGATATGATTTTGGATGTATCAATTACTGCGGTTGATACGGCGCTTGTTAGAGATGGTTATTTCGATGCTGATATTTTGGTGGAGAATAATACTGCGGAATATATCGAATTTGATATCTACGATGAGGTTCATAGTGAAGCGACCAATATGACTCTGGGTCCACTTTTTGGGCCGTACTCGACCGCTCTTCCCCCTTTGTGGAAGTTATGTGGCCATGTCCATTACTGGGTTGCCGACTGTTCAATAATCGGGAATTACCTTTATAAATTTTATGCCGTTCAAGGGGATACCGTCATTGGTTATGATGAGCAGATGACCACTGTTAGTGCAACCTCGATGAATGATCATGTTCCCGATTGTGGTGCGAAATCTTTCGAGCTGGAGGGGTCTCCTTTAAACGATTTATATCTTTTAAGCGAAGATGGAAGGAAAATGCCTTTTGCGGAAGCACAGTCCCTCTTAAACGGCGATTATGCCAATTTGCCGGATGAAATTACTGTGGGAGCGTATCCGAATCCGTTCAATGCTCGGACCGAGATTCGTTATACCCTTCCAAGCTCATCTGATGTAACGCTTGAGATCTACAACCTCATTGGACAAAGGGTGGAATCCCTGAGAAGCGGTTATGAATCCGCCGGGCGACATTCCGTTTATTGGGATGCCTCGACATATTCATCCGGGATATACTTCGCTCGCTTGACTGTTGGCGATAAAGTTATAACCAAGAGATTGGCGTTGATGAAATAAATCGGGTTGCCGAATGGCGAACCAAAAATTAGGATAGCGGAAATCGAAACCCGCTATCCTTTTTTAATGACGAATGCTCTTATGATGGATGGGGGATAACCTCATTTGAGGAGTATCATCCTTTTTGCGACCGTCATATATTCTGTTGAGAGGCGGTAGAAATAAATCCCCGAAGAGGCATTGGAAGCATCCCAAACTATGCTATGTTCTCCGGCGGGTGTTGGTCCATTAATCAAAGTCTCAACTTTTTCCCCGATTATATTATAAACCTCAAGGTTGACAAAAGATTGATGGGGTAGATCGAATTTTATTTCGGTTGAGGAATTAAAGGGGTTGGGATAATTCATTACCGAAATGGGAGAAGTTGGGATGGAATTGTCTTTTTCCTTAAACCAATCACCAACGCCCCAGCTATCGGTGGTGCCGGTGCTTTCAGGAACGACCGTAAACTCAAAACTTGCCTCGTCGTTTATGTCAGAAGGATAATCGCCGCAATAGGCGATATAATTATATACTCCCAAAGGGGCAAAGGTGGGGATGTCCTGAGTAACACCCGAAACTACAATTGCGCTGTTGGGGGCGATTGAAATGTTATCGAATCGATCAATGGGGCCATATAACCCGTACCCTGGTACATTCAACATCAGCCAAACATCGCTGATTTGAGATGAGGAGGTGGTATTCCCCAAAGTGGCGGTGTAATTGAAGGATCCGCCGGGGAAGGTGGTTACCGGTATATAATCCGGCATCATAGCTACATAGACATCGGGGAGGTCTGGACCGGGAACCCCGGTTGGTTCCACCCAAGTCATACTTTCGGCATCCTGATCCTGAAAACGAAAACAATTATAACCCAAATGTTCTTCATAAGCGACAATTGCCGGGCGGGAATCATCATCGAACAACCACCAATTCCCGATAGCGATCGGGTCATATCCGTATCCTCCCTCGATATTGTAATTAACCAAAAGTTGTGTTTTGTCATCGAAGGAGCTATACGATTTTACCTGCCCGACCCCTTCGGCGTTCCAATATTTGAGGCTGTCGTCATATATGGGCCAGAGTTGAATTTTCACCCGAATAAGAACACAATTTTCAAATAGTCCCGCAGGTGTTTCGACCGTTTCGGTGTCCGACATCACCTTAAAATGCAATGGAACCGACACGCCATAAACATTGATATGCTCTGTCCATGTATCACCGACGACAGGGTAAATATCGCTAAACCTCTTATGTCCCGTGAAATCCAATGGGTCCGGGGGATTATGACGAACTTCCACCACATAAACAGGTGCTTCCGCCAAAGCAATCGAAACAGTTCCAAGAATGAACAATCCGACAATCAATAACATTACTAATTTGAGTTTCATAGATACTCCTTATGTTTTACGGTTGATGATTTAGCAATAGATACTACATATCTTCGATTAAAAACCGGTTTTAAGGGAGCTATTATCGAAAGATAAATCAACTAATTAGACAATAGCCCCTAAATTAATTAATGAAATTTAATTAATAAAATTGTTTTCAAACAACGCTATCGTTTGGTAGAAAACCCGATAGATATCAATGTTTTTATAATTAATTTCGATCTTTTTGTCAACAATAATTGCAAAATACATCCCGCAACCCTTAAAATTTTATCGATTCTATTTGGTTAATGGTAAACGAATTGTCAAGAATAGAACAATTTCAGTTCAACCATTATTTGAGAATAAATGCCATAATGCTTCCGCCGATAGAGATTATTAGTCGAATTATTGAGGCAACGCCGAAATTAAATCGAAAGCATAATGGGGCTATGAATTATACCATAAAATTGATTACATCACGAGCGGCCAGGAATCATCTTCCGCAAATTTTAGGAGATATATACAAAAACGCCACAGTAATTGCGGATATTCTGCAATTTAACAAAACCTGTGATTTTTATTCCGTTTATAAGGGAAAGAAATTTGTCGGGCTGGTTGCTTTTGAGAAAGGTTTGCCGTTCAATTCAGTATCATTTTACCAGACCGAAGGGTTTTGTATTTCATTGCCCCTCGCCAAAAGATTTTATGATTTTCCAAATACCGGGATAGAGCCATATTATTCCACTGTTGATGCGAAAACGAAAGATTCCCTTGAATCAGCGGGCTTATTAGTGGACTATACTCCCGAATACCAAATGAGATATGATCCGAAGCGAACGAAATTAAAAGGTATCCCTAAGGGTATAGAGATAATAAGGCTTAATGAACAGCATTTACCAGAAATATCGAAGTTGTTCAGTATGGTGCCGGGGATGGTATGGACTCCGAAATCGCTGATGTATGGTCCCTATTACGGTGCTTTTGACGGGAATATGCTTGTATCCGTCGCCGGAGCGCATTTTAATACGAAATATGTCGCCGAAGTAGGGAATGTCATTACTTTGCGGATGTACAGACGAAGAGGATTAGCCCGGGCAGTTACTCAAGCGGTGATAAATGAATTGAACCCCTATTCAAAGATAATATATTTAAGCGTTTATGTGGATAACACGCCTGCAGTTAATCTATATCTCGATATGGGATTTGAGGTCAGCGGCCTGTCTTATATCTGTAAATATTACCTCACGCCAATCTTTTCAAGAAAGGATTTTCCCCGCACATTGAAAACCCCCGCTAAATAATACTTTTTAGCTTATTGATTATCAACGGTTAGGTGAAATTTTTAACAAAGTTTTCAAAAATACCTTGACATTATAGGTGTATAATAGTAAGTTTTCAGGTTAGTAAGCGTTAACTAACCAAACGGAAACTATATGCGTTTAACGGCAGAGCAGCGAAAAGAACAGATTGTCAGGTTGGCAACTTCGATGTTTGCCAAAAATGGTTATGATGGGTTGACTATAAGGATGCTTGCTTTGGCGTGTGGCATTTCCGAACCGGCGTTATATAAATATTTTCCGTCTAAGCAGGCTATTTATCGGGAAGTATTGCAGAACCTGAAGAAACAATTGACAATCGACAAGTTGGAGTCGAAAATATCTAAAAGCGAGGATATAAAAGAAATACTCTTTACGCTTGCCCGACATATAATCGATATTTACGGCTCAAAACCCGAATTTACAAGGCTTCTGCTCTTTTGCTCTCTGGAAAATCACGATCTCTCCGGCGAAGTGTTTAACATTATCCGAGGACCTTTCGTAAGAATTTTATCGGAGAAATTGAAAAAACTCAAAAAATCGGGAAAGATTAGAGAGATCGACCCCGAAATAACCGCCCGATGTTTTGTCGGGATGGTGATGGATTGTAGTTTGGGGATGGATCTTTGGAAGAACAAACAGGGGAGAACATTCACCAGCGAGAAGATAATAAGAAACAATATCGGGATTTATGTTCGTGGGTTGAAGATTCCATAGCGAGGTTTTGGAGATTTTGGCAGTAAGAATAATCGACATATTGATACTCACAGAATTAAAAGGGAGCGGTTGCTTCGAGAAAGGAGTTTTATGGTTTTAGTGAAAAGAGGTTTTTGCAGGTGGAAATGTATCTTCCTGATGTTTTTATTATGGGCGGCTTTTTTTACTACCGCTGTCGCTCGAATCCCATCGAATGCTTCCTATGTGGGAAGCGAAACTTGCGCCGACTGCCATGATGACATAAGCGTATCTTTTAATTACAATGTCCATCGCATCAGCATTAAGTCTTCCGATGGCGCAAATGATATTTATTGCGAGTCCTGCCACGGTCCGGGTTCGGAGCATATTAAGGATGGCGATCCAAATCTTATCTACAGTTTTAACCGCGATTATAAACCAAACGAGAAATCTCCCTGCCTCGATTGTCACCGTGGTTATCCGGAAGGTTATGCAATGGGTGAGCATCACCCCGAAACGGATAACGGTTGTTTGGATTGTCACAAAATCCATTCGGACAATCAAAGATTATTGAAAACCGATGAGCAAACCCTCTGCTTAGGTTGCCATAAGGAAAAGATGGGAGAATTCAGAATGCCTTCCCATCATCCGGTTTTAGAGGGTTTAATGAGCTGTACGGATTGCCATTCGATGCATGGCAAAAAGTCAGTTCAGTTTTCGGGTATGGATAATCGTGAGAAATGTTTGGGTTGTCATTCCGATAAGCAGGGTCCTTTTATCTATGAACACGATCCCGTAAATGAGGATTGTCTCATTTGTCATAAACCACATGGTTCTGTTGCGGACAACCTTCTTACGCAGGCGGAGCCGTTTGTTTGTTTGTCCTGTCATCCGGCGCACTTCCATACGCTGATTACCGGTTATGACGGCGAGTTTGAAGCGCCCCTTCACCCGGACAGGGGCGGATTATCGACCAAAACCGGATTTAAATCGGCTATGCTTACCAAGTGTACCGAGTGTCATAGTGAAATTCATGGTTCAGACCTACCGTCGCAGTCCATTTCGGGACAGGGCGGCGCCCTAACAAGGTAAGGAGGTGGAAATGAAAAAGTTAATAGCCATAGCTGTTTTTACAATCATTGCCGTCGCCTTTGTCGTTGGTCAAGGATACTGCGGCGATAATCTCGTTCAATACGATTGGGGATTGTATTTCGGCGCCCATTATACCGGCTCTGCCGATTATTATCAAAAGGCTGGGGAATATTACCGAACCAACTTCGTTACGAAACCTGAATTCGGTTTGAATTATATCGGCACCCGTAATGATAAAATACTGAAGGTAAAGGCGATTTATTATGATGATAAGAGGATAAAATTCAATGCCGATGCGGTCGGTGGAGATATCTGGAGCGCTCATCTCGGTTATCGTTCCTTTTACCATCAGTTGGGGCATGATTTGCTGGAGAATATGACTGTCCGTGAAGTTGTTGATACGAGCAATACCCCCGGTGGAAAGATGATTACTCATAAGGATTTAAATCCCGGTGCGGAGTATGGATTCGCCCGCCACGAGATATCCTCCGATGTTTCGGCGAAGATATTAAACAAGGATAATTTCGCAGTAAGGCTTTATGCGGCGCATAAAAGCTTCATCGAAAAGGGGGAACATCAAATCATCGCTTCCATGCATTGTTCCTCTTGCCACCTTCAATCGGAAACCGCCGATATCGATTTGTATTCACACAATATAAAGGGTGGGATCGAGGGGAAGGTGGGAAAGTCGACGATCGCTTATGAATTTGGATATCGGGAAACGGAATCAAGAGCGGGTGAGACAGATATTCTTTATGATGTTGCTCAGCATCCGGTAACCGGTGGTGCGATAGATGAATTTGAGTCGAGAATGTTGTTCGATGGCGAATCGGTTCCTTATGGGAAAATCAGTAAAACGGATAAATATTCGCAAACGATCAAAGGACATACCGAACTGCCTTTTGGGGATTTGGCAGGAAGCTTTACCCATTCGAAAGCCGAGAATAAGGATGTGGGAATTGCCGCCAAATCCAATGGCGGGGTTTTGAAGTTCTATTCCAATTTAAGTAAAACCTTGAGATTTATCGGTAAATCTTCCCTGAATCGGATACGGAACGATCCCTACTTCGTAGATCTTCCGCCTTGGCGAGAAGGGCGGACAGGAGGGGGACAGGATTTCGATTATACCCGTTATTCCAATCTTACCCGCACAGTATTCAAAGGATCCGGAGATTTTATTTATAGACCTTCATTACG
Organism: Candidatus Zixiibacteriota bacterium; assembly: GCA_026983835.1. Lineage (GTDB taxonomy): Bacteria > Zixibacteria > MSB-5A5 > UM-FILTER-46-8 > UM-FILTER-46-8 > JALSTH01. The sequence continues at coordinate 3,905 of JALSTH010000006.1, read as the reverse complement.
GTATCGAATAGCATTGTCCGCCGGGTATCAGAGCGATAAACGGGATGATTATCCATCATACAATCAGGAATATAATACCCAAACAATTTTTGCCGAAGCCAATTTCCATTATAAGCCATCGTCGAGATTCTCAAGCAGACTAAAGCTTCATATCGAAAAGATTAATAATCCTTTTATGGCGGTCGGTGGTTTGTTGGAAAAGCGGATGAACGGTGTGGCATCCCCGTTGCCCGATAACTCGCTTGTTTATTATTTCCAGAGGGATGATTATCGTTATGGTGACATTACAAAGTTGCCCGCGCTTTCGCAACTGGCGGATATATCCATAAGATACATTCCTTCGAATAAGTTGTCGTTAGTGGCGGGCGTAAAGGTAAGTTTTGACAAGAACAATGATATGGGAACTATTGATTTCGAGAGAACCGCTTTGGAACCGAATTTATCGGCTACATTGGCCTTAAATCCCAAATGGAGCTTTTATGCTTCTGCAACTCAGATGTATGAGAAGTTGAACGGTCCATTGGCGGTGGCATTGATGGATGGGTGAGCCGGTCATATGTTTAACGCCTCAGTTGGAGGTCCAAAGCACTACGGTTCATTTATGGGCACCATCGATTACAAAACAACCGTCGATATGTTTTCCGGCGGATTGACATATTTGGGTATTAAGAGGGCATCTTTTACTTTAAACGGCGATTTTATATCAAGTAAAGCGGAATTCGATCCGATAAATATGCCGTCACCACCGCAGGATGCTCTCGATAATTTGGAGTATTTCGACTTCAATTATGGTACCGTGAATACTTTCTCGGACCTTTCATATAAACGGTTCGACTTATCGATTTCGGGGGATTATAAGGTAGGAAAAGAAACAACTCTCACTGCGGAGATAATATACATAGATTTTATCGATGACAACGGCTATGTTTACGGCGATCAAACTGGTTCGCTTTATGTACTCCGCACCGGCCTAACTTTTGGGCTTAGATAAGGATAGATAGCGGATGGAGCATCGGCGATTGTCGATGCTCCATCCATCAAATATAAATAAACACGATTTTGAGAATTGGTTTTAGTATGAGCGTTATGAAAAGGATATCCTATATTTTAATAGGTATGATAATTGTGGGGGCTGTGTCCCTCATATATATGGCACAAACGGCGAATTGTGGCAAAAATTCCCTCCCGACACACGAGGATTGCCTAGATTGTCACGATGAGGTCGAGGGTATGCATAATATAACCTATGACAGCCTTTTGTCGAAGTCCATCCATCAGGATTTGGAATGTGTGGATTGTCATACTGCAATTACGGAATTACCTCACGATGAAAAGTTGCCCAAGGTGGATTGCGGTGAGTGCCATTCCGATGTCGCCGAAACATATACGCAACACGGCAGATTGCCAGTCGGAGCAAAGGATGTTCCGACTTGTGCCGACTGCCACGGTAAGCATAATATATTACCACCCTCGGACAGGTACTCAAGCGTTAATTCGCACAATCTGCCGAAGACTTGTGGCAAATGCCATGAAGACCTGAATTTGGTGAAAAGACATAACATACTTTTTCAGAACCCGGTGCAACTGTATAAAACCAGCGTGCATGGGCAGGCTACATCCGAAGGAATTACGGCAGCGGCTACCTGTACGGATTGTCATTCCGCCGGCGGTACCGCGCACAAGATTTTACCCCCGAACAATCCCGAATCACCGATTGCGCATTTTAACATCCCTCATACTTGTGGCAAGTGCCATAAATCGATCGAGGATGATTATTGGCAGGGTATCCATGGCCAGTTAGCGTCGGAAGGTGAAGTCGATTCGCCTGTTTGCACCGATTGTCACGGCGAGCATGGTATCCTCTCTCCAAAGGATCCCCGTTCTCCGGTAAGTCCTGCTCGGATAGCGGAGGCTACCTGTTCCCCCTGTCATGAGTCGGCACGGTTGAACCAAAAATACGGGATCCCGACAGGGAGATTAAAAAGCTATATCGACAGTTATCACGGATTGAAGAGTGAGTCCGGGGATCTAAAAGTCGCCAATTGCGCCTCCTGCCATGGAGCTCACCTTATCCTCCCGCATACCGACCCGAGATCGACTATCTATCCGGATAATTTGCCCAAAACCTGTGGCAAATGCCATCCGGGTATTTCGAAGGAACTCGCCGATACGCCGATACATGGAGACGGGGGAGTTTCGCAAACGAAGGCGGCGAAAATAGTTGCAAAAATTTATATAATCCTAATTGCCGTTGTAATCGGATTTATGGTTATTCATTGGCTAATCGATTTACGCAAGAAAATATCCGAATTGTTGAGAAAGTCGATTGTAAAGCGGATGACCTATAGTGAAGTCTGGCAGCATACATTTCTAATGGTATCTTTCACTGTTTTGGTCATAACCGGTTTTTCACTACGCTTTTCGCAGTCGTGGTGGGCGACTATGCTTTTCGGTTGGGATGGCGGATTTGTGGTTCGCGGGATTATACACCGCGTGGCTGGGAGTGTTTTGATATTTACCGCCATTTGGCACCTCTTCCATCTAACCACCGATAGAGGGAGGCAGTTTATAGTTGAAATATCCCCAAATAAAAACGATTTATTCCAATTGATTCAAAAAGTAAAATATAATCTTGGGTTGGCTGATACGCCGCCCAAGTTCGGTAGGTTCTGTTATATAGCCAAAGCGGAATATTGGGCGTTAATCTGGGGAACGATTATTATGGCTTCCACCGGCTTACTCCTTTGGTTTGACAATCTGGCGATAAAGGTGTTTCCCAAAGGTTTTCTGGATGTCGTTTTGGTAATCCATTATTATGAAGCTTGGTTGGCTACGCTGGCGATACTGGTTTGGCATTTCTATACAACTATTTTCAATCCGGAGGTTTATCCCATGAATCCTTCTTGGATAAACGGAAGGATGCCGGTGGAGATGTATGAGCATGAACATCCATTGGATGCCATTGAAAAACGCGCTGAATTGACGGTAGATCATCCCGCGGACGAAAAGCAAAAAGAAGAAGATATCCCCCAAGATATCCCTCGCGAACCCGAAGAAGGTACCGATAAAGAAGAATAGTAATACTCCTCACTCTCTTTCCTTGAAGTGAGAAAGCCCCTCTCGTAAGAAGGAGGGGCTTTTTATCGAAAGGCTCAATTTTTGTGTTCAACCTTTGATTTATTTGTGACTATTTAGCTTTCGTTGTGCTTTTCTCCTTTTCCGCAGCTTTCTTATATTCGGGGGATCGGTAATCCGTCTCATAGAATCCGCTTCCCTTGAAAATAATTCCCGCTCCAGCCGATATAACACGATGCACACTCCCGTTTTGATGGCATTTGGGGCAGACAGTAATCGGGGGTTCGGTTATCCGCTGGAATTCCTCGAAATTTTCCCCGCAATTTTCGCAATGATATTCATAAGTAGGCATATCTCAATTCCTTATCAATAAACGGCGAATTTTTGTGAAATCTAAATATATCGCATTGAAATAATAAATCAAGCTAAATCTATAGGGCTTACTCAAATTTTATGTGGAAGCCCTTCGGCTGATTTATGTTAATCCACTATTTCATAATCGGCATCGACCGCCTTATCCTCATCACCCGATTTTGTTTCCTCCGTGGCGGATCTGGTTCCTTGTTCGGATTTAGGTTTTTCCTCAGTCCCTTCAGTCGATGTGCCGCCCGCAGCTTGTTGTTGTGTCTGCTGATACATTTGAGCTGCCGCCTGATGCCAAATTTCCTGCAAAGCTTCCGTCGCCGATTTTATTTCGTTAATATCATCCTTGTGCATAGCATCTTTTAACCTATCGGTGGCGGCTTGCACTTTGGCTTTGGTCTCAGGGTCTATTTTTCCTTCATACTCCTTCAATTGTTTTTCGGTTTGATATACGAGCTGGTCAGCGT
>JALSTH010000005.1 GCA_026983835.1 Candidatus Zixiibacteriota bacterium | reverse complement strand
AGGGAAGCGCTCCGTTCAGTATAACCGGCTCGGCGAAAAATGGCGAGATGGGTGATAATGCTTGGGGGATCCTGTATTATTCTTTTGATAACAATTGTAATAATTCGCAGGTATCAATTCCCAAAAAATATTCGGTTGGTAATTATCCGAATCCGTTCAATGCGCAGACTTCTATAAGCTTTGATGTTCCGACAGCAGGCAATGTCTCATTGGAGATTTACAACATAATGGGGCAGAAGGTGGCTACGCTGGTTAACGGCAATATTGAGGCTGGTTCGCATACGGTTGTTTGGGATGCGGGCGATTATTCCAGCGGTATTTATTTCTACAAATTAAATGCCGGCAATAAAGTCTTCACCAAAAGGATGACCTTGCTGAAATAGGGATTTATTTTCCATAATTCTAATAAGGGCGGACCGGTGTGTCCGCCCTTACAAAAAGACTTCATAGGGGAAAAGCCTTATTTTAATAAATATCATTATTATTATGTGGGTATTCAGGGATTCCAAACATAATTAAAAAGAAGTATATTTGCATTACACGATGCTCTGCCGATAAGTTGTATCCTGCCATATACCAAGCGATTAACTAATGTCAAGATGAGCGTATATTTCATAAAACGGAATTTTTGTGAAAGTTATCACATCTTTTTGTAAATATTCCTTGACAAGAGTTTGCAAAATTCTATTTTAACTTTTATTAAAATTACAGAGATTTTGGTTGATTGAATAGATTTGAGATTGTATGATTTGATAACTTGAATTTGTAGGTTGTGATTGTAAAGGTGATGAACAGATGATCGGAAATTTCGCTTATGCCGGGATTTGGGTTTTGGTTGCCATCGGTTTTGTGGTCATTACTTTCTTTTTTGCGCGGTTAATCAGACCCCAGCGTCCGAATCCAACGAAATCAAGGAATTACGAATGTGGAGAGTTTCCGTTATCGGATTCGCATTTACAATATAATGTCAAGTATTATTTATTTGCTTTGATTTTTGTCATCTTCGATGTGGAGGTGGTTTTTCTGTTCCCCTGGGCCGCTGTTTTCCGAGCCTTGGGGCTTTTTGCTTTCATTGAGATGTTGGTCTTTTTGGCAATTTTGATTTTCGGGTTGATTTATGCCTGGAAGAAGAAGGCATTGCAATGGGTATAATATCAAAACTTCCGGCTTATGTGGAGAGGGTTCCGGGTGGGGGAATTATGACAACTTCGGCGGAGAAATTCCTTAATTGGTCTCGGGCGTCATCGATATGGTATATGCTTTTCGGGTTGGCTTGCTGTGCCATTGAGGGGCTGATGGCTACCGGTGCGTCGCGGTATGATTTCGACCGATTCGGAATGATTTTCCGCGCCTCTCCCCGTCAGGCGGATTTGATGATTGTCGCCGGTACCTTAACCCACAAAATGGCTAAGCGGGTCAAGATTCTTTATGATCAAATGGCGGAGCCTAAATATGTCATATCGATGGGTGGATGCGCTAACAGGGGGGGACCGTTTTATTATGATAGTTATAGTGTCCTAAAGGGTGTTGATAAAATTATACCGGTTGATGTTTATATACCGGGTTGTCCTCCCAGACCGGAGTCGGTTTTGGAGGCTTGTTTAAAACTTCAGGATAAGATAAAGAAGGAAAAGCTTGCCGACTGGGCGGCTTCCACCGACTAACTTGTGATTAACAGGTTTGAGATTGGACAGCGAAGGTTTACTGAAATATATAACTGAAGAATATAAAGATAAAATAATCGATAGCGGTATCGTTGGTGGAGTTGCCACAATAGAGGTCAAACCTGGGGACTGGGAGTCGATAGCCGAATATCTTAAGGGTGATATGGAAACCCGTTTTTTGTCCGTATCGAATTACGGGGCCGTGGATTATCGTGAAAAATTGGGGGGGTATCAATTGGTAATAACCTTATTCTCCTATGAATTTAATCATAAGTTAACGATGAAAACCTTGCTTCCCGCGGAAGGTGAAGAGTGTCCGGAGATCAAGACGCTTTCGGCGGTTTGGCCTGTGGCGGATTGGTTTGAACGGGAAACGGCGGAGCTTTTCGGTATCGTTTTTGTGGGTCATCCCGATCCGAGACATCTTATGCTCGATGAGGATTGGGATGGGGAATACCCGATGAGACGCGGTTGGAGCGGAAGGGATTTTATAACTAAACCGGACAAATAAAGTATGACGGTAAAAGAACTGAAAACCGAAGAATTTATGGTCAATATGGGTCCACAGCACCCATCGACCCACGGCGTATGTAAATTGGTCATCAAGATGGATGGCGAGGAAATAAAGGAAATTACGCCCCATGTCGGTTTTCTGCACCGTTCGATTGAGAAAATAGGCGAAAACAGGACCTATGCGCAATTTGTCCCTTATACCGACCGTATAGATTATGTCGCTTCGATGAATGCGAATCATGCTTATGTAATAGCGGCTGAAAAGTTGGGTGGTGTCGAGGTCCCCGAGAGGGCGGAATATTTACGCGTTATTATGGCGGAGCTGAACCGTATCGCTTCCCATCTGGTTTGGTTGGCTACTTTTGCCATTGATTTGGGGGCGGTTACGCCTTTTTTGTATGCTTTTCGGGAACGCGAGATGATTTTGGATTTATTCGAGATGACCTGCGGGCAGAGGCTTACTTATAATTATATGTGTATCGGCGGGGTGAATTGGGATATACCAAAGGAGTTTGAGCCTAAGTTGAGGGAGTTTTTGAAGATATTTCCGAGTCGGGTCGATGATTACGAGGATTTATTGACCAACAACCCGATTTTTCTCTATCGAACCAAAAATATAGGAATTTTGTCCAAAGAGACGGCTTTTGAGTATTCGGTTTCGGGACCGTCTTTACGCGGTTCCGGTGTAAAATGGGATATTCGTAAGGCGGAGTCATACTCGATTTATGATAGATTCGATTTCGATATTCCGGTGGGGTATAATGGCGATGCTTGGGATAGGTATAGGGTGAGGATGCGGGAGATGAGGGAATCAGCTAAAATCGTCCAACAGGCGATTGACGGCCTGCCCGGGGGAGATATCCAAACTAAAGTTCCGAGAACTTGGAAACCGCCGGAGGGGGAGGTATTTACCCGTATTGAAGCTCCGCGTGGGGAGATGGCTTATCATATCGTTTCCGATGGTTCTACGAAACCTTATCGGATGAAAATAAGGACAGCGTCATTCTGTAATCTTCAGGTTTTACCGATTATCGGGATAAATCATTTAATCGCCGATTTGGTAGCGATATTCGGTTCGCTGGATATAATACTGCCGGAGGTTGATAGGTGATGTTTGAACTTGGCGGTATATTCGAGGCGATTGGAAAGTGGCTTAATGGGTTTTTGCCGCCGGTGTGGGTAACGATTATTTCTGCCGTCATCACCGGATTGGCTGTTTTGGGATTTTTATCCCTTTTGGCTCTGTTTTTGGTTTGGTGGGAGCGGAAAATCTCCGCTCATATGCAGCAGAGATATGGGCCTATGCGCACCGGTTGGCACGGGGTTCTACAAACCATAGCCGATGGTGTCAAGCTTCTCCAAAAAGAAGATTTAATGCCTAAAGATGCGGATAGGATTGTTTATTTTTGGGCGCCAATTATTTGTTTTGGGGCGGCGTTTATGGCTTATTTGGTGGTGCCTTTCGGCAAGGGGATTATAGTTCAGGATTTAAATATAGGAATTCTATATATTATTGCTATTACTACCTTTACGGTGGTGTCGCTTTTGATGGCTGGCTGGGCGTCGAATAATAAATGGGCGTTGCTTGGAGGGATGCGGAGCGCTGCGCAGATTATAAGCTATGAAGTCCCGCTTTCATTGGCTATCGTCGGGGCGGTTATGTTGGCTCAAACGCTTTCGATGAACGGCATCGTTTCCGCTCAGGCAGGTGGTTTTTGGCATTGGTATGTTTTCAGGGAGCCTTTGGGGTTTCTGGTGTATTATATTGCGGCAACCGCCGAAGCCAATCGAACTCCTTTCGATATCCCCGAAGCCGAGCAGGAATTGGTAGCCGGCTTCAATATCGAATATTCGGGGATGAAATTCGCTATGTTTTTCTTGGCGGAATTTGTGAATATGTTCACCGTTTCCGCTATAGCCGTCACTTTATTTTTCGGGGGATGGCAGCCGTTGTTCTCGTTTTTGGGGTTCATACCCAGTTGGGTATGGTTTATGGGGAAGTCACTGGTATCGGTATTTGTTTTGATGTGGTTCCGTTGGACCTATCCCCGAATTCGGGTGGATCAATTGATGAATTTCGCCTGGAAGTTTCTTCTGCCGTTGGCGTTTCTGAATATAATCTTGGTCGGTTTTGGAATTGTTGTTTTCAAGTAAGGCTTGATTGATAAATGAGTTTGGTAAGACAGACAACGAACGGGATTTACAACCTTATTTTAGGATTGGCTGTTACGGTTAAGCATCTGTTTAAGCATGCCATAACCCTCCAATATCCTAAAGAACGGTGGACTATGCCTGAGCGCAGTCGGGGAACGGTTGTTTTGCTTTCGGATACCGAAACCGGCAAGCTCAATTGCACCGCTTGTCTGATGTGTGAGAAAGCCTGCCCGGTGGCGGCTATCACCATCGAGAGGGAAAAGAACCCCGAGACCAAAAAATTCGAGCCGACGAGCTTTACAATCGATATGGGGATTTGTTGTTATTGCGGGTTATGTGAAAAGGCTTGCAATTTCTCCGCTATAAAATTGACCGGCAAATATGAAATGTCGATTTACGACAAAAGCGAATTGATTTACGATATGGATTTCCTGCAGAAGTTGGGCAGGGATGTCAAATATGAAAAGAGAAAAAGGGTTGTTAAAAAAACGGCGGTGAAAAAAGCTACCGCGAAACCGAAAACTACGGAAGCAAGGGCGGAATCGGGAGACAAGAAAGCAGAGGGGACAAGCTCCACAAAGGATGATGGGGATGTAAAGGAAAAGCCTAAAAACGAAACCGAAGAGGGTAAAGAGTAGAGAGATGGGTTTAGCTGTTTTTTACATATTGGCGGCGGTAATTTTGGTGTCGGCGCTTTTTGTGGTAACTCTCAGGAATATATTTCATTCCGCTTTGATGCTGATAGTTTGCTTCTTTGGTGTGGCAGGGTTGTATGCCAGCTTAAACGCCGATTTTTTGGCGGCTGTGCAGGTATTGATTTATGTCGGAGCGGTAACCATTTTAATCATCTTCGCCGTGATGGTTACTCATCAGTTAAGCGGCAAAAAGATCAGGCAGTATAACGACCAGCCTGTTCCGGCGGGGTTAATTATCATCTCGCTGTTTTTACTTTTTGTGGTTTCGCTTTCGAAAACAGGTTTTGAGGTGGTTAAATCTATCTCGTCTTCCCCCACGGTGGAGGGTATCGGGAAAGCGCTGATGACATCGTATGTACTGCCGTTTGAGGTAGTTTCCATAGTGTTATTGGTTGCGCTGATAGGCGCCATAGTAATTGCGAGGAAAGATTGATATATGCCGACTGTTGATCATTATTTGGTCCTATCCGGTTTGCTGTTCTGTATAGGAGCGTTTGGGTTATTGACCAGACGGAACGCTATCGGCGTTTTGATGTCCATCGAATTGATGTTTAACTCCGCCAATATAAATTTTATATCGTTTTCGAAATTTTTGACACCTCAGGCTTTGACGGGTCAAGCTTTTGCGGTATTCGTCATAACTATTGCGGCGGCTGAGGCGGCTGTGGGGTTGGCGATTGTTGTGTTGATGTATCGCAATTTCGATGTGGTTGATGTCGATTATATTGATTTTATGAGATGGTGATTTAGTATCGATGATTGAACATTCTTACATAATAGCGCTTCTGCCGCTGGTCTCCTATGTGCTGATAGTTTTCTTCTTCAGCAAAAGGGATAAGGTCGCCTCGGGTATAGCGATTACGGCGGTTTTGATTTCTTTTGTTCTCTCGGTATTTGCGTTATTCGAGACGCTTGCGGACAAGGGCCCGCACATCATCAGATTTGAATGGATAGTTATTCCTGGATTTAGTCTGCCCCTGTCGATTTATTTCGATCCCTTGACTTCGGTAATGCTATTGGTGGTTACCATCGTCTCTTCCTGTGTACATATATATTCTTTGGGGTATATGCACGGCGATCCGAGATTCCCGAGATTTTTCTCGTTCTTATCGCTGTTTACATTTTCGATGTTAGGTTTGGTGCTTTCGGGATCTTTTGTCGGTACTTATATATTTTGGGAATTGGTGGGGCTTACCTCTTATCTGTTGATAGGTTTCTGGTTCGAGAAATCATCGGCGTCCAATGCCGGCAAGAAAGCATTTATCACTACTAAAACAGGGGATTTGGGTTTTTTGTTGGGATTGCTGGTGATGTATTTCTTCGCCCATACTTTGGATTATCAAACATTTTACAGTTTGGTTGAGAATAATCAGATATCCGCTGGGGTATTGACAGCGATAGGGATACTGCTTTTTATGGGGGCGGTCGGGAAGTCGGCGCAGTTCCCACTACATGTATGGCTGCCCGATGCTATGGAAGGTCCTACTCCGGTTTCAGCGTTGATACACGCTGCTACAATGGTTGCCGCGGGCGTATATTTGACAGCGAGGATTATGTCGATTATCGTTGTCAGTCATACCGCTGCAATGACTATCGCTTATATAGGAGCTTTCACCGCCTTTATGGCGGCTTCCATCGCCTTGGTGCAGAACGATATTAAGCGCGTATTGGCGTATTCCACCATAAGCCAGTTGGGTTATATGATGTTGGCGTTGGGTGTCGGCGGATATGTCTCCGGGACTTTTCACCTGATGACCCATGCGTTTTTTAAGGCTCTGCTATTCTTGGGAGCCGGGTCGGTTATTCATGCCGTTCATACCAACGATATTAATGAGATGGGCGGACTGCAAAAGAAAATGCCTATTACCGCCATAACTTTTTATATCGCTTCGTTGTCTATTTCCGGGATATTCCCGCTATCCGGTTTTTGGTCGAAGGATGAGATTTTCGGCGCTGTTATGCGCGAGGGTCATTATTTTCTTTTGATTGTGGCTGTCTTGGTAGCCGGTATGACTTCCTTCTATATGTTCCGCTTATGCTTCCTGACATTTACGGGAAAACCGAGGGACCAACACAAGTATGATCATTCCCATGAGTCGCCCAAGAATATGACTTATCCGCTGATGGTTTTGGCATTCCTCTCTATTTTCGCCGGCTGGGTCGGGATACCTTGGTTGCACAAGGGGTATTCATCGTTCGTGTTCTTTGAGCATCCGCATCACGAATCTCCCGTTATCTGGCTGATGATAATCAGCACAATCGTTGCGTTGTCGGGTATTTATTTGGCGTATTTGATGTACTACAAGCGCTCTATCGATCCGGTGAAAGTGGGCGAGCGTTTCAAACCGATTTACACTTTCCTGCTTAATAAATGGTATTTCGATGAGCTTTATATGGGCACCGTTATTAAATTCGTTTATTGGTTTATGGAAGTGCTTTATAGATTTGATGTTGGAATTATTGATTGGTTCGTCAATTTTGTGGGGCGTTTCGGACTGTTCAATTCGAGGCTTTGGCAGACATTCGATGTCTATATAATCGATGGAGCTGTCAACGGAGCCGGTTATTTGACCCGTTGGATATCGGGAGGATTGCGTAAGATTCAAACCGGTCAAGTTCAGAATTACGCTTTTGTGATATTTCTCGGCGTGGTGCTTTTGATATTGTTCAGGGTAATGTAGAAAAAAATGACTTGGAAATAGAGGAGATATTATAGATATGCATTTTCCTATACTGACATATATGGTATTCACCCCGTTGGTGGGTATGCTTGCGGTAATGGTATTGAGAAAGGGAGCGGACAACGCCGCCAGATATACATCATTATTTTTCTCGTTGATACCGCTTTTGTTATCTTTTATACTTCTCGCCGAGTTTGATGGCTCTACCGCCAAGATGCAGTTTGTGGAATATATCAGCTGGATACCATCGCTTGGCATTCATTATTATTTGGGAGCCGATGGCATATCGGTCCCGATGCTCTTTTTGACCGCCCTACTTTCTTTCGTTTCGATTATAGCTTCGTTTGGAATAAAGATAAGGGTTAAGGAATATTTCGCCTTTTTCCTCTTGCTCGAATTCAGTATGATGGGGGTTTTCGCAGCGTTGGATTTGTTCCTTTTCTATGTTTTTTGGGAGATTATGTTGGTGCCGATGTATTTCCTGATCGGTATATGGGGTGGACCGAGGAAGGAATATGCGGCCATCAAGTTCTTCCTTTACACCCTGCTCGGTTCGGTGCTGATGCTGGTGGGGATAATCGCCGTTTATTTCTATACCGAACCGCATACATTGGATATTATGGAGTTGATACATCGCAGTAGTTCCTATGGGCATACATTCCAGCTTATAATATTTGCGGCCTTCTTTTTCGGTTTTGCGGTAAAGGTTCCTGTCTGGCCGTTTCATACTTGGTTGCCCGATGCCCATGTGGAGGCTCCTACGGCGGTATCGGTCATCCTTGCGGGGGTGCTTTTGAAGATGGGGATTTATGGGATGCTTAGGGTTTCTTATCCGATGTTTCCCAAAGCGGCGATTTATTACGCCATACCTATCGCCCTTTTGGGGATGATAGCTATTATCTATGGGGCTTTCGTCTCGATGGCGCAGAAGGATTTGAAAAAATTGGTGGCATACTCATCGGTTTCGCATATGGGATATTGTATGCTTGGCTTGGCGGCTTTGACCACCGCCAGTTTTTCGGGCGTTATGTTCCAGATGTTCAGCCATGGAGTTTTGACCGGGGCGATGTTCTTGTTGGTCGGAGTTATTTACGATAGAGCGCATACGAGGGAGATAGCCGCTTTCGGAGGGATAGGCGCAAAAGTCCCCATTTATGCGGGGGTATTTACTCTTTTCGGTATGGGTTCTTTGGGGTTGCCCGGAATGTCCGGATTCGTTTCCGAGTTTCTGACTTTCGTCGGTTCATACAATTCTCCATATATCCAAAGGTGGATAGTTATAGTTTCCATACTCGGGGTCGTATTGACCGCAGGTTATATTTTGCGGATGATTCAGAAAGTATTTCTCGGACCGTTTAACACCCGTTGGGAAAACTTGACCGAAATAAACGGCAGGGAGATTTTCACAGTCGTTCCTTTGGGGATATTAACAATTTTGATTGGGGTTTATCCAAAGGTTTTGAGTTATTTTATCTCCGCTTCCATAAATAATGTCATTAAGATAATTACGGGTTAAAGTCGATATGAATATACCGATAGATTTGTCATTGCTTTATCCGGAGCTTTTCCTCCTTGTCTGGACATTCGTAGTCTTGGTAGCGGACTTTTTTACCAGTGAAGATTCTAAACCAAATATCGGCTATTTAAGCCTTATCGGGTTGATTATTACCGCCATACTATCTTTAAGTTCAAAACAGGGAACGACATTTTATGGGGCTTTTCGCGCCGATACTTTCGGATTGAGTTTCAATATCATATTTATCTTTTCGGCGATATTGACCGTTGCCTCCTCAATCGAATTCGCCAAAAAGAATCTCAAGCATCAGGGCGAATTTTACGGTTTGATACTGTTTTCCACCGTTGGTATGATGTTCCTTTCCGCCGCCGACGATCTGTTGATTTTATATGTTTCCTTAGAGCTGGCGACGATATCTTTGTTTATCCTTTCCGCTTTTATGAAGCGGGATTTAAAATCAACCGAAGCCGGGATGAAATATTTCATTTTGGGGGCGGCGTCGTCCGCGATAATGATTTACGGTATCTCGCTGATTTATGGGATGACCGGTTCGATTTCCTTGCATATAATAAGCCTCCGTTTGGAGGAAATGCTTACTTTAAGCCCTTTGTTCGTATTGGCGATAATATTCTTGATTGCGGGATTGTCCTTTAAGTTGGCGGCGGTCCCGTTCCATATGTGGTGTCCCGATGTGTACGAGGGCGCACCGACACCGGTAACCGCTTATCTTTCGGTGGCGTCCAAAGCTGCCGGACTTGCGGCGCTGATAAGGATATTTTACGATTCCCTGCAACCGGCGGCGGCGCAATGGATACCGTTATTTATGGCTATTGCGGCAATGGCTATGGTCTTGGGTAATGTAGTTGCGATTAAGCAACATAATATCAAGCGACTGCTGGCTTATTCCTCCATCGCCCAAATCGGTTATGTTTTAGTTGGTTTCTTGGGGGATTCGGAATTGGCGGTTACTTCGATGGTAATTTATATGCTCGCTTATCTGTTCGCCAATATCGGAGCTTTTCTCGTGGTTATCGCTTTTTACAATAAGATCGGTTCCGATGAGATTACCGCTTATGCCGGCCTTTCGAAGCGTTCCCCGTTTTTGGCGATAAGTATGGTTATCTTTCTTTTATCTTTGGTGGGGATTCCGCCGATGGCTGGTTTTATCGGGAAATTTTATTTGTTCAGCGCCGCCATCCAAAAGGGTTATTATTGGATTGTAGTTTTAGCGGTGCTAACTTCGGTCGTCTCCCTTTATTATTATATGTCGGTCGCTTATCAGATGTATTTCAAAACGGGAGACGATGATTCCAAAATTTCAATTGAACCGACCTTGGCTGTGGCAGTCGCAATCGCTTTGGCCGGGACTATATTGATAGGGGTTTTCCCAAGCTCGGTTATCTCCGCGGTTTTCGGAGCATCAAGAGCTTTCTTTTAATAAACTTTTTCGTTTTAGTACCTCCTTTTTTACAAAAGCCTCCGCTTATCTCGGGGGCTTTTTAATATTCTTTTATTTTATCTTTAATTTCCCAGCCGGGTGATAATAAGGCGAAGCTACCCGATCTCAGCGCTTCGCCCTATTGAAAATCGGGGAAACCCTGTCGAGCGTATATACTATTTAAGCAAGGTCATACGCTTTGTAATCGTTTTGCCTCTGAAACGAAGTTTATAGAAGTAAATTCCGTTCGAGTAATCGGAACCGTTCCAAACGACTGAATGCAAACCGGGTCGCTGATCTGTATTTACCAAAGTTTCGACCCGCTGCCCCATTATGTTATAGATATCGAGCCTAACTTCACCGGCTTTCGGCAGACCATAATTGATCACGGTGGAAGGATTAAACGGGTTTGGTTGGTTCTGTCGTAGATAAAAATAGTCGGGGGTGTTTTCCTGCCCATCGACAGATGTTCCGCCGATATGCATAACAACCGGTATTTCAGTTACCAAGTAATAGGGGTCATTGGTGGAAAGCGTCAAAAGTCCATGATAGGTTCCGCCCGGATGTTCCCCCGCATCGCATTTGACGGTTAAATTAAGAAAACCCGCAGGGTCTACTGTTCCCGAGGGATTATCGACCGTCAGCCAATCGACCACCGAGCCAAGAGAGAACTTAACGGCTTCATAGCCATAGGTGTAAGGTTCGTTATAGGCTATCTGTAATCCGATAGAGCCATCGGCGTTTTCAATCCCGATAGAGGCGCTGTCCAATGCGTTCAGCCCCATAAGGTCATATTGAAAGATGATTGTCTTCGGGGCGATAAGGATTATTTGGAAGGAATAAAGTTCATCCCATATCTTGTCGTGAACCTCGACCCAAGAGATGACAGCGCTGTCGGCTCCATTGGTATAGAAATATATATCCCCGCCGTAATAGAGGGTTAAATCGGTAAAAAACGGAGCCAAGAGGGTATTTGGAGTTGCCGCATTCGGTATCGGGGAATTGTTCGATTGTGTGGAATTGCTTTCGGTGAAAGAAGCCCAACCGTTGGTGCAGACATTTATGCTGTCGTATGTTTCCCCGTAGAAATTAAAATCGAATCCCAAATCAAGAGGTCCGGAATTGCCGTTATCCGGCGAACCGCTGAAATCGAGTTCCTCGCCTGTGGAGGAGATATCGACCCAATTATAATCGGGTCCGTCGGGGGTGCTGGTATCCCTCCAGTAATAACCGAATTCATCCTGATCGGAAGGGTTGGAGGCTTCTAGGCGATAATACATTTCCCCATCACCCACATTCCCTATCTCTATGTTATCCACCACCGTATCGCCGGGTTCGATATTGAAAGTGAGCGAATCGGTATTGAATGACAGCTCCGGCAGAAGGGTGTTCTCGTATATCGGCAATTGGGTATATTGGCCTATCCCGCTCGAATTATAGCCGATATAAAAATACCCGCCGTCTCCCCAATAACTTCCCCAACTGTTCTTCACTATCCAGCCGCCGCCATTACAGAGGTTATCATCCCAACCGACAATAACCACCGCATGGTTGGTTGGGTCGGTATCATCATGATAATAGCAATGATAATGGAACCCATTGTAAACGGTGTATGTCGTGGAAAGGGGACCGTTGAGCAAAGCGTTCTTAATGAAATTGACATTGTTCGGTATGTTGATAACATCGACTAACTTGGCTACAGGTGTGCAATCTTCCTGAGTGCAGGGAACGGTGTCATCGGATTGATAAGGCATACAGCTTTCTTCCACCGCGCCATACCCGGCGAAAACCGTATAAGCGGAAGCCGTCCATCCACCATCACAACCGGCGCCATCATCATTACAGGAGAGAACCTGTTGCTCGGATAAATCCCATACGAAACCGTCAGCGATTAAGACTGCGGATTCAAAAGCCCCCGTACCCGCAAAATCCCAACAGGAGCCGCACCACCCCTGATCCTTGACCGGTGTTACGCCTCCATTTTCGCGCCAATCGAAGGAATCATCATCCAACAGCACCGAAGGGGGATGAAGCTTATTAAGTTTCTTAAAACTATTTTGTACCGCCTTTGGTATTTTCAATCCTAAATAGTTCATTCTTTCTTTGAGATATTCGGGGCTGTTGGGATCGGTTTGGGATAAATCGTCATTGGGTCTATTCTTAACCGTACCCTCATCCTGAACGGAGGCCGACGCTTCAGCGGAAGCTGTATTGCCCATCAACAGCAGGGCTATTAAGGGGAGTATCAATATGATTAAGCGGTGTTTCATTTTACCCTCACAGCTAATATTTTATAAAAACGAATCAAAAAGTCATAACAAACAGAAGTCCGAAGCAAAGAGAATGGAGGCGGTCGTAAAACCGCCCCCAAGCATTCATAACAATCTTACTTTAAGAGAACCATCTTTTGTACTAAATTCCAATCATCGGAAGCAAGTCTATAATAATAAACTCCGCTGGAAACATTTTCGGCGTCCCATCCGACTGAATATGTTCCCGCTTGCTTATATCCATCGACAAGCGTTGCGACCTTCTGCCCCAAAAGGTTGTATATCGAAAGCTCTATATGGGATTTCGCGGGCACCGAATACTCAATTGTAGTTGTGGCGTTAAACGGATTAGGATAATTCCTTAAAGCGATAAAGCCGTTGGGAGTATTGACGCCGTTATCGACTGCATTGGAACCGACATTCATTATAATCGGAAGTTCGCGATAGGGGGAATTCGGATCGCTTGCCGAGAGGACCAATATCCCATCGTAGCTGCCCGGAGAATGCTCCCCTGCCGAGCAGGTTATCGGTATTTCCGTCGATTCCAACGGCGGAATTATTCCATTGCCGTTATTCTCTATATCCGCCCAATCCATCGGTTCGCTGAGCAAAAACTGTATCGCTCGATGGCCGCTGATAAATTCCTCGTTATTCGCGACCTGTAATCCCATACGGCCGCTGTCGTTTTCCATCCCGATGGAGCATCTATCCAATCCGCCGGGACCCATATCGTTGTATTGATAGATTATTGTATCCGGAGCCACCAAAATAACTTGAAATGTAAATTCTCCGTCCCGCTCCACATTATCCACGCCAACCCAGGAGACGATAGTGGTGTCAAGTTGATTTGTGTATAAATAAACGCTGCCGCTATCCTCCAAAGTCAGATCATCCCAATAGGGAGCTAAAAGGGCATTCGGCGGAAGTGCTGCAGGGAGCGGATAATTATTGTAAGTGGTGGCGTGGTCCTCGGTAAACGATGCCCAACCGTTGGTGCATACGCAGATGCTGTTGTAATCAACACCATAAAAGGTAAAATCAAAACCGAGAGGCAATTTGCCGGAGTTATCGTTATCCGGATGAGACCCGAAATCGATTTGCTCCCCGCTGGTGGTAATATCTATCCAAGAATAATCCGGACCTTGAGGGGATTCCGAATCCAGCCAATAATAACCGAAGGAATCCTGATTGGTGGGAGTCTTGATAATGAGGTTATAATAGAGATTTCTCCCACCCGTATTTTCAAGGGTTAAGGTTTGGGTTTCTTCGCCTTCGCTGGAGAGGTTAAAGATTAAAGAATCTTTATCCACTATCATTTCAGGTAATGCGCTGTCATCGTAAATCGGCAATTGGCTATATCGTCCGATGCCACAGGATCCGTAAGGTATTTGGAAATATCCCATATGCCCCCATTGGGGACCCCAGCTGTTTTTGACAAGCCATGCTCCCCCGCCGCAAAGGTTGTCATCCCAACCGACAATTACGACGGCGTGGTTAAGTTCATTCCAGTCCGGGTGGTCATAACAATTCCAATTGAAATCATCGTAAACCATAAGGGTTGTCGAGAGAGGACCGTTGAGTAGGGCGTTCTTTAACGAGTTTAAATCGAAAGGGATATCCTCGTAATTCTGAAGGACAGCCGCCACATCGCATTCATCCTGAATGCAGGGGATAGTGTCACTCGCATGATAAGGCATACAGCTTTCCTCCACCGCGCCATAATCCATAAAAAGATTATAAGCATCTTCCATCCAACCGCCGTTACAGCTGGAAATACCGCTATTGCAGGAGAGGACCTGTTGTTCCGAGAGGTTCCACGATACATCATCGGCTATGAGTATTGATGATTCAAAGGCGCCGGTAGCGGCGAAATCCCAGCAGGAGCCGCAACCACCCTGATCCTTGACCGGAGTGACCCGTCCGAAATCCCTCCAGTCGAAACGCGGTGAGGAATCGAGCAAGGTCGGGTGAGGCAACTTGTCCAATTTCTCAAAGCGTTCCTTCACATCCTCGGGGATAACCAATCCAAGGTTGGCTATTCTTTCCTTAAGGGTCATAGTGCTATATTGATTTGTCGGCGTGTTGTCAGCCGAATTTTTCTGCCCCGCCATTATCGTTTTCGAAAACAAAACGAGCGTAAGCGATGCCGCTAAAACGATTAGGGCTTTTCTCATATTATATCTCCTAAAAAATTAAAATTTATATACGATAACTACCGTAGATCTGCGTTGCTAAAAATTATTCCGATATTTTTAACTATCTAACGCATATCCGATTTCAAAAAACATTTCCCCGCATAAGGGAAAAAATTAACACTTTTATGAACCGCTTTATTTATTATCGTCAATATTTCAGAAGATTATTAAGAATTAAAAGCCTGTAGAAAAAACTACCCTTCGCTTATCCCTCACACCCAACATCCCAACCCTTTAACGCTCGTGCATTAAAGATAGTGGATAATATAGATTTAGCAATCTTTTTTTCAAAAAAAGTTCAATCGGACAGTTATTCGGATTGGTAATCAACCAAAGACAAGACTTCGTACTTGCTGAGTTTTTCACGCCCTTTCAGGAAAGATAGTTCGATTACAAAAGCAAACGACACAACTTCGGCGCCCAATTGTTCGACCAATTGAGCACTTGCCGCCGCTGTTCCTCCGGTGGCAAGCAGATCGTCAATTATTATTACCCTGTCATCATCTTTTAACGCATCGCGGTGAATTTCAATCGAATCGGTGCCGTATTCCAATTGGTAACTTTGGCTGACTGTCTCCGCCGGCAGTTTTCCCGGTTTACGGATAAGGATGAAAGGTAATTTGAGCATATAAGCCAACGGCGCCCCAAAGATGAAACCGCGCGATTCTATCCCCGCAACGGCGTTTAAATCGATGGATTTATATTTTTGATAGAAGCTGTCCAATGCATATCTAAAAGCTTCGGGGTCTTTCAACAGGGTAGTGATGTCCCGAAAAACTATCCCCTTTTTGGGGAAATCGGGAATGTTCCGAATAACTGTTTTTAAGTCCATTGCTCGCCTTGTCCTATGTTTTGATATTAATCGATATTAATCGAGTATCAGTATGCCACCCCGAACCGATTATATTTACCGGTATATTCTCCCTCTTTGGTTATAATCTCGGAGACCGAAGCGTAAGGCGGACCTATGCGCAATTCTTTTAGGAAATCCTTGACCAGCCCTTCCTCGCCTTCGACAACTGCTTGGACATCCCCGTTGGGGAGGTTTTTTATATAACCGTTGACATTGTATTCCATAGCCTTTCTGGTGGCGAACCATCGATACCCGACGCCCTGCACCACCCCTTTGATTATAGCTTCGATATGGACCAACTTTCCCATCGTTTTCGCTTAACGGTTGGCTTTGATAATAGCGGTTTCCACCGCAAGTTCCGGGTTGTCGGTTGTCAATATCACTCCCGGAATATCCCAGCTTCCCAACGAGACCACGGGGATGCTGTTTTTCAGGGCGAATGAAATTTCCGAAAGGGTGCCGTAGCTACCGGAGATAGCGATAGCGGCATCGATTGTATGCACGATTATCATATTCCGCCCATCGCCCAAACCGGTGATTATACGGTAATCCAGATAGCCGTTTCCTTCGTTGGGATTGGTGCCGGGAAGTATTCCGATCGTTATGCCGCCTTCTTTTTTCGCCCCGCGGCAGGCGGCCTCCATCACACCCCCCATACCGCCGCAGACCAATATGGCGCCGTGACGGGCGATATACTCGCCGGCGGCTTCGGCGATTGACGCTGTTTCGCGATTACAGCTATGCGCCCCCAAAACTCCGATATATAAGTTCCTTGTCATTACCACCATACATCAGGTTGAATCTGTCTTTTAATTAACTTCCAAATATAATCCATATTATAATCTAAATAATATTTTTATCCAATCATTCGATTCTTTTAGTTCTCAACTATTCTCTTAAAATCCTCATTGTCCCAAAGTTTCTTAAAGTCCTCATCCTTTTTAGCCTCTTCTTTTAACTTTGGATCCAATTCTATCGCTTTGGATAGATTCTTGCGAGCATTTTCCTTATCGCCCATTAACGAATAAGTACAGGCTTTATTATACCAAGCTCCAGCGTCATCGGGTTTTAGTTCAATCGCTTTATCTAAGGCTTTTAGCGCTTCCTTATAGCGTTCAAGTTTATTAAGCGTAACGCCCTTATTAGACCAAGCTTTAGCGTAATCGGACTTTAGTTCAATCGCTTTATCGTAGGCTTTTAGCTCTTCCTCGTGTCGGCCAAGTTCACCAAGCGTAATACCCTTATTATACCAGACTTCAGCTAAATCGGGTTTTAGTTCGATCGCTTTATCTAAGGCTTTTAGCGCTTCCTCATAATGGCCAAGTTTACTAAGCATCGCGCCTTTATTAGACCAGGCTTCAGCTAAATCGGGTTTTAGTTCAATCGCCTTATCGAAGGCTTTTAGCGCTTCCTCATAACGGCCAAGTTTACCAAGCGTAACGCCCTTATTATACCAGGCTTCAGCGTAATCGAGTTTTAGTTCGATCGCTTTATCGAAGGCTTTTAGCGCCTCCTCATAACGGCCAAGTTTACTAAGCATAACGCCTTTATCGGACCAGGCGTCGGCGTCATCTGGTTTTAGTTTAATTGCTTTTTCATAGGCTTTTAGCGCTTCCTCATAGCGTTCAAGTTTATGAAGCGTAACGCCCTTATTAGACCAAGCTTCAGCGTAATCGGGATTTAGTTCAATCGCTTTATCGAAGGCTTTTAGCGCCTCCCCATAACGGCCAAGTTCACTAAGCATATTGCCCTTATTATTCCAGGCTTCAGCGTAATCGGGTTTTAGTTCAATCGCTTTATCGTAGACTTTTAGCGCTTCCTCTTGCCGTCCAAGATCACCAAGCGTAATACCCTTATTATACCAGGCTTCAGCTAAATCTGGATTTAGTTCAATCGCTTTATCATAAGCTTTTAGCGCCTCCTTATAGCGTTCAAGTTTACCAAGTGTTACGCCCTTATTAGACCAAGCTTCAGCATAATCGGGTTTTAGTTCGATCGCTTTATCGTAGGCTTTTAGCGCCTCCTTATAGCGTTCAAGTTTACCAAGTGTTACGCCCTTATTAGACCAAGCTTCAGCATAATCGGGTTTTAGTTCGATCGCCTTATCGTAGGCTTTTAGCGCTAACTCAAACTTTCCTTTGTAAAAAAGATCCGCTGCGCGGATAAATAAATCCTCAGCCGTTATAGGTAATCCGAGAGCTTCTAAAATCTCAGTTCTGCGGGTATATTCGTCCAATGTCATTTTTTCTTCGTCGGAGGGGGGTTCCGTAAGGGAGGGCGTCCCGATTTTACTTCTTAGTCTCTCAATATCCGCTTTTGCCTTTTTTATATACTCAACAATTGGTTTAACTTCTTTTTCATATCCTTTTATTCTCTCTTTATATTCTTTTGCTTCCTTTTTTATACGTTGCCAATCCTTATAATTAAAGAACCCTATGGTAGCTGCTATCGCAATAATTATTGCGATTAGCCCCACTAAGACTCCCATAAGTGTACCAACACAGTTAAGGATACCGATAGACCTATCGAGGCTTCTTTGAGCTTCCTGATAAATATCTTCTTTTGTGAGAGAGCTTTTATTTGATGATTTTTGAGCGACATCACTTTGAGGGGTAGTTATTTCGCTTTTTTGGTGAAGGGTGTCGTTTGTTTTATTCACTTGCGCCCAAATAGGAAGGGCGGATAGGACTATTAACAGAATTAAAATTAATTCTGTTAAATTACTTTTCCTTTTACTCATAATCCCAACATAATTTAGTTTGATAATGCTTGAGATTCTTCAAGGCATCCTGCGCGATATCCGAATTTATTTCATATCCTATTCCGTTGCGTTTCAAATCGGCGGCGGCTATAAGGGTAGTTGCGGAACCGACAAAAGGATCGAGGACGGTCTCGCCGATATAACTGAAAGCTTTAATCAGCCTATACGGAAGCTCATAAGGAAGCCTTTCAACAGTAACGCCTAAAAATTTAGCGGCTTCTATCGCCGAAAGATATGATCTGTTTTCGTAGTCTTTTAATTGTTTCATCAATGTTTTTATCGATCGAATGCCCCCTGTTTATCCGCATAAATCAAAATTGCCAATTCGATATTATACAACCCGATAACCTCCCAAAAGAAAGAACGAAATAAACCTTTTAACAGCTTGAAGCTGATCGTTTAAAATCGGGGCGAGAGGATTTGAACCTCCGACCCCACGGACCCGAACCGTGTGCGCTACCAGACTGCGCTACGCCCCGATTACAAAACAGATATTAATGAAAACCATCTTAATTGTCAATATCTTTTAAATCAAACGAAACCGATCCGATAAATCATAAATAAAATTGTAAAAAAACAGAACAGGTGTTAAAATAAATTTGCTTTCACATAACTTATGGCACTATTTTCTTTAAGAGCATTTTGTTATTGAAACTCGAAGGTATGAAATCGCCATAATTTTCAGATATAATCGCAAATCGCAGACGGAGAAGGGAACCGCGGGATTATCTGTTCCCCCTATGCGCGGACTTCCACGGCTGAATAATTAACCGAAAGGAGGACCATTCATGAGAAAGCGGAGAACCCGGTCAGCAATATTCAGTATGGGTTCTCCGATAAGCAACTATATCGCTTAATCCTCCAAAAGGGTTATCGCTCCGCTTAAATACCCTACCACACTGGAATGATCGCCGGAGACAACGCCCGAATCGGCATATTTGAGCATTTTCGCCGATGGCTTGCCTAACTTTTGCGCATAGAGCATAGCAGCAATAACCCCTCCTCCTCCACAGGCTTCACAACTACGGCTGCCTAAAAGCTTCGCTAACCCTTCCGGGCGGTATTTCTCAAACTGCTCGATAAAAATACTGTCCAAACGGCTCGCTCTGTCGGAAGGATGAAAATGGGAAAGGTCGGTTGATGCCACCACTAACGCCTTACGGTCTTTCAGAACCCGATATAAATCCTCCGCCAAATTTTCACAGACAGGATAACTTTGGTCACCCATCACCAGAGGAAGCAGTTTGAAATCTTTCAAGGCAATTTGCAGAAACGGCAATTGGACTTCCAAGGCGTGCTCACCCTGTGAGGAGACTATCGAATGTCCGATTTCATTTTTGATAGTAACTTTTGAATCGGTTGAAATCTCATCGACAAGCTCACCATCCACTTCGATGTCACCTAAAGGTGTTCTATAAGCATCCCCCGGAAAGGCGGAGACGCCATCGAAATAAACCGTATGTGACGGTGAAATTACAGCGACGGTATCGAAGCTTTCACCTTCCAGCAACTTATATCCGACAGCTGCCACATGGCCGGAATACATATAGCCTGCATGGGGGGAGATTATCCCCACCAATCTGCCGTCCAATTGCATTTTTGGGGCATCGGCAAAAAGTTGGGCAATTGCTTTGGATAGCGCCACCGGATCGGCGGGATAAAAAGCGCCGGCGACGGCTGGTTCTCTGATATTTCCATTCTCCATAAATTACCTCGATTGATAATGTGCGATCAATAACATAAATATGCCAAGTGCCTATCGCAAACTGTTTTTTCCATAAAAAATCCACTTTTCTTACAAACTGTGACGGAATGTGTCACCCCCGTAGCCGATAGCGATAATGAGTTTATACCGTTAGGTGAATTTAAGTCCACAATGGGGGATTTTTGGAAACAATTAAGGCAAAGGGGATTTTATGCAGGCATTGTAAATGTCTTATGCTTTGTCGTAATCGATTGAAATGGACTTTGCTTAGTTGTGAGGATTATGTCCCCACTGAATTTGTGTATTGCGATCCGGGAAAAGTCTTATGTCCCACGGGGATTTGCCGCCTGCAATTGAGATATAAGAAGGGCGGTGAACCGACAAAACCTGGGATGCGCTGCCAAACGATGAAATTTCCCTCAAAAATCGGAATGGAATAGTATTATCCAAATGAAATATAATTAGTATCGACTGCGGAAATAAAATTGATTTTAGTAGTAAGGTTGAATTATATTTAAAATCAGGTTATAACTGATTTTCTTTTGTCGAAAATATTGATAGGTTTTGATATGAAAACATTTTTATCCATAATAAGGAAAGATAAATTAATTTCTAAGATAACAGGGCTTTCGTCGTTGTTGATTTTATTCGGGGTGTTTTTTTACCTTTTGGCATTCCGCAGCACCCCCAACGAGGAAACCGTAGCTCCAAATACTGAAAGTGAAATCTCGCCGCCGGATACTATCTGCGGGGTTATCAAAAAAAACAGCTCGCTTTACGCCTCTATGTTAAGTGCGGGGATACCCGCCGATTGTATAAATAAAATAACCGAAACATTGCAGGGCGCTTTCGATTTAAGGCACTCCCGCCCGGGAGATAGGTTTGAGTTCGCATATTTTCCCCCCGATACGATAGTCAATTTCGAATACAAAACTTTCGGCAGGGATAAATATTTAATTCTGCCCAAAGAGGATTCCCTCGTAGTTATCAAAATCCGTAAAAACCTGAAGCGCTTCTTGAAAGGTATCAGGGGGAAGGTGAAAAATTCGTTATGGGAAACATTGGTCGAAATGGGGGAAAAGCCTACACTGATTGGGAAACTCGCCGATATCTTCGCTTGGGATATAGATTTTCTTACCGATGTCCGCGATGGGGATGAGTTTGATTTTATTGTCGAGGGGTTCGAGGAGGATGGAAAGACTGTATTTTATGGTGATATTCTCATTGCGAATTATATATTGAGCGGTGTCAATCACTATGCCGTTCTTTACAAGAATTCAAACGGGATTTCGGGATATTATAATCTTCGGGGAGAAGCGCTACAAAAAACGCTGCTGAAATCCCCTCTTAATTACAGGAGGATTACCTCGAAATTCTCCCGCTCCAGAATGCATCCGATCCTTAAAATCAGAAGACCTCATTATGGGGTGGATTTTGCCGCTCCGACGGGAACCCCTGTTGTCGCCGCCGGCGATGGCGAGGTAGCTTTCAAGGGATGGAGAGGAGAATATGGTAACTCTGTTATAATTTCCCACGCCAACGGTTATCAAACCTACTATGGCCATCTATCCCGCTTTGCCAAGGGGATATCCAAAGGAAAGAAAGTAAAGCAAAATCAAGTCATAGGATATGTGGGAATGACCGGATTGGCGACGGGCCCCCATTTGGATTATAGGGTAAAAAAGGATGGCAGATTTATCGATCCTTTAAATATGAAACTGCCGTCCGCTTCGCCCGTTCCCAAAAACTGCTATGACGATTTCTGCTCGGTAAGGGATGAGATGCTGCTGACATTGGAGACCATCGGCGACACTTCCAAAGTTTATGTTTCCAAAGCCTCAACCGATTCCTTTCCGAAAATAGCGTATAAGAACTATCGATCAAACACCCCGTGATTTTCAAATTGCTTTTTCAGGGGGTGATAATTACAGTTCATCGAAGACTATTCGCCGTTTCACAAACCGTCCATATCCCACCCTGCCGGTAAATTTTCCATTTTCTGAGACAACCTGTCCCCGGCTAATGGTAAACTTCGGGTACCCCTTGAGTTCAAAACCTTCATAAGGAGACCAATCGCAATTGGTCTGGAGATTTTTATAAGTTAAAACGGATTCCACATTCGGATCGAAGACAACGATATCCGCATCGGCGCCAATTGAAATCGAACCCTTACGGGGATACATCCCCATCAGTTTCGCCGGATTGGCGGAGACCAATTGCACGAGCTTATTTATGGTGATTGCGCCCTTGTCTACCCCGTAGGAATAAAGCAGTGGGAGCATCGTTTCCACCCCGGGTAAGCCGTAAGGGATTTTTGTGAAATCGCCTTCCCACATCGCTTTTTGTTTCGTATTGAAGGTGCAGGTGTCGGTTGCGACAGTGGAGACATCGCCCGAAGCCAACCCTTTCCAGAGCTGTTCGGAATCCCAAAGGGTTTTTATTTGCGGGCAGGTGGCATAAAGGTGACCATCCTCCCGTTTGAACACCGAATCGTCTAAAAGAAGATATTGCGGGCAGGTTTCCGCATAAACTTTAACGCCGCGCTTTTTCGCCTCCGAGACGATTTTTACCCCTTCGCCCGTGGACATATGGACGATGTAAAGTTTGCCTTCGGTGGCTTCTGCCCAGGTTATAGCCCGGGAGATCGCTTCGGCTTCGATGAAATTCGGACGGCTCAAGACATGGCAGTAAGCGCCGTATTTTTTCATATCCTCTTCGTTATGATAACGCTCGATGAGCAAATCAAGCACCCGCGTCGATTCGGCGTGCACCTCTATCATCCCGTCATATTTGGCGGTTGTCTCCAAAGCCGAGAATAAAGCGTCATCATCGGAGATAAGCCCTTCTTTGGCGTATATCATAAACATCTTGAAGGTGGGGATGCCTTCATCGGAGATGATTTTAGGTATTTCTTCGGCGGTTTTATCGTTCCAGTCGGTCAACCCGATATGGAGCGAATAG
>JALSTH010000004.1 GCA_026983835.1 Candidatus Zixiibacteriota bacterium | reverse complement strand
AATAATAAATAAAAAATTGGAGGAAATTTGTTTACGATACTAATCATTGTCCATATCATTATATGTTTAGGGCTTGTAATTGTAGTATTATTACAATCCGCAAAGGGTGAAGGATTAGCAGGTGCTTTCGGCGGTGGAGGAATCAGCGGGGCCGTTTTCGGGGGGCGCGGAGCGGCCACCTTCCTCTCCAAAGCAACGACATATCTGGCAATCGCTTTTATGATAAGCAGTTTGGGCTTAACCTTTATCTCCCCTGCCACGAGTGCGAGCAGGCAGGAATCGGCGATAAAGAAGGAATTGGGTGGTGTCCCTATTGGGCAACAACCAACCGGTATGACCCCTCAGCCGGGGAATATTCCTCAACAACAGCAACCGAAAGCAACAAAACCGACCGGAACTACTCAGGGTAAGGTACTTGGAGGTAATGTTTCCAAAGAACAGGCTAAGGAAATTGAGAATTTGATGAAATCAAAAAAGCTTCAGGGAGCAACCAAATCCAAATCAAAAAAGCCCGTAAGATCGAAGACTTCAAAGGGAGGTTCGGGGAAATAGCAAGGGAATTTACAAGGAAATTTTATAGTTAAAAATCGAGAAAAAAATTCTATTTAAGAATTGCGGGAGTGGTGGAATCGGTAGACACGCCATCTTGAGGGGGTGGTGCTCACAAGGCGTGCGGGTTCAAATCCCGCCTCCCGCATATATTGACCGCCATATTATATAAATGGCGGTTTATTTTATTATTGGGTATTCCTTAAGTTATAATTTTTAGAGCTTTTCATTAATAATTATTCAAAGGTATAATATTTAAGACGATATAAATTGTAGGGTGGGTAATGCTAATTGCGGATTAACATAGAATTTATCATAACAGAACGGGCTTAGATAATGGGAAATATTGAGAAACAATTAGAACTTATTGCCGCCGATATTATTATGGTTTCCATAGATGATATGCCGGGACTGGCGGCATTGCACGATAAGTTTTTGGAAATCACAAAATTAATTGGGGATAAAAGTGATAAGGTATTTCAGGCAGCTGAAAAATGCAGTGAACTGATAGAGGAGATCATACTCAACGAGGTAAGCGATAAGGAAAAGGCTTTTACGGTAATAAGCAACTCCGTCAGCATAATGCAATCGATAATTAGGGATAAGCGCAAGCCCTCAGAAGTCAAATTCCCGATGGAGTTAGGATTGGGAAATTCCGAGACCGAAAAAATGGAATCGCCAAAAAATTCACCCCCTGCTCAGAGCAAGGAGGATGGTCAATCACGACTTGGAGACAACAAACCCCAAAACACTAACCAAACTGCGGAGGTTTCCTCCAAATCGGAAATACCTGAAGAGTCTTTGGTAGTAAATTTGGATGATGCGGATACATCGCTTTTAGCCGATTTTATCACTGAGGCAAGGGAACATTGTTCTACGGCTGAACAGATGTTGATGGATATTGAATCCGGTGAAGATCCCGAAGCGGCGATAAACTCTATTTTCAGGAGTTTTCATACCATAAAAGGAGCCTCCGGTTTTTTAGACTTGAAACCTGTTTTGGTGGTTGCTCATGAATCGGAAACCCTATTGGATATGGCGCGAAAGGGGACAATAAAAATCGAAAATAAGAGGGCGGACATTATATTCGATTCGATCGATATCATCAGAAAACTTTTGGATAATGTCGAAGAATCAATGGCTGATAACGGTTCTTTCGACGCACGGGAGATTATCGGCGATATTCTTGAAAGATTGCGCGCCGCTATTTCTGGGGAAGAATTATCGACCGAGATCGATCCACCACCCCCAAAAAGATTAGGGGAAATGTTAGTTGAATCCGGAGATCTTTCGAAAGATGATGTGGATGATCTATTGGAAAAACAAAAGAAATCCAATAATAAGGGAAAATTGGGGGAAATACTTGTTGAGGAGAAAAAAGTCCCAGCTAAAAAGATAGCAAAAGCTCTCCGCCGCCAAAAGGCTGTCAAAGAAATGGTAAAAATTGATACAGGGAGATTGGATAAACTTTTGGATACTATTGGAGAATTGGTTATTGCCGAATCCATGGTAGGCCAAAATGAACAGATATTAGCTTTGGGCTCGACTAATATAGCCCGAAACATCTCCCATCTTAACAAGATAACTCGCGAACTACAGGAAATGGGAATGGCAATGAGACTCGTTCCCGTTCGCTCAACTTTCCAAAAACTCGCTCGAGCGGTTCGAGACCTGACAAAAAAATCAGGGAAAAAGATTGAGCTTGTTCTGAATGGCGAGGATACGGATGTGGATAGGGGGATTGTTGAACATATTGGTGATCCTCTGATGCATATGGTCAGAAATTCGGCAGATCACGGGATCGAGGACCCCGACGAAAGGATAAAGATGGGGAAACCTCCCGTTGGGAAGATAACGATAAGTGCTTATCACAAAGGGGGAAACATTTACTTCGATATCGAAGATGACGGGAGGGGATTGGATAAAGAACGAATATTAGCCAAAGCTCGGGAAAACGGATTAATAGATCCAAACAAAGAGCTAACTGATAATGAAATCTACAAATTAATCCTATTACCCGGTTTCTCAACGGCTAAGAAAATTACGGATATCTCCGGCAGGGGTGTCGGAATGGATGTAGTACAGAGAAATATCGAGGCTATGAGAGGCTCGTTGGAGATAGAATCAAAACAGGGCGAAGGCACCAAAATCTCAATGCGACTGCCATTGACTTTGGCGATTATTGATGGGATGTTAGTCAGCGTATGCGATGAGGAATTCATAATCCCGACTTTATCCGTAGTCGAATCCTTGCGTATGACACCGGATATGGTCC
Organism: Candidatus Zixiibacteriota bacterium; assembly: GCA_026983835.1. GTDB lineage: Bacteria > Zixibacteria > MSB-5A5 > UM-FILTER-46-8 > UM-FILTER-46-8 > JALSTH01. The sequence goes on along the minus strand of JALSTH010000004.1, from coordinate 20,872 downwards.
ATTCCGTCAATAAAAAGGCTGATATTATTAACCTGCGAGGTGAACTATTACAATTATTTCATATCGATACTTTGTTTAATTTAAGCAGAACCGGAAATAACGATATTCAAAAAACGGTCGTTGTCGTTGAGGACTCCCAACGGAAAATCGGTTTGGTTGTTGATAGGCTTTTGGGTCAAAGGCAGACTGTAATAAAAAGCCTGGGACCTATGTTCAGCAATTTGAAATGGGTTTCCGGTGGAGCTATCTTGTCTAACGGCAATGTCGGTCTAATCATTGATGTCGGCGGAATTGTCGATCTGGCGATAAGGGGAGGGTTTTCCCCCGACTACCCCGAACTGAAAGGAACATCCAATCAGTTTGCGGTCTAGGACAAACGAACTTTGGAAGCCTTATTGAATTAATTTCGGGGGAAAATAAGGAAATAATATACGATACAAAAGGAGGGCCAAATGGCTAATACCCAAGAGGCTGAAAATACAATCGAGACGAAAAGATATAACGCCCAAGCTGGAAAATATCTGACATTTCAATTGGTGGATGAGGAGTACGGAATTGAAATACTGAAGGTAAAGGAGATTATCGGTCTGATGGATATCACCCCTGTCCCGAGAACTCCGCATTATGTTCGGGGGGTGATAAATCTTAGAGGGAAAATAATTCCTGTTATCGACTTACGGATGAAATTCGATATGGAGATGCAGGAAAATACGCCTGAAACCTGCATTATAGTGGTCGATGTTGCAGGTCCAAAAGGAATAATCTCGATTGGGCTTTTGGTGGATGCGGTTTCGGAGGTTTTGGACATCGAACAAAAAGAAATCGAAGGTCCCCCTGCTTTCGGCTCGGGCATAGAAGTCGACTATATCCTCGGTATAGCAAAAGTGAAAACTTCGGTAAAAATACTTTTGGATATTGATAAAGTGCTGGATAATGTGGTCGCTTCGGCGATAACCGATATAATGTCGGAAGCCGATGGGGAGCATAACATTTCTGAAGATATGGCAAATTGATTTCTTGCTTATATGGTTTTCCATAATGAAGGAATATTAACTCTATTTTAAACCTATCGGAGGGAAAGATGTTTAGGAATATGAGTGTTGGTAAAAAATTGGGGCTGGGATTCGGCTCATTCCCCTTTTTGATGGTCATAATGGTTGTTTGGTCAATCAACAGCATCAATACAATTGTCCAAGAGGCGGAACTTGGTATAGAGGCTAATTCTGCAGGCCAGCAAATCAAGGATAAGGAGATCGAACATTTTGAATGGGGAACTAAACTCTCCAGCTTTTTGGCTAATGATAATCAAACGAAATTTGATGTAATTACCGATCCCCACAAGTCCGCTTTTGGGGAATGGTATTATGGAGAAGAAAGGAAAAAAGCGGAGGAAAAATATCCTGAGTTAAAAGATATCTTCGCGCAAATTGAAGAACCATATACGAAGCTTTACGAATCAGCGACGGAAATCGGCGAAAAATACCACTATCTTGATCCTATGTTGGGGAATTTCCTGAGGGAGAAGAAAGGCGATCACCTATTATGGATGAATAAGATCGAATCAGGATTGATAGAACATAGGAAAGGAGGATTCGGCGTAGAGACGGATCCAACCAAGTGCTCTTTAGGTAAATGGTTATATTCTCCCAAAACGGAAGGAATGAAGCGTGCGGATAAAGAATTTGGGGATTTGGTGGATAAAATATATGAACAGCATAAAAAACTTCATAACAGTGTTCTTAAAATCCAAGAGTTGGTTAATAAAGGAAAATATGGGGAGGCCTATCAATATTATAAAAAGAATACTGTCGTATATGCAGGGCAAACCCTTAATGCGATTGATGGGGTTTTGAATTGGTATGATACGGAGGTTAAAAATGACAGAGAAGCCAAGAACCTTTTTGCTACTACAAGTCTTCCGCAGATGGAAAAAATTAAAAGCTTGCTTAAGAAAGCCAACGAAATTGTTAATAAAGCAAGTGAAGCCGATAATGAACAAATGCTGAATTCCGCTCGGAGCGCTAAAATGGCGGCTACTTTCGTATCAATATTTACCGCGATATTCGGGATAATAATAGCCATTATTTTAATACGAGGGATAACCGGCACGCTGAAGCGTTCCATAAATGCTTTGAGCGAAGGGGCGGAGCAAATAGGGTCAGCATCCGAACAAGTGGCGGCCTCAAGCCAATCGTTAGCTGAAGGAACCTCCGAACAAGCATCGGCGCTGGAAGAAACATCATCCGCCCTTGAACAAATGTCAAGCCAAACCAATCAAAACGCCGATAATGCGAATCAGGCGAAAGCATTTGCAAATCAAACCGCTTCAGCCGCCGCTAAGGGAGACGAAGCGATGGAGAAGATGATCAAAGCTATTCAGGAAATAAAGAAGTCATCCGATGAAACCGCAAAAATAATTAAGGTCATAGACGAGATAGCATTCCAAACGAATTTGCTGGCGTTGAATGCAGCAGTCGAAGCGGCCCGAGCCGGCGAGGCTGGTAAAGGTTTCGCCGTAGTTGCAGAGGAAGTTCGAAATTTGGCAATGAGAAGTGCCGATGCCGCTAAAAACACCAGTGAGTTGATTGAGAATTCCCGCGAGTACGCCGAAAACGGAGTTAAATCAACGGACGAGGTCACAAAGGTGTTGAAAGAAATATCGGAAAGCGCTGACAAGGTAAGGGAGTTGGTTGTTGAAGTAGCCGCCGCAAGCAACGAACAGTCTCAGGGTATAAGCCAAATCAATTCCGCTGTTGCGCAAATGGATCAAGCTACACAACAAGCCGCATCCAATTCCGAGGAAACAGCTTCCGCCAGCGAGGAATTAGCTTCTCAAGCCCAACAATTACAAGCGATAGTTACCGAACTCAGTACCCTTGTAGGAAGGTCGGATTCCGGCACAATTTCCGAGCAAGGTAATTTTTTACATAGGTCCGGAAAAGGGGTCGGAGGAAGCTTTAAGAGCCCTGTCGGATTAAAAAGCAAATTCACCAAATTAGTAAAGAAAAATAACATTAATAAAACAACCAGCCCAAAGCACAATACAGCTCTACAGTACAAAAATAGTTCAGTTGAAAATCCGGAGGATGTTATCCCACTGGATGAGGAGGAATTAGCTGAATTCTAAAACTACCTCAACCTGAATTAAGACGGGCGTGAGAATTATTCTCACGCCCGCTTCCATTTATAATCCAGCAAACGATATTAATATAGTTTGTCCGGAAGTGATTCTAATATTCGCATATAACTTTCGTAACGAACATCGGAAATCAATTTTTCATTTACGGCCGCTTTAATCCCACAATCAGGTTCATCCTTGTGCAGGCAATTGCGAAATTTACATCTTTCATTAAATGGGCGAAACTCTTCGAAATACCATCCGAGTTGTCGCTTGTCGATCTGCCATAAACCAAGTTCCCTCAAACCCGGAGTATCGGCTACAAATGCATCGTTATCGATAGGATGCATTGTTATGGAAGTCGTCGAATGTCTTCCCTTATTGGTGGCTTTGGAAACCTGCTTGGTCACTATTCCCAAACCGGGATGAATCTTGTTTAGAAGGGATGATTTACCTACTCCCGAGTGCCCTACAAAAACAGATATCTTGCCCGCTAATATATTTTTAAGCGTATCAATTCCCATCCCCGTAATTGCACTTGTGGGAATAAATTTATATCCGATACCCTCATATAATTTTTGCCAAAACTCCAAATTGAAATTACATTTCAAATCGCATTTATTCAGAACAATAATCGGCGTTAATCCTCCCTTCAATGCCGAAACGATCATCCTATCCACAAGACGCGGTTTGAAAGGAGGTTCGTCTATGCTACTGATAATAACACACAATTCCAAATTAGCGATTATAACTTGCTCTTTTGGTTTCCGCGAACCGACTTTGAGACGAGAGATTTTGTTTTTCCGCGGGTAAATTTTATCAATTAAACATCCATCAGGGCTGGAAATAAGATCGACATAATCCCCGACCACGGGGAAAAAGTTTCCATCACCGGCAATTCTGAATTTCCCGCGATAGTGGCATTCTATTATCTCTCCGCCATCGGATAATACCTTAAATACCGATCCGAGTGCTTGTATGATTGTCCCCGTTTTCTTTTTATTGCTTCCCATTTTTCTTTATGGAAATCTCCCTTTTCTCTCGTAATTCTTTAAGTTTATTTGACATAGACTATTCTATAACCTATTATATAATATATATCGCCTCGATTACTTTTGTCAAGAAGCATAACTATGAACGATTCCAATAATACTTAAAATAAAAGGATATAAGTGGATAAAAGAGAAAGACTGAAAGAAATAATCAAATCAAAAGCTCTCCGTTTCGGGGATTTTGTCTTAGCATCGGGCAGGAAATCGAATTACTATCTCAACGGCAAGATGGTCACCCTCCAATCGGAAGGATTGGGATTGGCGGCGGAGTTAATTTTCGATATTGTAAAAGAATTCAATGCTGATGCGATTGGGGGGCCTACTTTGGGAGCGGATCCGATTGTGGGAGCGATCTTATCGGTAGCATACAGAAACAATTTCAAGCTCGACGGTTTTATAGTGCGAAAACAAAGCAAAGATCACGGGACAAAATCGTTAATAGAAGGACCCCTAAAGGAAGGCTCAACGGTCGTGCTACTCGAAGATGTAGTAACAACAGGAGAAACTTTGATTAAAGCAGCCAAAGCCGTAAAAAACTACAATTGTGAAATAATCGCAATGGTATGCCTAATCGATCGTGAGGAAGGCGCAACAGACAATATCGCAAAGGAAGGTTATAAATTCATACCTCTTTTTAAGCGCAGAGATTTTGGAATTTAACTTGCGGGATTATTTGGAAAATCAACCTTCTCGGATGAAATATCCCAATATAAAGACTTGACTTTTTTAGGATAGTATATATTTTATCAATAATAAGAATAGATATCGGGATTTTTCACAATATAATCTTTCATTTTGAGGTTCAGATGAGAAAGAAAACTCTGTTGGTACTCTTATTGTCATTATTATCCACTTCTTTGGCTTTCGGTGTTCAAAGACAACCACTGGGGGAATTTTTTACCAATTCCTCGTGATCAGCTTGCGCTAATGCCGAAGTGGCGCTTGACCAGTTGGTCGAAGATTACGGTGATTCGCTTAATCTTATAAGATATTATATGACTGGGGAATATGACCCATTATACTCCTACAATCCGGATGAGATGGAAGCCCGTGGGGCATATTATGATTATTACTATACACCACATTTATTTATAGACGGGGATTTGGATGCCGGCTATTATCCTGGTGATTGGGAAGGATATTTTATAGAGCGGTTCGGGACATACAGCCCCCTGTCGATGGCATTTTCGGGGAATTATGATGCCTCGAACAGGTCGGTCAAATTAATAATATCGATTACGGCTGAAGGTTCGATAACCGATGGGGATCTCCGCTTTCAAAGCATTCTGACGGAGAGCGGAATACATTGGTCTGCGCCCAACGGAATTGATACCCATAATCAAGTAATGAGGGATATGATACCAAATCCAAATGGCGAGGCTATGGAAGTCGAGCAGGGCGGAACGGTTTATTTTGAACGCAATTTTATTCTTGATAATGAACTGAAATACAGTAATTGTGATTTGGTGGCTTTTGTGCAATCATATGCATCTAAAAGTGTTTATCAATCCGCAAGGGTCTCTCTGTCGTCCCTTCCTTCGGTACCGCCCGCAACAGTTGAGGCAATACCCAACAATACACCGATAATAACCCCGGCCGGCAGTTCTTTTACATTCACGGGAAAATTGATAAACAACTCCGATCAAGCGCAAGATATGGATGTTTGGATAATGCTCGATGTTCCGGGGTATGGATCGTATGGGCCGATTCAAAACTATAATGACATCCAAATTAACCCCTATGATACCTTAATTGCCGCCGGGATTGAACAATCCATACCTATCTATGCTCCTTTGGGGTTGTATAACTACATATCTTATTGCGGTGATTATCCGAATACGGCGATAGATTCTTCTATGTTCACTTTTAAGGTTATCTCTCCATCTTCGGATCGCGCGGATGGGTGGAATACTGTTGGCGGTTTCGATTATTTAAAGAATCCAAACACGGAAACCAAATCGCAAGCAGCCATATCGAATGTAGTAGGAGTTCATAATTATCCGAATCCGTTTAATGCCCGCACATCCATCAATTTCACCTTAAATAAAGCGGAGAATATAGAAATAGAGATATTCAACCTTCGGGGCGAAAAGCTGGAAACTCTTTATTCCGGATGGATTCAATCGGGAAAGCAACAGGTCAGTTGGGATGCTTCGGATTATCCGAGCGGGATTTACTTTTATAAAATAAGAGGCGATGATTTCTCAATCGCCAAGAGGGTTAGTTTGGTAAAATAAAATATCATCGATCAATCGCTATTGATATTTTTCAGGGCTTTTCCAAAAGCATTATAAGCTTGCTCCCCATAGAGGACGAACTCAACTCTGCGGGGAGTTTTATTTTCACGCAGGAAATCAGCGATTTCACTTAACATTACCTCAGCGCATTTATCGATCGGAAACCCGCCGACGCCGGTTCCCAAAGCCGGAAAAGCAACCGAATCAATCCCCAATTCAAACACCCTCATCAAGCAACTAATAGTTGTATCGGCTATTTTTTCTCCATCGGTTTGGAGATCCTGTCCCATAACCGCACCATGGATAACATACTTAGATTTAAGATTTCCGCCGGAAGTGACCACCGCTCGACCCGGCGGAATAGGCCCCTGTTTAACGGCTTCGGTTTCGATTTCGGTTCCCCCTTTGCGTTTTATCGCTCCTGCAACACCCGATCCCATCCAAAGATGGTTATTAGCGGCATTTACGATAGCATCACAATCCGATTCGGTTATATCCCCTTCGGTGATGACAATTTCGCAATCGCCTATTTTTATACTTTCTTTATTCATATTCCTAAAAATAATTCTTCTCGATCGTTATCCATTTCTGTCGTTCTTTTTATTATGGTTATTAATCCTCACAGATGGCTTTATCACCAAGTATCTCTTAATCTTTTTGGTGGATGTCTTAATAAATTCATCCTCACGGATACGGAAAGACTTCACCCGTTTATAGTCAGCAATATCGGCGCAAAGTTCATTTATTTCCGACTTTATAATCGAATTGAGTTCCTGCTCGGTAAATTCATTTCCCCTTATTTCCGCTTGCCGTTCGAGGTATTCGTAGTCGGGAACAACTATGGCTTCTACCGAATCAACTAACATTTTATCCGAGTTGGAGCCGGTGCGTCCCATAACCAATACTTCGGCAATGTAGGGGCTTTTCAATAAGATACCTTCTATTTCTTCGGGGTAGATATTCTTACCGGCTCTTGTTACAATAAGGTTTTTCACCCTGCCAACTATAAAGTAATATCCTTTCTCATCCACATAACCGGAATCCCCCGTTTTTAACCATCCATCTTCGGTAAAAACCTGTTTGGTCGCCTCCGGGTTATTATAATACCCTTTCATCACCATAGGACCCTTAGCGGCTATTTCCCCAATCCCCTCCTCATTCGGATTTAATATTTTTAATCTGGCGCTCGGCAGCGGGATACCGATGGATGAATGATTAGGTTTGTCTAACGGATTTATAGTCAACACGGGAGAGGTCTCCGTTAAACCATATCCCTGAATTAATTTAATACCTAAAAGTTCAAATCCCTCACCTATTTCCGGAGCCAACGGAGCACCACCGGACACAAGCAAACGCAACGACGACAGCCCTGCTTTCTCCCGAAGTCCCTTAAATACCCTCCCTCCGACATTATAACCGATGGACTTCTTGAGGAGTTTAACCGCTTCCATACTCGTACCGAAAATTATCCTCGTAGTGCGCGGTTTCTTCTCAATAGCCCGCATAATACTGGCATACATCTTCTCAAAAAGAAGAGGAACCCCCAATAAAAGAGTGCATTTATTATTTACTATGTCCTCTAAAATATCACGGGATTTCAAAGAACGAGCGTAAGTAATACTGGCCCCGCCGGCAAGCGGGGTTAAAAAACCACAGGTGCATTCGAAGGTATGATGTATCGGCAATACGGAAAGAAAGTTATCCCAAGTATAAAAATAAATCATTTTCAACAAGTCATTAATATCGGATAAAATATTATGGTGGGTCAGCACTACTCCCTTCGACTGCCCCGTAGTGCCGGAGGTAAAAAGAATGGCGGCAATATCATCGGGATCCCCCTTATAATTCAAAACCATATCCGTCTTATCTCCTTTACCCAAACCACTAAAGCTGATTATGGGCAACATAGAATCGCCGTCGTTTTTCGCATTATCCATACCAATTATAAATTCAAGTTTTTTTGTGGAAATATCACCGCTGATAAAATCTGAGATGAATTCGTCGGAAGTCACAACTGACTTGACCCCGGATTCCCGTATAATGTGGCGCATTTCAGTTGGTTTGAGCAAAGCATCCAAAGGGACATTTATCCCGCCCACTTTAAGAACCGCGACATAAGTTATCCCCCATTCGGGTCGGTTCCTTGAAAGGATACCCACTTTATCCCCCGGTTTAATACCCTGTAAAACCAATCCTCGTGCGACCCTGTTTACCTCCGATAGAAATTTATTAAAGGTTATCGAATTGAACCTACCCTTACGAAAATAACGCATAGCCGTCAAATCGCCATAAAACTTGGCGCTACGCTCTATCATCTGAGGAATGGTCAAGCTTAAAATATCATCTATAGCTTTAAGTCCGGGATTCTCTAAATCTTTTTGGGGTATTGCGGTTTTCATTAAATTATAAAAAAATGTATTGTTCACCTAAGTCAAGACAATTTTATTATCGGTTTATTGATTCTATATTATTTGAATCAAATTTTTCTTGCATATTTTCAAATAATTGCTATAATAATTGTTTGTTTCGAGAAAATTAAACTTTGGATCAATAATCGGTTAACCGATTTTTTAGTATGTTTGATGATCTTTCTGAAAAATTAGAACGGGTATTTAAAAAACTTCGCGGCGCAGGGAAACTAACTGAGAAAAATATTAAGGATTCCCTGCGAGAAGTCCGCCGCACCTTGCTTGAAGCCGATGTCAACTTCAAAGTGGCTAAGGATTTCGTTAAGTCTGTGGAGGATAAAGCTGTTGGACGCGAAACCCTACATTCCATAACCCCCGGGCAACAAGTTATCAAAATTGTTCATCGGGAGATGATTCATTTGTTGGGCGAAAAGGTTGCCGAATTAAATATCTCCCCCACACCGCCAACAATTATTATGCTCTGCGGTTTACAAGGTTCGGGGAAAACCACGCTGGCGGCAAAATTAGGGTTGTATTATCGGCGGGATGGGAAAAAAAGCTTATTGGTAGCGGCTGATATCTATCGTCCGGCAGCTGTGTCCCAACTGAAAACTCTCGGAGCGGGTCTAAATATAGAGGTTTTCCATAAGGATAAAACCCCGCCAATAATCTGTAAGAAGGCGCTGGAGTATGCCAGAGAAAAGGGATTTACTCATATCATCTTTGATACTGCCGGTCGGTTGCATATAGATGATGAGCTGATGGGAGAGCTGTCGGAGATTAAGGAGCTGACCAATCCCACCGAAATTCTCTTGGTTGCCGATGCGATGACCGGACAGGATGCGGTCAATATCGCTTTAGAGTTCGACCGACGATTGGGAATTACCGGCGTGGCATTGACAAAACTCGATGGTGATGCTCGAGGAGGCGCGGCACTTTCGATAAGGGCCGTCGTCGGGAAGCCGATTAAACTCGTAGGTGTCGGCGAAAAACCACATGCATTGGAGAAGTTCTATCCCGACAGGATGGCGTCCCGTATTCTGGGGATGGGGGATATTATTACTTTAGTGGAAAAAGCTCAAAAATCGATTGACCTAAAAGAAGCGGAAAAATTGGCCAAAAAGCTTGAAAAGGAAACCTTCAACCTCGAAGATTTTTATACCCAACTCCAACAGCTGAAGAAAATGGGACCTTTGGAATCGCTTTTGGAGATGATTCCCGGGGCAGGTAAATCGCTCAAGGGAATTAAACTCGACGGCGATGAGTTAATGCGAATTGAGGCGATACTGAATTCTATGACTAAACAGGAGAAGAAAAATCCGCATATTATCAATGGTAGTCGAAGAAAAAGGATTGCCCGCGGATCGGGAACCAGCCTACAGGAAGTAAACGGTTTGATGAAACAATTCGCCCAAATGCAGAAGATGTTAAAGAAATTTTCAGGCAAAAAGATGAAGGCTTTTGGCAAAGGATTTTCACCCTTTGGTTTATAAAGAAATATTTGGTTCTAAACATAAATAAGGAGGAAAGTTGTCGGTTAAAATCAGATTACGCAGAACAGGAGCGAAAAAGAGGCCCTATTATCGTTTCGTGGTAGCGGATTCCCGTTCCCCACGCGACGGTCGTTTTATAGAAATATTGGGCTATTATCAACCAATTTTTGAACCAGCGATTGTAAGTTTAAAAGAAGAAAAAGTTTATCAGTGGTTGAAGAAGGGCGCTCAACCGACAGAAACCGTTCGCTCCCTTTTCCGCAGAGTTGGTCTGCTTAAAAAATGGGAAATGTTAAAACGCGGAGAAGATATCTCCGAAATAACTTTGAAAACGGAGCTTGTCGGAAAAAAGAAACTGAAAGGCAAGGCAAAACAAAAGGCGCTATCCCAAAAGCAAGAGACGGTCTCCGAATCCACCGAAGAAAAAGATAAATCCTCGGAATAAGGGTTTTCGGGATTTGAATGGTTTACCGTTCCGATGAAGGAATTAATCAGCATTGGGAAAATAATTAAACCGCGCGGAGTTAAGGGAGAGGTAACCGTAAAAAATTTTTCCCGGTGGTATGAACCGATATATGAAGCTGAGCATATAACGGTCTTTCGCGGTACCGAAAAATTTGAACTGGAAATAGAGTCGATAAGAAAAATAGGCGACACTGTTTCAATTAAATTCAAAGGAATAGACAGCCGCAAAAAGGCTCTGGAATTTCGTGGAGCCGAATTAAAGATGCCAGCGGACAAACTCCCGAAATTATCAAATGACGAGTTTTATGTTTTCGATGTAATAGGATTAAAGGTTATTACTTTCAATGGTAGATTAATCGGAGAGGTGGTAGATATTATTAACAATCCGGGCAACGATTTAATTGTAATCGAGGATACCGAAGGAAAAGAGGTCATCATTCCATCAGTCAAAGCAATTATTGAGGAAATAGATATTTCGAAACGAACTATTTTATTAAAGGAAGATGGAGAGCTTTATTAACGATGATAATTGATTATTTAACCATATTCCCGGAGATATTCCCCGCCGTATTGGGATCTTCAATTCTCGGCAGGGCTGATAATAAGGGAATTGTGGAATATCATCTGCACGACATAAGAGACTATGCGTCCGACAAACATAGGACGGTCGATGATAAACCCTTCGGGGGTGAGCCCGGAATGGTGATGACTATCGAGCCTTTGGATAGCGCCTTACAATCCCTTGACATTAAAAGCGGTGAGGATTCGATTATTATTCTAACCGATGCCGGAGGCAAACCGTTTAATCAAGAAATCGCCAAATCGCTTGCCGATAAATCACGGTTGATTTTTGTATGCGGACGATATAAAGGAGTAGACGAGAGAATAAAAGAGCTTTACGATATAATGCCTATCTCAATTGGGGATTATGTTATCTCCGGCGGGGAATTGGCGGCTTTGGTCATAACGGAAGCGGTTGTGCGTTTGCTGCCCGGGGTCATCGGCGATATCGAATCGGCTGAAAGGGATTCCCATTACAACGATTTATTGGCGTCCCCAGTCTATTCGAGACCCTCAGAATACAAGGGATTACGGGTCCCTGAAGTTTTGCTTTCGGGTAACCACGCAAAAATTGAGGAATGGAGAAAAGAAAAATCACTATTCAGGACAAAGGAAATTAGGCAGGATTTGTATAATAGATATTTGAAAAAAGGCAATTTTAATAAATGAGGTTCGAGATGGATATTATCCGCGAGACTGAAAGCAAATATATGAAAGATGACCTTCCCGATTTTAATTCGGGCGATACGGTTAAAGTTCATGTGAAAATCAAAGAAGGCGATAAACAACGCATTCAGATATTTCAGGGGACGGTTATAAAAAGGAGGGGGGGATCGTTGGGGAAAACATTTACGGTGAGAAAAATATCATCTGGGATAGGCATAGAAAGGATATTCCCTCTACACTCGCCGAATATCGATAAGATAGAGGTTATCAGGAGAGGTAAGGTTCGTCGGGCTAAGCTCTATTATCTTAGAGGATTAACGGGTAAATCCGCCCGAATTCCGGAGAAACGGGTTGATGTCCAATCGAATAAAGGGAAAAAATCCAACTCCAATAAAATTTGATTAAATGATCCCGATTCCCCAAGATATTATCGTTGCGGGTGTGGATGAAGCCGGGCGGGGTCCGTTAGCCGGGCCCGTAGTGGCGGCGGCGGTAATATTAAACCGAGACCGCAGGATAGAGGGATTGGATGATTCCAAGCGTCTTACGGCTAAAAAGCGTAAGGCGTTTTTTAATTTGATAATGGAGCGAGCAATTTCAGTTGGCGTAGGGATTGTTGACAATGGGGAGATAGATGATATCAATATCCTTAACGCTACCCTAAAAGCGATGCGAATAGCCGTTAATAAACTTTCCATAATACCCGACATTATTTATGTAGATGGAAACCAAGCAATACCCGATGTTGATATAAAACAGAAAGCGATAATCAAGGGCGATACCTTGGAAACTCCCATAATGGCGGCATCAATTATCGCTAAAGTAACTCGGGATGAGATTATGATTGCTTATGCTGAAAAATATCGCAACTATGGCTTTGAACGGCATAAAGGTTATGGAACGCCACAGCATCTTAAAGCACTAAGGGATTATGGACCGACCCCCATACATCGGCGAAGTTTCAGTCCGGTTGAGAATATATTGGCAACTAAGGGAAACGGATAATGGATTTCATTAGGCCCGGGATATTAGATCATTCAGTTGTCTTCGCATTCATAATATTTCTTATGTCTGTTCTTGATGAATTATTGAGTAAAATCGCTCGCAAATCTTATCTACGCGGTTTTCAAAGATATTTTGTTTACATGGGCTTGAATGGAAATATCCGATCAAGCAATTTATATTTGAGGTGGTCGTTGAAGATAAGTATTCCCGCATTACTCATATTAATTTCATATTTGGCTGAAATCACCGCTGATGACACTGCTGCGGCACTGTATCAGGCTTTCGCCGGATTTGCGTTTTTCGATTATCTTATTATAGATTTACGGCATTTGGAAAATATTTTGATTTATCGTTTATCGGGTACTGATAATAGCAGTAGAAGAAGTCCCGATTTGGAGGGGGAATTAATAATTGGAAGACGATTTGCTTTAATGAAATCGGCATTCCAAGTTTTTGTTATCGCATTGTTATTATTCGGGGTATTGATATTCCATCCGACCTATTTTATTTTCGGCGGGATGGTTGCGCCGATGCTTATTTCAATACGCAATTTAATTCTCTCAAACACCCTCAAATCCAACCTTTTCTAAATAAATCAGTAGCTTCTGAAAAACATTGCTTTGTTGTTATTTTAAGTGATAATCACCACACCCCCATTTTCAAAACAAGAATGTCAGACCCCTTATCTTAGTAAAGTAATCGAAATCCATACCGCAGGAGATAACTCATCGGTTCTATCATTCCTTCGGTCCCCAATAAATTGAACTTGACTTTTATCAGGAATTTTGCCTTAATTTAATTTGTTTAATTATATCATTCATTTAGATTATGGAGTGAACTATGGTCCCCCCGATAACTAATGATATTGAAAATATTGTGTCATCGTGGCAATTAGCCGAGAGAGCTTATTTGGTAAAGGCAAATATTATCAGGGAGATTTTAAAAATTTCCCAGCGTCCAAATACGATCTCCTTCGCGGGCGGGCTTCCGGCGCCGGAATTATTTCCCCTCGAGCAGATAAAAGCCGCCTGCGGTCGTGTTATCGATAATCACGGTGCACCCGCGCTTCAATACTCATTATCGCTTGGAATACCGCTTCTGCGGAAATGGTTGGCTAAACGCCTATCATCCGAGAAACTCCTTATATCAGAGGAGGAAATCCTTATAACCAGCGGCTCACAGCAGGGATTGGATGTTATCGGCAGGGTTTTTCTCGAAAAGGGAGCGGTAGTATTATGTGAGAATCCAACCTATCTCGGCGCTTTACAAGCATTCAATGCCTATCAAGCCGAATATGTTACAGTCGATATGGATGATGAAGGGATGATAACGAAGCAGGTGGAAGAGAAAATAAAGAAATACAAACCCCGTATTATTTATTCGGTTCCCAATTTTCAGAACCCTACCGGGATAACCTTATCGGAAAACAGGCGGTTCGAGTTAGTGGAATTAGCTCGCAAATATAATGTTCCGATTATAGATGACAACCCATACGGTGAACTCCGTTATGAAGGAAAAGATGTCCCCTCGCTGAAAACTATCGGCGGCGATATCGTTATACAATTGGGGACATTTTCCAAGATAATTTCACCCGGACTGCGTATCGCTTGGTTGACCGCAAACAAGGACATAATCGGAACCTTTGAGAGACTGAAGCAGGGAACCGATTTACATACCAACACTTTCGCTCAATATGTTGTGTATGAATTTGTGCGGACAGGCGCTCTGGAAACACATTTGCGGAAATTAATAGTATCCTATGCGGAGCGGCGCAATATTATGATAGAGGAAATGGAGAAACATTTCCCCGAAGGTGTGAAATTTACAAGACCCGAAGGCGGACTTTTCTTGTGGATAGAACTTCCCGAAAAGCTTTCGGCGACAGATCTATTATCCAAAGCAGTCGATAACGGAGTTGCCTATGTACCCGGTTATCCATTTTTCGCTCAGGGTGGCGGGCATAACACAATGCGGTTGAATTTCTCCAACGCCAATCCTGAGAAAATAAGGGAAGGTATCAAGCGACTGGGAAAGGTTTTCAAAAAACATATATAATAATAGTGTAAAATCCCCTCTCGGATAAATCATAAAATCCTTACAATATATCCTCTAAAGGGAAGGGCAGAGTATATCGATCAAATAAGCCAAATTTCTATTGACACTTCCATTTCAGCTGTATTAAAATTGATATTTAGTTGTTCGCATTTGATACAGTGAGTTTTAAAATAAGGAAAACAATATGGCGGTAACCCGAGAGCGATGGACAGGCAGAGCGGCTTTTCTTTTGGCGACAATAGGTTCAGCCGTTGGGCTGGGTAATATTTGGCGCTTCCCGTATGTGGCTTTCAAAAACGGCGGAGGCGCTTTTTTAATTCCTTATTTTCTGGCGCTATTCACCGCGGGGATTCCCCTTCTAATACTGGAGACAGGAATCGGACAGAAACTTCAAGCGTCCGCCCCGGAATCGTTTAAAAAGGTTCACCGCGATATGGAATGGTTAGGGTGGTTTGCGCTCTTGGTGGGGACTATTATTTCTACCTACTATGCCGTGGTCATCGCCTGGTGTTGGAATTATGTTTATCATTCCTTTACTTTGGCATGGACTTCTATGGGTACCGATGCTTTTTTTAACAAATCCGTATTAAATATATCTTCCGGCCCGGGTGAATTGGGGGGGATAGCTTGGTGGGTCCTGATTGGTTTGATTTTGACCTGGGGGGTGACTTGGATTATAATAAGTAAGGGTGTAAAATGGCTCGGACGCTATAATCAAATTTTGCTCCCGATCGCCTTTGTTATCCTGCTGATTTTGCTCATTAGAGGGATAACATTAGACGGCGCTATCGGCGGTTTAAGTAAATTTCTCACTCCCGATATCGGCAGACTATCGGATCCCGATGTATGGCTTGCGGCTTACTCACAGATATTTTATACCCTGTCTTTGGGATTTGGCATATTAATAGCCTATGCATCCTACCGTTCATACGATGCGGATGTCACCAATAATGCTTTTATCACCGGTATGTCCAACTCCACAGTGGAGTTTCTTGCCGGAATAACCGTATTTTCCACCGTGGGCTTTTTAGCGGCGCGGGTCGGAAAGCCTATCGGAGATATATCGGTAGGCGGTCCGGGTTTAGCTTTCAAAACATATCCGGAGGCGATAGCGAATATGCCTGCTATGGCTCCTCTGTTCGGGGTGCTGTTTTTCGGGATGTTGTTATTTTTGGGAACCACTTCCCTTATAAGCTTAATAGAGGCGGTCGTTAGCGGATTAAGGGACAAATTCGGCATCGGCAGGATAAAGGCAACTACAATAATATGTTTGATCGGATTCGGCGTGGGGCTTTTATTCGCCACTCGAGCGGGACTTTATTGGTTGGATATTGTTGATCACTGGACCAACTCCTATGGATTAACCGTCGTGGGACTTGCAGAATGTATATTTATCGGTTGGTTTTATAAAACAAAAGTCCTTCGACAATTCGCAAACTCGGTTTCCGAAGTTCGCTTGGGAATATGGTGGGATATATGCATTAAATATATCACTCCCATAATATTGATTATCACTATAACATATTCCCTCATTCAAGAATTCTCCAAGCCTTATGAAAATTATGAACTTTGGCCCAGGCTGGTTGGCGGATGGTTCCTGATTACCATAGTCATACTTTTAGCGGTGATTTTGATGAAAGCTAAATCACCACACACGAAGATTCAAAAATCAGCGGTATTCTTATTTATATTCTTTGGAGAGCTATCGTTGGCGGCAATGTTGGATGGGGTCGGTATGTCTGCTTCTTCTTGGATTATATTATTCCTCGGTCTGACCATACTGTTGGGGACTTTATCATCAGCATTGGGTATTGCCTTTGCCAATGAACGAAAAAAGCGGCACAAGTTAGAGGAGGAAACGCCTCCCATTACTATGTAAACCGAGATATTTCTACCTGCGTCCGATAATACCATATCTTAATAGTAGAACGGAAGCATTTCTCGATGCCCGTTGAAATTATAAAACTATTTCGCCTAATTAAATTCTTAACCCTCGGCTTTGTTTCTTATATGTAGGAGGTGAATTTACTAATGAAATAGAAAAATTGCATCAACCGAAATGGGGTTAACCAATGATTTTCAATAAGGATTACGGATAAAATTCAAAAAAAGGATAATGGAATGAAGAAAAAACTATTATACCCTATATTAACGGTTTTTGTGATAATACTGGTTGCCGGGTATGTGAACGCCCAACCGATTATCGCAGACCACTCAGTCATTTCCGATTTCGATTCCATTCCGGATTCAGTAGTCAATTCAATCACCAACAGCTTTAATATATACTATGTTCATACATCCCACGGTAGTCAGATTATGACCGGTATTTCCTTAGTTGAGGATGATAATCCACTCTATGAGCCTCCCCCCTTTCACGAAGTAAGCGATGATCTTGGCCATAATGGGGACACTTCTTGGGTCCCTCCGACACGGGCATATCTCGACTCCCATCCCGAATGTAATATGGCGATGTTTTCCTGGTGCGGAGGCGTTTCCGACAATACCGAAGAAGGGATAAATATCTACCTTAACAAGATGGACGAATTGGAACAGGATTATCCCGATGTAATTTTCATTTATATGACCGGTCATTTGGATGGCACCGGCCCGGATGGCAATCTATATCAGCGCAACAACCAAATAAGGGATTATTGCACGGACAACGATAAAATTCTTTTCGATTTTGCGGATATCGAGAGCTATGATCCTGACGGCAATTATTACCCTTGGGGAAGTGATGCTTGCGAATGGTGTTATGATTGGTGCGATGATAATCCCTGTCCCTCCTGCGGTTGCGCACATTCGCATTGTTTCAATTGCTATCAAAAGGGCAAAACTTGGTGGTGGATGATGGCAGCTATTTCCGGCTGGAATGCTCAAACGGATTTATCGGTTAATATGATACCCGATAATCCCCCTATTACCGTTCCCGCCGGTGGCTCGTTTACCTATACTGGTATCCTGACCAATAATACCGATGTATCACAAATTACGGATGTTTGGGTTATGTTGGATGTTCCAAATTACGGCTCTTACGGGCCTGTTAAGACATATAACGATATAACATTAGAACCAAATCAAACAATTACTTCAATGGGAATTACTCAATATGTCCCTCTATACGCCCCATTGGGCGATTATAGTTATATAGCATATTGCGGCGATTATCCCTCGATTATAACCGATGAGTCATCATTCCCATTCACGGTAACTGAAAGGAATCTTTCAGGCGCATCAGGTTGGGATTTAAGTGATTGGTTTAATACTGCTCGGAGCGACAATGAAAATAAATCGGCAATTATAACCAATTATCCGAATCCATTTAATGCCAGTGTTAATTTTGCAATCTCATTAAATTCGGAATCTTCGGTAAAGCTCGAAATCTACAATCTAATGGGTCAAAAGGTCGCTTTTTTAGCAAGTGGAGTTATTGAATCGGGAAACCATAACATTATATGGAATGCATCCGACTTACCGTCAGGAATCTATTTTTATAAATTCACGAACGACAATAGTTCAATAACCGGGAGAATGAGTCTTTTGAAATAAAAACAGCGGGCGGTCTTAAAACAATTGATAGCAAGGAGGGCGATTCAATCATTTACATTGACATTATTCAATATAGGTTTTATTATTTTGCCGTCATCAGGTTCTAATAGTTGAGGAATATTGTTAATGTTTTCGACAGAATAAACTAAATTTTAGGAA
This sequence comes from Candidatus Zixiibacteriota bacterium, assembly GCA_026983835.1. Lineage (GTDB taxonomy): Bacteria > Zixibacteria > MSB-5A5 > UM-FILTER-46-8 > UM-FILTER-46-8 > JALSTH01. The sequence goes on along the minus strand of JALSTH010000004.1, from coordinate 2,104 downwards.
GACCGATATGATTCCGAGATACACCCTTCCGGAAATGGCGCGGCTGTGGTCCGACGAACATAAATACGATGTATGGCTCAAAGTAGAATTAGCCGTTTGCGAAGCCCAGAATAAGTTCGGCTTAATCCCGCAGAAATCATATCATAATATCCTGAAAAAAGCCGGCTACGATATTGCGGAAATTGAAGAGATAGAGCGGAGGGTCCACCATGATGTCATCGCTTTTTTTACTTCGGTCGGTAATAAAGTGGGACCCGATTCCAGATATATCCATTTCGGGTTAACCTCCTCAGATATTTTGGATATATCTTTGGCGGTAGTATTGAAGGATGTCAATAAATTATTGTTTACCGCTATGAAAAAATTGATGGGTACAATCAAGCGTAAAGCCTTCAAATATAAAAATACGCCTATGCTTGGTCGGACACATGGCGTCGTCGCCGAACCGATTACTTTAGGTTTAAAATTTGCGCTATGGTATTCTGAGCTGGAGAGAAATCTCGAAAGGATTAAAATGGCAGCCAATGGGGTCGAAGTGGGTAAAATTTCAGGTGCGGTAGGCACTTATGCCCATATCAATCCAAAAGTGGAAAGATATGTCTGCAAAAAATTGGGGCTTAAGCCCCCCAAAATATCCTCGCAAATAATCCAAAGGGATAGGCATGCATTTTATATCGGCTCATTGGCTGTTTTAGCTTCCTCCATAGAAAAATTCGCTACGGTTATACGAAGTCTAAGCAGGACGGGAATAAATGAGCTTGAAGAACCGTTTGCCCTAAATCAGAGAGGCTCCTCGGCAATGCCGCACAAAAAGAATCCCATTGTTTGTGAGAGGATGTGCGGTTTAGCGAGATTGATACGCGGGAACGCCTTAACCGCAATGGAAAATATCACTCTCTGGGATGAGCGTGATATATCCCATTCCTCAAACGAAAGGGTCATTTTCCCATCGGTTACCGCATTGACTTATTATATGCTAATTAAATTCAATGATGTGATATCCGGCTTGGTAGTCAATTCGGATCAGATGCTCTCGAATATATTCAATTCGGGGGGTATTATCGCCAGCCAAAGGTTATTGCTACTGTTAGCCAATTCAGGGCTTTCACGGGATGAAGTCTATGATATTATTCAGCGGGCGGCAATGCTTTCGCATAAGACGGGAAAACATTTCTACGACATCATTATGTGTGAACCGGATATTCTGGGATATTTAAACAAGGATGATATCGAAAGCGCATTCGATATAGGATATTACACTCGCTATGTTGACGACATTTTCAAACGGGTATTTGATAAATGATTGACAAAGATGGTTTATATTTCATTATACCGCCGCTTTTTTCGTCACTGTTTTTTTATTTCGCCTATTTCGGGTTCGGCTCATCAATCCTATTATACTGTGTGTTCGTTCTACTGTTGTTTTCCCTTGCGATGACTTTCTTTTTCCGCGACCCAAAAAGGGAAATACCTGAATGCAATAAATTAGTACTATCCCCTGCCGATGGTAAAATCATAAAGATAGACAACGGACAATTCGGCAACAACCCCGGTCTGTCGATATTTTTATCGCCATTGGATGTTCATATTAATAGAATGCCCGTTTCGGGTAAGGTGGTTGAGATAAAAAAAAGACACGGGGTATATTTGGCTGCTTATAAGCCCGAAGCGGAAATCAAGAACGAAGCTATTGAAACGCAGGTCTCAACCGACTTTGGAATGGTAATCGTAAGGCAGGTCGTCGGAGTATTGGCAAGAAGACTCGTAAATAGGCTGGAAGTCGGCTCCGATGTCAAATGCGGGCAAAAATTCGGTTTGATGCGATTCGGTTCAAGAATGGATTTAATCCTTCCCCAAAATGTGGAATTCACCGTCAAAGAAGGAGACAAGGTAAAAGGGGGAGTTTCCGTAATCGGGAGGTTTATCGATGCGTGATATCAAAGGCATATTCCCCGGTGTTTTCACTATGGGAAATATGTTCTGTGGATTTTTGGCAATTATTTCCTGTGTGCGCGGCGCCGATCCGACCGAGCCGGCTTGGCTGATTTTACTCGCTTTCCTTTTGGATTCACTTGATGGGAAGGTCGCCCGTATTTCCAAAACC
>JALSTH010000003.1 GCA_026983835.1 Candidatus Zixiibacteriota bacterium | reverse complement strand
GGCCTTCGAAAGCGACCCCCGAGATGTCGATACGGGTAGTTGGCTTAAGATTAAATCTATCTATGGTTATACGGGGGGAGGAATTAGGTTTGGGGGTGGATTGGAGGCGAAGGGTATTTTGGGCAAGGATGTGCGTAATGATAGGTTTCAATATGGTAAAGTATCTATTGAGCTCTACGATTATCTCCGCTTTTCCTCGAAATTGAAACTCTTCGCCCGACTTTATTCGGGAATAGCGAGTGGGAGAATCCCCGCTCAAGAGCAGTTTTTCTTTTCGGGGAAACTGTTCCCGGATAGAGCGCTGAAATTGACTTGGGAAAATACGGGGGATTTATCTTCTCAAGAGAAATGGCATATTTGGGGCGATGGTAATGTTCGCGGATATTTCGGGCGACATATCAAAGGGAAAGCGATAATATCCGCTACAATCGAGCAGCACCTTCCCCTTTCGCCAATTTACATTTTTTACGATGCCGGGATGATAGAAGATAATCCCGAAAGCATTGATTTGGATTCCGTAAGATCGGATTGCGGCATAGGAGTTAAATTGTTCAATTTATTCCGCGCCGATTTCCCTTTTTGGATTAGCGACCCGCTAAATAAAGGGCTTCGTTGGGATTTTCGGGTTATCCTCGGATTCACTCGCGGCTTGCAATGATCCTTCGGATTTATCCTTATCCTTTCCCTGTTCTTTTGATTCCAATGTTTTCCCAAATTCTTTCTCAAGGCAGTCAGGGCAGATGGAATGGCTGAACATCGCTTCGGAATTTTGGCTGATATAATCCTCCACATTGGACCAATACTCATCATCGGTTCGAACCCGCTTACACCAGGCGCAAATAGGTATCATCCCCTGTAGTTTTTTGATGTTGTCTAAGGCTTCTTGAAGCTCGATTACCTTTTCTTTCAGCGCCAGTTTAGTTTTCACCATCCGTTCGCCTACATCCACCCTCGCCTTTAGTTCCGCTTTGTTGAACGGTTTTATTACATAATCATCCGCCCCGGCTTCGAGGCCGCTGACGATATCTTCGGTGGTCCCTTTTGCGGTAAGCAGTATTATATATAATATCGCTTCAGGTTTTGCTTTTCGGATATTCCTACAAAGATCTACCCCATCTTTTCCGGGCATCATCCAATCCAAGATGGCGAAATTGGGAATATCGTCCTTATTTAATTCCTCCCAAGCTTCGTTCCCGTCTTTTGTGACTATTACTTCGTGTCCCCATTTTTTAAGGTTGGCTACCAAAATCTTGCGTGATACGATATCATCTTCCGCTATCAATATTTTCATCTGAGTCTCCTATGGTTGTCACTCCTATGAATGAATTGTTCTAAAGAGCTGTTTTCGTTAAATATGATTTCACCCTGTTTATTATATCGACATTATGGAATGGTTTCGTAATAAAATCGGTTGCGCCATTTTTAAGGGCTTCGGATTTTCCGAATTTATTTGAGTATCCGGTAATCATTATGATCGGAACCATCTTATCGTTTTCACTGATTTTGGTTAATAATTCCATCCCGTTCATTTTGGGCATCATAATATCGGAAATAATTAAATTAATATTATGGGAATTAAATATGTCCAAAGCCTCCTGTCCTGATCGGGCTTCCAATGTGAAAAGGTTCTCCCTTCTTAAGACAGTCGAGATATATTCGAGCATCAATTCTTCGTCATCAACAATCAAAACGGTGCTTTTCCTTTTGCAGAGTATATTGTTTATTTTTTCTATTAGCATTTCCGTATCTATCGGTTTCACAACATAATCGGAAATCCCTTTTTCAACACATTCGCAAACTTTCTCTTCTTCCACAGAGGAAGAGCAAACTATTACCGGGATTTGGGCAAGTTTGTTCTCTTTCCGAAGGAAGTCCAAAAATTCCTTACCGGTTCCGTCGGGAAGCATTATATCCAATATCGCCAGTTCGATATCCGGGAATTTATTGACCGACTGGACCGCATCGAATATCGATCCGGTGGTTATCGGCATGAAATTATTCTTCTTTAGAATACCAGTTAATAATTTTTGATCTACCGGGTCATCTTCGACTATAAGAACTTTCATTTATCTCTCCCTTTGACAGCATCGAAAGGGCAGGAATCAACCTTGCGATTTCTTTTTCCAGTTCGTTGTAAATTTCTTCGATATTATCTAAACTCGCCTCTTTGCCCTTTATTTCCAATTCAAATGCTTTCTCAAAGGCGGCTTTTGCTCCGAAATTCCCAACCGAACCCTTCAGAGTATGTGCCGCCCTTTCCAAAGCCTTATCGTCCTTATTTTCAATGGCTTTTTTTATCTGTGAAAGGAGGGAAGGACAATCCTCCATAAACAGTTCCGCCAGTTCCCCCAACAATTCATTATCTCCATCAACTCTTTCCAAGGCTGATTGAATATCGATAATACCCTCCGTTTTCTTATTGCCTTCCATAACCTCCTCCGAAATTTCATTATTCGAATCTTTTAGTGCTATTTTGTTTAGTTTCTCGAATAATTCTTTTTGTTTTATCGGCTTTGGAATATAGTCATCCATCCCCGCATCAAGACACTTCTCCCTATCCCCGGTCATAGCATTGGCAGTCATAGCTATTATTGGGATGTGCCCTCCTCGTTTGCGTTCCTTTTTCCTTATAGCTTTTGTTGCCTCACAACCATCCATCTCCGGCATTTGTACATCCATTAATATCAGATCGAAATCTTTAGATTCCCAAGTTTTGACAGCCTTCCGTCCGTCGACAGCCGTGGTTACCGAATGTCCCCGCTTCTCCAATAATCTCGTAGCTAATTTGCTATTTACCGCGTTGTCCTCGACTAATAGTATTTTAAGTGGTTTTGTGTTTTCAACAATTGCGGTTTCTTTCTGTTTTTTCTTACTCGATTTACTCAACAATCTTTGTTCTTTATACAGAGAATTTACAATTGTATCATAAAGAATCGATTGCTTGATCGGTTTGGATAAATAAGCGTCCACCCCTAATTCCTTGAACTTATCGACATCTTCCCTTCTGCCCGCCGAGGTTAGAACAATTATCTTCATCTCTTTTATGTTTGGATTCTCCTTTATCTTTTTGATAAGACTGAGTCCATCCATCTCCGGCATCAATACATCCACTACCAATAAATCAAAGAGTCTATTTTGTTCGCACGCTTTTTCCATAACCTTAAGAGCCTCCAAGCCGTTTGATGCCGTTTCGGTATCAAAACCCCATTTGGAGAGTAGCACGGAGAATAGGCGGCGGTTTGTTTCGTTATCGTCAACGATTAAAGCCCTCAAACCTTCCATATCCAAACTATCCAATTGATTTGCTTTTGAGTTTTCGGTTTTATAAGGCAATTCTACCGTGAAATGGAATGTTGTCCCCGGTCCGCCGATATTTGTGTTTTTATTGGTTGGGCTTTCAAGGTGGATTGTTCCTCCCATAAGTTGGACCAATTGCTTGGATATGGTCGTTCCTAATCCGGTTCCGCCATATTTCCTTGTTGTAGAGCCATCAGCCTGTGCAAAACTGTCGAATATATATTGCTGGCGATCTTTCGGAATGCCGATTCCGGTATCAGCAACTGAGAACCGAAGCCTAACTTTATCCTCATCTTGATCTTCAAGTTCGATGCGGCATACTATTTCCCCTTCATTGGTAAATTTAACCGAATTCCCAATAAGATTTAATATTATTTGGCGCAATCGCACGGGATCGCCCTTTATTGTATCCGGAACCGAAGGCTCTATAAAAGATATCACCTCCACCCCTTTTGAATGGGCTTTAAATGCCAGTGTGTCCATAACCCCTTCGATAGTTTCCCGTAAGGAGAACTCTATTTCCTCCAGTTCCATTTGTCCGGCTTCTATTTTTGAGAAATCCAAAATATCGTTTATTATCGCCAAGAGACTTTCCGCGGATGATTTGACCGTTTCGAGATAATCCTGCTGTTCTTCATTAAGATCTGTCTCCAATGCTAATTCGGTCATTCCTATGACACCATTTATCGGTGTCCGAATCTCATGACTCATATTAGCTAAGAATTGGCTCTTGGCGATGTTAGCTTGTTCGGCCGCCATCGCCATCATATTTGCGCGTTGGATGGTATTTTCCAATTGGATATTAGTTTCCTCTAACTCATTACTCTTATTCACCGCTTCTTCCCGTGCTTTGACTAATTCGGTTACATCGATAAACGACTCTATCCCGCCAATAATTTCCCCCGATTCATCGTGGAGCAAATTAGCGTTCTTGATGATTATTAGAGTACCCCCATTTTTGGCTTTTATGGAGCATTGCTTTCTTATTATCGGTTTACTTATATTCGGATCGAATAGACCGCATCCCCTTTTGCATTCCTCTCCCTCTAGAACTGAGCAGTGCTTTCCGATAACATCTTCTTCCGTGAAATCGGTTATGGAGGTGAAAGCCTCATTTATACTTGTAATTATCATATCCTTGTTGACAGTGAAAACCGCTGTAGCGGCGGTTTCCAAAACCTTTTTTTGGAATTGATTCAACCGCTTCATTTCTTTTTCCACTTTCTTCCGTTCGGTAATATCCCTTATAACCCCGACCGCATGCCATTTTTCCTTTAATCTTATAGCGCCCAGCGAGAGTTCTATAGGGAATTCGGTTCCATCTTTTCTTATCGCTGGCAGCTCGGAGATCTTTCCAACCGCATCTCCTTTCCCGTTTTTCCTAAAACTATTAAACGCCTTTTGATGGGCAGCATATAACCTCTTGGGAGCAACTACCTTATGCAGTTCTTTTCCTATAATCTCATCTTTATCATAACCAAATATCGTAGAAGCAGCTTTATTCCAATAGATTATTTTATCGTTATCGTCTATTATAATGATACCGTCCTGTGCCGAGTTCGCTATCAACCTAAATTTCTCCTCGCTTTCTTTTAGCTTATCTTCAAAAAGCCTTCGTACGGTAATATCATCGCCTGAGCTGAGGGTTCCGATTACATCCCCATTCTCATTTCTCAACAATTGATTCTGCCAGGCTATAATTCTCTTTTCTCCGTATTTGGTTATTACCGCATTCTCGTAATGCGCATAATTGTATGTTCTTCCGTTAATTATTTCCTTGAATAATAATTTCATTTCTTTTCTTATCTCTTTAGGAATGAAATTATCAAACCAATCTTTCCCGATAATTTCCGATTCATCGTATCCTAAAATTTCACATCCCGTTTTGTTTATAAGCGACACTTTTCCCGTCTGGTCCAAAGCAACAATCATCACCCCGACTATATTAAGGTAATTTTGCGCTCTTTCTTTTTCGGCTCGTAATTTCCCTTCGGCAATCTTGCGTTCGGTTATGTCTGAAAGGCTCCCTAAAATTCGGTAGGGGGACCCATCTTCATTTTCCAATACAACCGCTTTGCTTCCAACAAATATGTATTTTCCCCCATTGGTCTTAAAACGGTATTCCATATCATAGTTGGAGCATTTTGATATGGCATTCTCCATAATCGCTAATGTTCGTTTTCGATCTTCCGGATGAATAAGCTTTTCCCATACTCCGATATTAACTTCTCGAAACTCGTCCGGACAAAATCCGGTTATTTCTTCAATGGCGCCAAAACATCGTATTTTCCCATCCTCTATATTGTAATCATAAATTAAATGTCCGGTTTGTTCTGCCAAAAGACGGTATCTTTTTTCGCTTTCCTCTATGTATTCCCTAAACCTCTTATTTTCATCTATATCCCTGACTACGCTGACTA
>JALSTH010000002.1 GCA_026983835.1 Candidatus Zixiibacteriota bacterium | reverse complement strand
CATCGTTTGCAGGCGTCCCTTTATCATTCCCTCCCAATTTATCAAGGACTCTATTTTCGTGGAGTCATCCTGCAATACCGCATTTGCGAACTCCTTGACTACCGTTCGTGGATTTTCCACTTTCGAACAGGAAGCAAATCCCAAATATACCGCAAGAATAATTATCGCCGGTACGGATTTTCTCATATTTCAACTCCAACAATAATTTATATTAATAGATTATTCCAATCATCGGTATTATGCCTAATGAGTCGCCGTGTATTTTCTCGTAATGTCTGTGCCGCCTTTTTTTTCGAGAACCCTGAATTCCGCCGGATGCAATGTGGTGTCCCTTATCAAATCGATATTGAAGCCGAGTTTTTTGGAAATTCTCTTAAATCTTTCACCATCATCGGAAGTTAAAACATCGCCGACCCCCGGGTTGACAATCAATTGGAAACCGCCCTTTTCCGAAGAGACCTTAGCCCTTTTGAACCAGCGTTCGATTTTAATAGCCACTGTCTCGTTGGATAAAACCCTTCCAATCCCATCACAATATGGGCAAGGTTCCGAAAAAGCATACATTAACGATGGCCTAACCCTTTGGCGGGTCATCTCGATAAGTCCCAACTCCGAAACATGAGTGATGAATGTTTTACTTCTATCTTTTTTCAGTTCCCTCTTGAATTCCTCGAAAAGCCTTCTACGGTTTTCGGCGTATTCCATATCGATAAAATCGACTATTATTATCCCTCCCATATCGCGTAGCCTTATCTGGCGGGCTATCTCTTTCGCCGCTATTAGGTTGGTGCTCAGCAATGTTGATTCGCTATCCCTTTTCCCGACGAATTTGCCGGTATTGACATCGATGGTTACCAAAGCCTCAGTTTGATCTATAACGATATAAGCGCCTTTTTTTATCCATACCTTACGGTCGAGCATTTTCTCTATCTGAGGCTCGATACCATACTCATCGAATATCGGCAATTTACCCTTGTAGAGTTCCACCTTTTCCATTAAATTAGGCGCCACCATTCGTAAATATGATATTATGTTGCGGTGTTCTTTTTTTGAATCGACAATAACCTTGTCTATTTGCGGGCTTAAAAGGTCCCTTACTATCGAGGAGGTCATCTCCATATCTTGATAGAGGAGAATCGGCGATGGGAATTTATCCACCCTTTTGGTAATCTTTTTCCAAGTACGCATTAAAAATTCGATATCCGCCTTGAATTCCTTTTCGGATTTCCCCTCGCCCACGGTTCGCACAATCAACCCGAAGCCGTCGGGACATAGTTTGCCTACAATACTTCTCAGCCTTCGTTTTTCACTCCAGCTGGAAACCTTTCTCGATATGCCGACGCCGGAGGATCCGGGGACTAAAACGAGATATCTGCCCGGTATCGAAATTTCGGTGGTGATTTTAGGTCCCTTATCACCGATAGGCTCCTTTATCAATTGTACCAAAACATCTTGATCCTTCTTAAAAATGTCGCCTATCCTTCGGCTTAATTTTTTCTTTCGGTGAAATGGTTTCCCCGTATCGTCCTCAGGCTCATCCTCGGTATCCCAATAAAAAAGCAGATTCCCCTCTCCATCGAAATCAGCGATATCGGAATAATGTAAAAACGCATTTTTTTCCATCCCGATATCCACAAAAGCAGCTTGCAGTCCGGGCAGAACAGAAGAAATACGCCCTTTGTATATGTTGCCGACGAGCCGTTCGTTCTCAGGTCTTTCGACCAAAAGCTCGACTAATTTGCCCTCTTCGATAATCGCTATACGGCTTTCATAGTCGGTGACATTTATAATAATCTTATTACCGGTATTATTGCCGTTTTCCATTACATTATTCGCCATTTTTCACCAAAGCACTTAAATATGTTATATCCTTCCCCGCAACTTTTCAAGATTTTCCACTGTGATAAAACAGCATAGGAAATAATCCAAGCAGCGGTTTTGGTTTAATTACCAAGCCGATTACAAGATGAAATCTTCATTATCATCAAAAACGGCTGTATTCTTGCTATAGGCGGCGTCAATAGGAATGGGTGAAGGTCTCCCCTTTTGTAAACTTTTCACAATACCTCTTCACCCAAAATTTCGCCTTCCCGCGGGTGATACCCATTTATAAATTCCAAATCCGAAAGTTTCCCCCTACCTTGCGGTTGGATGGATTTAATCCTTATGTATCCATCGCCGCAGCCGACATATAGCCGCCCGGCTTTTTTATCAATTTTTATTGCACCGGCGACGGAGGACATCTCGACGATTTCCGATTTCTCAGCATCTAATATTTTAATAATTTTACTTCTGAAAGAAGTAAAAGCTCCCGGCTTTGGCGAAAGTCCTCGAATTAAGTTGATGATTTCCAAAGTTGTTTTGGAAAAATCAAGCTTACGGACCTCATCGGTTATCTTCGGCGCTTTCGAGGCTTTGCTGTTATCCTGCGGTATCGGTTTAAGGCTTCTTTTTTCAATTCTCTTAATCGTTTCCACTATTGCTTCCGCCCCGATATCGGCAAGTTTGCTATACAACATTCCATAATTATAGTCCGGAGGGATGGGACATTTTCTCCGGATGAGGATGTCGCCGGTATCCACTTTCGGCTTGATAAGGAAAGTCGTCACGCCTGTTTCGGTCTCCCCATTGATTATAGCCCAATTTATGGGCGCGGGACCCCTATATTTCGGCAATAGCGAAGCGTGAAGGTTTACACTCCCAACGGAGGGGATCTCAAGAAGTTTTCCCGGCAAAATTCTAAAGGCAACTACCACAAATAGATCGGGATTCAAGGATGATAAAAAATCAACAAATTCCGCATCGCCCAAACTTTTCGGCTGATAAACATCCAATCCAATCCCCTTGGCGAAAGTTTTAATTTCCGGAGCCTTGATTTTCCTTCCCCTGCCGGCTGGTCTGTCCGGATTTGTGATTACCGCGGAAATATTATATCTCTCTTCCACCAACTTTTTAAGCGACGGAATCGCAAAGGGCGGATTACCCATAAAAACGATATTCAACGAAAGACCTCTATATCCCCAGCCTTTAGTTTGCGGAGCTTACCGTTTATCAATTGCCTTCTCAAAAAGCTGAGATAATCGATAAACAGCTTCCCTTCCAAATGGTCATATTCGTGTAATATGACCCTCGCAATCAACCCTTCTCTTTCCAATCTAATCGGGTTTCCATCGATATCTATCGCTTCCACCAAAACCCGCTGTGGACGAGTTAGCTTTTCAAATAAACCGGGGAAAGATAAACATCCCTCATCGCCGTTCTGCTCTCCGGAGGTCTCGATTATAACGGGGTTTATCAGCACAAACGGTTTTTCCCCCTCATCGTCGCCGGAGGGGTCCACCGCATAAATCCGAATCGCCTTTCCAACCTGATTCGCCGCCAAACCGATGCCGTTTTTAACCAACATCGTTTCAATTAAATCTTCGGCGAACCGAGCCAATTTGTCGTCTATATTTTCTATCGGAGCAGCTATCTGACGCAAAACTGGGTCGCCATAATATCTCAAATCTAAAACAGCCATATCGAAAAAATCGGCGGGTATAATTAGTCTTGCGCTTTGCCGGCTATGGATGACCGCAGGATTTCTATTTTTACATTTTCCGCAATTCTAATCACCGCCGTATTCTCCTTATCATTTAATCCTACGATCGTTCCGAATATGCCGGCGTTCGTAACTACTCTGTCCCCTTTTTTTAACTGCGATAACATCTTCTGATGTTCCTTTTGTTTTTTCTGCTGGGGGCGAATCAACAAAAGCCAAATTATCACGAACATCAAAATAAATGGCAAAAGGCTTAAAAACAGATTTCCCCCGCCTCCTCCCTGTTGGGCGCCGGAGGGAGCCATAGCAAATGCTACACCTAACAAATCGTCTCCTTTTTCTTTAAATTTCTTCTGTTAAACTAACTAATTTATAACCATAATGTTTTATTTGCAAGAATAATATGCACCCCACCGTATTACAATTCATTTTAATCTTCCATCTTTCCTTTTGATTTTTTGAATTTCCCTTTTGAAATAGTCAAATTCACATTATATTGAATATTATATTACATACTCATTCTTTACCACATTCGGAGTATTATTATGAGCATACTAAAATCTGCGCTAATTTTAATAATCGCAAGTCTTTTATTTTCAATTCCTGCCTTTTCGGGGCAAACGGCACCCAAGCGGAAAACCCATAGGAAATTTTATTATCCTCCGGAGAGGGAAGAGATAAAGAAGGATATGGCGAAAATTAACCCCGACTCTCCCCAGACGATCCATTTGAGCGAAGATGAAATAGATTTCGGCTCGGTGGCTGCCAAGGTTCAGGTAGGGCGGACGCTGATACTTACCAATATCGGCTCGAAGGATTTGCATATAATCCGTTCGCGGAAATCGTGAGGGGTCACCCTCTCGTTGAGAAGAGGAATAGTTATTCCTCCCGGAGCAGGATTGGAAGTTGATTTTGTTTTGAATTCGGCGAAATGCACCACCACCATCGATAAATATGCTTATTTGGATTCCGATGATCCCAATACCCCAACCTTGGCGGTAAAGGTCAGCGCGATAACCGCTAATCCCGAACAAAAGCTTAATTATATGCCAACAGTTGTCGATTTCGGCGAAGTGCGGTATGGCAACGCCGCAAAATTCACCTTGAGCCTTAAAAATGACGATTCCGCCAAGGTGGTATTGACCGTCCCCTATCCGCCACCGGCGAAATACATAAAGAAGGTGGATATCGCGAAGAGAACTCTTTCACCCGGCGAATCCACCGAGATAGAATTCACCCTTTCGGACAAAGCGCCCGTAGGAGAGTTTTTGACTTCGATTTCCTTGGAAGTCAAGGACAAGCCGTCCTCCAGAATAACCATCTCCATCAAAGGCGATATTGTAGAAGAGTGATTGGGCGCGATGTTTTATAATGTAAGATTACCGATCCTTGATGGTTAAATTTTCGAAATGATAATTTACCATTGAGAAGAACAAAAATTTATATCCCCCAAATGCCTTTCGGGGGGGTTAGTTTACTGAAATCGAAATTTCCTTCGGTTCCATCGGCGAAACTCCGCAATCGAAATCCGCCGTCATCCAATTTGCAATAAGTGAAATACCGTATCCAATCCCCAATGTTGATATATACACCATCCTGAAACTCGACAACCTGCGGGATGTGCGTATGTCCCATTATCACCGCATCGAAACCCTCCCCAACCAACGATTCGGCAAAAATAACATAATATGGGAGGAAGCTCCACGATCTCCCTTCCCCCCTCGCCCGACTCCCCGAAGAGACTATTTTCGCCAAAATAATACCGATAGATGATGGCAATTGTGAAAATAAAAATATATTAACCCGATTCCGTAATATTCGGCGCAGGAGTCTATAAGCCCAATCAGGCTTTGCCACTCCATCGCCATGGCTAATATAAATCCTTTTCCCATAATGGGATACTTCCGTATCGGTTTTGATGACATCCGCCCCGGTCAGGGATATGAAGCTTTTTCCCACCCACCAATCGTGATTTCCCCCGAGGAATTTTATCTTTACTCCGCCATCGGAAAGTTCTTTGAGTTTTGAGGTAATCTCCGGGAATTTATTCGGGAATCCATCCCGATATTCAAACCAGAAATCGAATAAATCTCCAAGAATGTATAAATATTCCACATCTTGGGCGATATATTCCAAGAAATCAAGGAATAATCGCGCTTGATTATCCTTATCCTTAATCCACGGAGCGCCTAAATGAAAATCCGATATAAAATAAACTGACATAATACCCTAAAAAATTTATGCTGATAATTTATAATTATCGGGAAATGAAATTCCAAAGATAAAATTTATTGCGGAACAAAATATACTTTACTCCGTTATAATCAATATGACTTTGTCAAGTATTTTTAAATCTACAATTATCCTTTTATTAACAGCGGTGATTTCGATCCCTTCTTTGGCAACAACGCCGAATTGTAATATGTCGGGATGTTGCTGTATGGTGATGAACGGCGTCGATCAATCGATGCACCATAAGTGCAGTTGTAATCGGCGAATGAGAAAGCCTATGCCGGAGCCCATCAAAGTGGCTATTGAAATATCGAACAAAGTGACGGTATCATCCCACACTCTCAGGCAGGCTGGTAATTTATTGCAGGGCAACAGATATGATAATTATACACTGAGATACACAAATAATCTCTCCAAACATTTAACCCCCCTCCGAGACAATACCTCTATTATCGATATCCCTCTTATCTGTTGATACTTTACTAATATAATAAGGTATAAATCGACACCGAATGAAATTGGTGTTTTAATCTTTTATTGGTAAAGGAGACAGATATGAGGAATGTTTTATTCCTTGCGATGGTAATAGTATTTACAATCGTCGGGAGCATAAATCCATTTGAAGCCCGCGCGGACAACCTTCCTACGGTTAAACTCGAGGATCTAATAAAGGAAGCGCTTAAAAACAATCCGAAAATAAAATCCGCCGAAGCGGAATATAAAGCGGTGGAATCATCGGCACCACAGCGCGGGGCATTACCGGATCCTATCATCAAATTCGAAGCCTCGAACATCCCCTTGGATAATCCCCGATTTGACGGGACTCCGATGAGCGGTTTTCAAATCGGAATGGCGCAGAAATTCCCCTTTCCGGGGAAGCAGTCTTTGGCAAAGCGGGCGGAAAAGTTCAAAGCGGAGGCGCTTAAGCATAAATATAAAAAAGAGGTATTAGATCTCATAGCCGATATCAAAGCCGAGTATTACCAGCTTTCATATATAGTAAAGGCAAAGGATATCTTCAATCATTATCGGGATGATGTCGGCTCGCTGGTGGATGTTGCGATAACGAAATACTCAGTCGGCGAGGGTATTCAACAGGATGTATTGAAATCACAGGTCGAATTATCGAAAGTAGAGGAAAGACTTTTGGAAATAGAGAGGCAGGAGAAAACGATTCGGGCTGCGATTAATAATCTTTTGAATAGGAACCCCGATTATCGATTCGGAAATCCGGATACGCTGGGATATACTCATCCGGTATATAATTTAGCCGATCTGGAGAAACTGATAATAAAACACAATCCGGACATTAAGGCTTTATCCTCTCAAAAGGAATCGGCATCGCTGAAATATAAGCTTGCCAAAAAGGGTTATTTGCCGGATTTCACTTTGGGGGCTGGTTATCGATTACGGGATAAGGTAAGAGGAGATCCGGTCGCCGGTATCGATTTTTTCTCCGTTTCGCTGTCATTCAACCTTCCGATTTACTGGTCTTCCAAACAGGACAAGGCTGTGTCGGAAAACGCTTACAAATTGACCGCAGCTGAAAATCAATTGGAATCGGTTGTCAGTGACCGTTTATACGAATTGAGAAGACAGTATTTCGAACTATCCCAATACGAGGGCGAGATCGAATTATACAGCGAGGCAATTCTTCCGCAAGCCGAGCAATCGCTACAATCGGCGCAGTCAGGATATCAGGTCGGCAAGGTTGATTTTATGACCGTTTTCAATAATCTGCTTACCCTTTATAATTACAGAATCGCTTACTACCGCTCCCTTGCGGGCTATCAAGAAGCGTTGGCGGAAATCGAAAGCCTTACAGGAATTAAATCATTATCCAATATAGGAGAATAGAGATGTCTTTTAATAAGAATAGATGGGTTATTACCATAATCCTTTTAATTGCCATAGCGGCGATAGCAACTACTTTTTTATCGGGTTTTATTCCCCGAGGCAATGCCTCCGAAACAAATCATTCCGGCGGAGATCATCAGCTCTACACCTGCGGTATGCATCCGGAGGTAATTCAGGAGGGACCGGGCAATTGTCCCATCTGTGGGATGAAATTGACGCCGATAAAAAACTCCAATGCGGAATCGGTCTCTAAACCCACCTCCGGTGAGCGGAAAATTAAGTACTGGCGCGCCCCGATGGATCCGACCTATATCCGCGATAAACCGGGTAAATCACCTATGGGTATGGATTTGGTCCCGGTATATGAAGATGAGATTACGGAGGGGGCTGTTTCGATAAATCCAGTCGTTATGCAGAATATGGGGGTGAGGATGGAGCTCGTCCGTTTGGGGAAATTGGTTCGGGACCTCCGGGCTGTGGGAACTTTCGATTATGATGAGGAAAAACTCTACACCATCACCACCAAGATAAGCGGATATGCGGAGGAGCTATTTGTCAATACTACCGGGGAGTTCATCCGCAAGGGAGAGCCCCTTTTGGAAATATATTCTCCGGAGCTGGTAAACAGCCAGAAGGAATATCTTTTAGCTTATCAAAACTATCTGAAGTTCCAAAATAACCCGAATGAGAATATTCGTAAGGGGGCGGAATCGTTGCTCGACGCTTCCCTCAAAAGGCTTGAGTATTGGGATATTTCCGAAAAGCAGGTGGAACAGCTTCGCAAATCGGGAAAGATCAGCAAAACAATGGTAATATACAGTCCCGCCGAAGGTATCGTAGTGGAGAAGAATATCGAAGAGGGTCAATCGGTGTCCTCGAGGAAAGTTCTTTTCCGAATAGCGGACCTCTCCGAAGTTTGGCTCTACGCCCATATTTACGAATACCAATTGCCCTATGTAAAATTGGGGGATATGGTGAAGGTTAATCTCCCCTATTACCCGGGTAAGTTATTCAAGGGGGTTGTGGAGTTTATCTACCCATATCTGAATAAGAAGACGCGGGATGTAAAGGTTCGGATAAAACTCCATAATTCCGACTTAAAATTCAAGCCCGGAATGTATGCTGAGGTGATAATAAAATCGGAACTTTCAAACAAGCGATTGATAATCCCCGAAGAAGCGGTCCTTAGAACCGGTAAACGCGAATTGGTTTTCGTTGAGGTAAAGCCGGGGGTGTTTTCTCCAAGGGAAATTATAACCGGCGTATCCGGCGAGGGGGGCGTGATAGAGGTGAAATCCGGGTTGCTGGAAGGTGAAATGGTGGTTACATCAGGGCAGTTTATGCTCGATTCCGAAACCAAAGCACAGGAAGCTATCAAAAAGATGATACAATACAAAACTAAAAGCAACACAGCGAAAACGGCTGCCGTTGCGGAAAAACCAAGTGAGGATAAAATAGTGAAGAACTTAAATCTTACCCCAAATAAAAAAGCGCGTAGCCTTGAAGATGTCTATACCTGCCCGATGGATAAACATTCATACATACTTCAGGTAGGGGAAGGCAACTGCCCGGACTGTGGGATGAAATTAGTACCTGCATCGAAGACGGGAAGGACAGTTTATACCTGCCCGATGGAACAACATCATAATATCCTTTCCGACAAACCGGGCAAATGCCCCGAATGCGGGATGGAATTGGTCCCTCTCAAATCTTCTTCAAATAATAAAACTATGTAGCGAGGATGCCGATGTTAGAGAAATTAATCGAATACTCCATAAACAATAAATATCTGATAATAATAGTCGGCATTATAGTTATAGCGGCGGGGATATATGCTATGCAGAATATCGCCTTGGATGCCATCCCCGATTTGTCCGATGTGCAGGTGATTGTCTATACTAAATATCCGGGACAGGCTCCGCAGGTGGTGGAGGATCAGATAACTTATCCGCTGACAACTGCGTTGCTCTCGGTTCCGTTCGTGAAAGTAGTTCGGGGATATTCTTTCTTCGGCTATTCCTTCGTATATGTCATATTCAAGGACGGCACCGATATTTATTGGGCGCGCAGCAGGGTATTGGAATATCTAAACTCGGTTGCCGGAAGCTTGCCTGATGGTGTCGTCCCTCAATTGGGACCCGATGCGACCGGCGTAGGGTGGGTTTATGAATACACTGTTGAGGATAAAAGCGGAAAATTAGATCTATCCGATCTGCGCTCCATTCAGGATTGGTACCTCAGATATGAACTTATGGCGGTGCCGGGTGTGGCGGAAGTAGCCTCAATAGGCGGTTTTGTCAAGCAATATCAGGTTATCGTGGATCCGGACAAATTATCCGCTTACGGTATTCCCATACAGAAAGTAGGAGCAGCCATAAAGCAATCCAATGCCGATGTGGGGGGAAGAGTTGTGGAAATGGGTGAAACCGAATATATGGTCCGCGGATTGGGATACATCAAATCAGCGGAAGATATTAAGAATATCGTCCTCAAAACCGATGGAAACGGCGTTCCTGTGTTGATACGGAATGTTGCGGAAGTTAAAATCGGACCCGAGCTTCGGCGAGGAATAGCGGATAAGAATGGAGAGGGAGAAGTTGTCGGCGGCATTATAGTTATGCGTTACGGTGAAAACGCCCTCGAGGTTATTAAAAATGTCAAACGAAAAATAAAGGATCTCAAAGCAGGATTACCCCCCGGAGTGGAAATACATACCGCTTATGACCGTTCTAAGTTGATATATAATGCTATCGGGACGCTCAAGGGCAAACTTCTTGAGGAGATGATTGTTGTAGCGTTGATTATTCTGATTTTTCTCCTCCATTTCCGTAGTTCGTTAGTCGCTATCATTACTCTGCCGATGGGTGTGCTTATCTCTTTTATCGTTATGTACAAGATGGGGATAAACGCCAATATTATGTCGTTGGGAGGGATAGCAATCGCAATTGGGGCGATGGTGGATGCCTCGGTGGTGATGGTCGAGAATGCGCATAAACACTATGAGAGGGAAAAGAACAAGCTTCCCCACAAGCAGATAATCTTAAACGCCGCCCAAGAGGTAGGCCCTGCACTGTTTTATTCGTTGATGATAATCACCGTTTCGTTCCTGCCTGTTTTTTCTTTGGGAGAACAATCGGGGAGGTTATTCAAGCCGCTTGCTTACACCAAAACTTTTGCTATGGCTGGATCGGCATTTTTAGCGGTTACCGTAGCTCCCGTTTTAATGTTGTTCTTTGTAAGGGGTAAAATTCGACCGGAGGACAAGAACCCTATTTCAAAATTCTTTATCAGTATTTACAAACCGATAATTAAGGCTGTTTTGAAATACAGATGGTGGGCGATTTTCATCGCTGTCATAATTTTTGCAATCAGTATCATCCCTGCGAGGAGGCTTGGGTCGGAATTTATGCCTCCGCTCTATGAGGGCGATATATTGTATATGCCCACAACCTTCCCCGGGATTTCAATAACCAAGGCGAAAGAGATACTCCAGCAAACTGACAGGATAATAGCTTCATTTCCCGAAGTGAAGCTGGTCTTCGGAAAAATAGGGAAGGCGGAAACAGCAACCGACCCTGCGCCTTTGACTATGATAGAAACCACAATTATGCTCAAAGACCGCAAAAAGTGGCGTCCCGGAATGACACCGGAAAAATTGGTGGATGAACTCGACAAGGCGATTAGATTCCCCGGATTGACCAATGCTTGGACTATGCCCATCAAAACCAGGATCGATATGCTTTCCACCGGGATTAAAACGCCGGTGGGGATAAAAGTAATGGGGTCTAACCTCGACACCCTCTCGGCGATAGGCGAACGGGTCGAGGCGGCTATCAGGAATATCCCCGGAACGCTTTCCGCATATTCGGAACGGATAACGGGCGGGAATTATCTCGATTATCATATCGATAGATTTCAAGCCGCTCGTTATGGTTTGACGGTTGGCGATATCGAGGCCGTCCTTATGTCGGCTGTGGGCGGGATGAATGTTAGCGAAACGGTTGAAGGGATAAAACGCTACCCAATCAATGTCCGTTATCCGCGGGAATTGAGGGATAACCTTGAGGACCTAAAGAGAATCCTCATAACCACTCCATCGGGGGCGCAGATACCGATAGCACAGGTGGCTGATATTCAAATCAAAAAAGGTCCCGCCGCCATAAAAAGCGAAGATGCACGGCGGACGGCGTGGGTTTATGTGGACATCAAGGGGATTGATGTGGGGACTTATGTGAAAAGGGCAAAAGAGGTTATCGAAAAGGAGGTTTCTGTTCCCGCCGGCTACAATTTAATTTGGAGCGGGCAGTACGAATATATGTTAGCAGCGGCAAAACGGCTCAAGGTGGTTATTCCTTTGACTTTGCTTTTGATTTTTATGCTTTTGTATTTCCATTTCAAAAATCTGACCGAGAGCCTTATTGTTATGATTTCCCTCCCGTTTTCGCTGATCGGCGGGATATGGCTTATGTGGATATTGGGCTACAATACGAGCGTGGCGGTTTATATCGGTTTTATCGCTCTTGCCGGATTGGCGGCGGAAACCGGGGTCGTAATGCTGGTTTATCTCGATGAGGCTTATAACAGGTTCGTCTCAGAAGGGAATATGAACAGCCAAGAGGATCTGAATCTATCAATAATGGAAGGTGCGGTCGAGAGAGTTCGCCCAAAGCTTATGACTGTTGCTACCACAATGATAGGTTTGTTCCCGATAATGATAGGCTCGGGGGTAGGTAGTGAAGCGATGAAACGGATAGCTACGCCTATGGTCGGAGGATTGATAACCTCCACGATTTTAACCCTGATCATAATCCCCGCGATTTACTCGATTATCAAAACCAAAACATTACGGCAATAGAAAAAATTCGGAAATTTCTATAATCAAAAAGTGGAAAGATTTAGTTCTTTCCGCTTTTTTCTTGTTCGTTGGAAAATCTTTCTTTATCGGCAACAACATTAAATGAGTCACTTGACAGATGAGAACCAATATTCTATTATGCCGATATGAAAGTATCTGACCGAACCATAGAGGCAATAAAAATAATCATTCTTGGCGATTGCAATTCATCAGGGAAGTGTTTATCTCCATATAAAAGTGGTCCAATATTAGTTAAGTTTTTTAATAAGGTAGGTTTTAACGATGAATATGGTCAAGGATTTCCGTCACGATGGGAATTTGTCGAAGAACATTTACAGGAATTAAACGGTACTGAAGATTTGGAAAAAATTATCCAGGAAGTATGTGATCCGAGAGAATTTATGGACTCAGAATACAGAATGGACGATGCATTGGAGTATCTAAATAAAAGATTGAAATATGATGGCTATAAAATAATAATTGATAACGGATTAGCGAGAATCAAAAATCTAAAAAATCCCATTGTTAAGTGCCCGGAAATTCCCCTAAATTTGCGAAAGGACGGTCACATATTTATCAGGGAACAACTAAAAAAGTCGGAAAATAAAATTCAAAATGGTGATTACGATGGAGCAATAACGAACGCTAGGTCGTTAATGGAAGCAGTATTGAAAGAGATTGAAAAACAATATAATCAAAATCCACCCCGATATGATGGCAAGATTATCAAATTATATAAACGAGTGCAAAATCACATCAATCTAAATCCTGCGAATAACGATATAAATAATTCTCTAAAACAAATACTAACTGGCCTAATTAGTATTGTTAATGGATTGGCCTCTATTAGTGATCGGATGGGAGATAGGCACGCGCGCGAGTATAAGCCATCAAAACATCATGCTTTACTTGCTGTTAATGCTGCGAGGACATTTACGCAATTTATATTCGATACAAATGAATTTCAGACCAAATTAAAATAGAGTCATAATATCAATCCTGCGGTAACTTATAACAGGATGTTATTCGATATAAAACGCCCATTTGCAATAATAATTATCGTTGTGCGGGTCCGGGGGACAGTGTAAACATTCGGTTTTTATCCTTTTATCAATAGTGGAGGCGAAGTATTTATATTCTATAATCCCAACCTCCTTGCAAGGGAAAAGCTCCCGGCCATCGCGTTCCCGTGCTGCTTGTACTCGGCAGTTGTTCATCTCCAGAATAAGTCTGCCCTGTTCATCATAATAAACCGATTGGGTGTTTATAAAAGTATACATCCTCAACCACAAAGCTTTTTCCAAAGCCTTCAATCCGCCTCCCGGCTTGATATTGTGTCGTTTCATCAGTCTTTTGGCTTCAATCTGCGTATAATCCTGCCAAGCCTGTTTATCATAAAGGATAGCTTTTTCCATCCCGATATCGGCTTCGACTTTCAAAAACCACAAGCCATCGTGGGCGATCCAGTTCTTGGCGAAATCTTCAAGCATTCCCTCAATCGTCTCCCGCGGGAGTTGTTTTATATCTATTTTATCGCTCATATCATCTCCGAAATATTTACCTATCCTGCCACTCAATTGTTTTCTCGAAAGTAATGAAATATCCTTATTTTCGCAAGAAATATATGTATTGTCGATTGCTGTCAATAATAAATTGACAAAATAATCGGTTTAATATTCAATTTTGCTTGACATTGTTAGGTTTAGTATTAATTTATAGCGAACGGGCTGCCTCCTGCGAGGGAGCCGACTTTGATGATTGCCTGGGCGGTTAGCTCAGTTGGTTTAGAGCGCCTGCCTTACAAGCAGGAGGTCACTGGTTCAAATCCAGTATCGCCCATATAATTTAGGTAATTCGGGGTTGTAGTTCAGCTGGTTAGAACGCCGGCCTGTCAAGCCGGAGGTCACGAGTTCGAGTCTCGCCAACCCCGCTTTTTATTAGATAAAGGATTAAATCTGAAAAAATACTTTATAAGATAACGGATAAACACTCGTTGTAAGTTACTTCAGAAATAAAACCCGATTGACAAAATTCCGACCACCGTATTCCAATCGGCAGAAATAAATACCGTTGGCATAACTATTCGCATTCCACTTGATCGAATGCCAACCCGAATCAATCCTGCCCTTTATCAAAGCCTCCACTTTTCGACCCAACAAATCGTATATATCCAAAGCCGCATATCCGTTTTGCGGTATTCTGAATTCTATTGTCGCGGTGGAATTGAAGGGGTTAGGATACGCTACCAACTCAATGCCGAGCTTCCCCGGTATCTGCGAATCGTCGACATAATTCGGTGGGAGAACAATCGAAAATGTATCGATCACCGCACCATCCATATTTATAGCGGTGAAATTCAACAGATCGTTATGGATATCGATTTTGCAGTAATGATGTGACATATTGGTAGCGACTATATATGGATAACTTGGGTCGGGATGGTAAAGCGGAGCTCCGCCGCCACCGGTAGTTATATGCTCCACCTCGTCCACCACCGCCCGCGCATAATAATGGTTGTGCCCCCCGAAAACTATCTGGACACCATATTGTTCACATAGAGGCTGAATGTAATTCTGCACATTCTGATTATTGCTATGTCCTCCGCCGGCAGACCACCCCGGTTCGTGAAGAGCGATAAATTTCCAGCGCTTATCAGTGGTTGCCAGATCATCCTCTATCCATTGCAACTGCGCCGAACCCGGACTGTAATTAGTATATTGATCCACCACGACAAAATGCGCAGGACCATAATCAAAGGACCAATAATGACCATCCACAAAAGGATAAGGGAAATAGCTCGAAAACAAAATCCCCGAATCCTCATGATTACCCATTGCCGATTGGTAGGGCATATTAGCAAGCATATCTTGAATGTTCTCATAAGACGGACTGAAGAATTGATTATCCCAATCGGATTCGCTGTTGCCGTTGCTTACTAAATCGCCTGTTGACAACATAAATGTCTGCAAAGTATCGTTTTCCTCGAACGCTGACACAACCCCGGCTACGACTTGATTATGGATATTTGGATATGAACGGGTGTCCCCATAGGCAAAAAAGGTAAGATCGGTTGCGTCATCCGGCGGAGCGGCTCGAAAGGAAGCGCTGTAAGTTTCCGAATCGGCAATAACTTCATAATAGTATTTGCCGCCCGGATTAAGCCCGGTAATCGTATATTGATGCTGATGTTTGCTACCGTACTCTTCGGTTTGAACCTCACCTACCGAATAAGTGGTGTCGGCTCCCCATCTCAAAGAGCAATTCAGCGTATTCCAAAGCTGCCAATGGACTTCCATCTCGCTATTATCGCCATTGAAAATAAGATAGGGGGCTTTCCGCATAATAGCTGAACAACCGTTTTGTCGGAAGCCATATTCGGCGGGATTTTGATCCGAACCGCCGAATACAACTGTAGAAAGCAAAACTACTATTAAAATTATTACGGAAAAACTCATCACAAATTTAAATTTGTTAATATCCATAATCTCGCCTCGTCGTATAACATTTTATGAAATATAATATAGATTTGCATATTGTCAATAACTTCCGGAGGTCATTAGTTCGAATCTCGCCCCCCTTTTTCATTTGGTAAAGAGATGATAAAATCGATTGACGAGGCCGGAAAACTGAATATAATATTATTCCTGTGTTTATAATTATGGATGGATACTCTGCCCTTCTCCAATCGTTTAGGCACAATTTTACATCTGTAATAGATTAGTACAGCGGGGATCCTCTCAGACATAATTGTCAGGCTTATGTAAATGTCGGCAATGAATGTCATCGAAAGGACTTAATAATGAAAAAGCTAAAAAGAAGTATTTTATTTGCGATTGTTTTCGCTATGGTCCTTTTGTTGGTGAACCTATGGATAATGCGATTTGACGGTTCCTTGGTAAAGCGCAAACGGAAGTGAAAACAGATATGGGGATATCAAGGGAAAAAGAGACAAAAGAGCAATCCAAAGGCGTAAGTGATTTTGCCATTTTTTTCGCGGTCTGCTGGATCGTTGCGGCACTTTTATCAAGCTCCTTTTTCGGGGTTCATTGGCTTGCCCCGGGAGATTTCGGATATTCGAGCGCAATGTATTCTCATGGGATTATGATCCCCGTTCTGATTCTCCTGTATCTTTTGACTCAAAAGGTGCTTCCCCTGAGAGTAGTAAATGAGCGGGCCTATACCGCGGGTGCGATACTTTCTATCCTTTTCGTTGGCTTCGGTTCCATCTTCAATACCGACAAGGGCATTTCTATTGCTACCGTGGTTCAGGTTATCGGTATGGTGATGACGGATTTCCTTGGGATAATTCTGGTAACTGTTATGGCCATATTTGCCTTGAGAAAAAACAGAAAGATAAGGAAAATAGGAGCCGCATTCTGGCTTCTTTTTTCCTCTATCATCGCGATCCTTATGGCAGCGCCTTTAGGTCACCTTGCCGGCTGGTATTTCG
>JALSTH010000001.1 GCA_026983835.1 Candidatus Zixiibacteriota bacterium | reverse complement strand
ATCGGGATCAAATCCATCCCCGGTCCACTTAACATCACCAACATAACACCCGATGAATTCCGGGACGGTCTCGTGGCGTCTCATTCCCATCTTACATCGGCATCATCGCCACCGGGAAAATTGAACCGAACCATACAAATACCACTACCGGATTCGATTTTCTCTACTCGACGAATAAGCTATTTGGAGACAAAAACTTTTCTCTCGGCACCGCGCTGGCAGAGAGTTTTACCTCCGATGCGATGTACAAAACCGGCGTAGCTCACCGCATCTTCATCGACTATCCCAATGACATCATTGATTTTTCGGCCGTTTGGGACCGTTCCAGTGAGCATTTCAACCCAGAAGTGGGGTTCCTGCGACGTACCAGCTACCAGATGTACAACGCCGACTTTCGCATTAAACCCAGACCCAGCTTTCTACCTTGGATTCGCAATCTGGTGTTTAAGCCCCTTGATTTCAACTATTATGTCGACGATCGCACCGATAACCTGCAATCGCTCTGGATGGAATTCCGTCCGCTGGGTTTCTCTACCAAAAGCGGCGAGTTCTTCGAGTTCAACATTCAGCGCAGCGCAGAACATCTGACCGAAGATTTCGAAATTCACGATGGTCTAACCATACCTCTTGGCACATACTGGTTCACCCATTATGAGCTGCAATTCGAGACATTTCAGGGTCGTCCCGTTGCCAGCGAGTTTTTTATCAACTGGGGTGACTTTTACAACGGCACCCGAACCGAGACCGCCGGAAGACTCCTCTGGCGGATCAACAAATACTTCAGCCTCTCCGGAGATCACCAGCAAAACTATATCATGCTGTCGGCCGGCAGTTTTACGGTGCGAGAAGTGGGTGGCCGGGCCGACTTTGCCTTCAGCCCCAGACTGTTCGGCTCCGTTTTTGGCCAGTGGAATGACGACGATGAGGAGATCCTGTTCAATTTTAGGATCAACTGGATTCCACGAGCGGAAACCGATCTGTTCTTTGTGGTGAACCAATCGATCGATACCACAAACCAGCACTGGTTAGTCTCCGACACCACGGTACTGACGAAGTTTGTTTGGCGGTTTTTATTGTGAGAATATATTCTTAATAGGATACTGGACCAGTTTTTCCGCCAGAGCGAGGGTTCTCGTTGTAAACAATAGTGTAAAGGTTAAACCCAAAACTGTCCTGGCTTTTACATATTCCCGCCGGATAGGGAGATCGGCCATAACCAACCCCCTCTTTGGGGCCACAACCGCTGGGATAATCGCCCTATTCACTATCTGGGGTGATGAGCGGCAAGAAAATTTATGGCTGCGATTTTGTGAAGACGACTCCCGGGGCCCCACGAAAAGAAAATCGTTGCCTTCCGGAGGAATTTTATTTCCCAATTCGTGGGGGGAGGACCTTCGCGTCCGCCAAAAACAAAAAATAATGGGAACAAAGTTTTTGTATGATTTGTTTTACGAATTAATTAAATGAACCTTATAGTAAAACAATAAACATATTTTAGGAGGTGTTTTTGGAGGAGTTAATAACAAAGAGCATCGAAATAGCCACGATATATGGCACCAAGATAATCGGCGCTATTGTGATGCTTATCTTGGGGCGCATTTTAATCGGGTTGTTTACCGGTTTTATCAGAAAACTGATGGTTAAGTCAAAAACCGATGAAACCTTGACAAAATTTGTAATCAGCTTAACAAGAATAGCCCTTTTGGCTTTTTTGGTAATTGCGGTTTTGGGCACTTTGGGGGTTCAGACAGCCTCATTTGTAGCTGTAATCGGTGCTGCCGGTTTGGCAGTCGGCTTTGCACTACAGGGTTCACTCTCGAATTTTGCCTCAGGGGTGTTGCTGATTATATTTAGGCCTTTCAAAAGCGGGGATTTCGTCGAGGCCGGGGGGGCAACCGGTACTGTAGAAGCAATTCAAATTTTCAATACGATAATTAAAACTCCAGATAACAAAACGGTTATCATACCCAACAGCAAAATAACAGGGGATAGTATTACAAACTATTCGGCGAAGGAAATACGAAGGGTGGATTTGGTTTTCGGCATCGGGTATGACGATGATATCAAAAAAGCCAAAGAAATCCTCGAGAGAGTAATCAATGAAGATTCAAGGGTTTTGAAAGATCCTGCTCCCTTTGTTGCAGTTTCCGAGCTTGCCGACAGTTCGGTTAATTTTGTTGTCCGACCTTGGGTGAAATCGGGTGATTATTGGGGAGTCTATTTCGATTTAACCGAAAAAGTAAAGTTAGCATTCGATAGTGAAAGGGTATCAATTCCATACCCTCAAATGGATGTTCATCTACAACAAATTACTACCGATTAGTCAAGAAAAACAGTAATGTAAACTTATCTAAAAAAGGAGTTTGTTATGAAGAAATTTGTTTTAATTCTGCTGGGAATTGCTTTGTTTGGATTCAGTACCAATACCTATGGAGGACCCTGGACGAAATCCGTCAGCACCGATATAACTCTAACCCAGAACTCTTATTCGGATAGTTGGGATGGGGGGGAATCCGGGAATATAAGTTGGGTTTGGAATGCCAACGCACTTTTTGAAAATCAGCTTGCGCCAAAGCTCAAATTCAGGAATATGACTCGTTTATCTTTCGGGGAAACTCATATACAGGATAAAACCACAAAAGAATGGGCCAAACCTGTAAAATCGACCGATCTTATAGATATTGAAAATCTCGGGCTTTTCACCCTCGAATCTTATGTGGATCCGTATATCGGTTTAAGGATAGAATCCCAATTTTGGGATGCATCGGTACCCGGAATAAATCGTTATTTATCACCATTAAAGATCACCGAATCCGCCGGCGCTGCAAGACAATTCCTTAAGACCGACAATTCGGAATTGCTTACCCGTTTCGGTTTTGCTTTCAGGCAGATTATTACTAAGGATATTGTGGATTTGTCCGCTAAAACAACTGAAACCAATACGACCAACGATGGCGGTTTTGAATCGGTAACCGATTTTAGTTATACCCTTTCGGAAAACCTTCATTTCATCTCGAAACTATCCCTATACAAGGCATTGTTTTATTCGGAGTCTGATAAACTGAAAGGCACAAAGGCGGAGGATTATTGGAAGGCTGTCGATGTTAACTGGGAGAATAGTATTTCGGCGGAAGTAGTGAAATATGTAACCGTTTCCCTATATACTCAGCTTCTTTACGATAAGGATATCGATTTGCGCGGGAGGTTCAAAGAGACATTGTCTCTCGGATTGACCTATAAGATGTTTTAAGCATAAAGCTGAATGGAAAAATTAAATTAGTTAATCCTCGGGCGGATTTCAGGCGCAGGCTTCCGATCCGCCCTTTCCTTTTCAATAGAATATGTATTGGCGGATTCTCAAAGCGGTAAACCACAACCCCATATAATTGGAATTATGCGGGATACATATCACGATCTATGCTTTTCTCAAAACCAATTTCCTACCGAAAACAGTTAAAATCAAAATTGTTGTTAAAGAAGAGATAATCGATGGTCCTGCCGGCATATCTAAGCCCAACGAAACCAGCAAGCCAAAAAATGTAGCTATAATTGCGATAACCCATCCGAGCGCGAGTCGGAGACTTCCGTTTTGAGTGATGAGTAATGCTATTACCGGAGGGATAACCAAGAGGGAAAAAACCATTAGCACTCCCGCGATCTCAACTGATGATGTAACAACTATTCCGAAAGTGGCATAAAATAGGAAATCCCAAAGTCCGATGCTTATTCCTTCTTCCTTAGCCGCTTTTCTATCCTGAGTGATGGCGAAAAATTTACGCCGAAACACCCAATGAAATAGACCGACGGCCAGATAAAGAACCGCAATTTTAACTAATTCAACAGGTGAAACCGTCAGAAGGGAACCAGCTAACATATGCTGTAATTCTTCGGTTCCTTCCGGACGATGTGCCAAAAGAAGGATTACGCCGGCGGAGAAACCGGCGTAAACTATTCCGATGAACGCTTCCTGCGGGATACGGTCATCTTTGGTGCGGGCAACGGATATAATCGCTGCGCCGATTAGAGTAAAAAGGAGGGAGACAAAATATGAGCCGACTGTATGCTGTTCTACACCAGCTACCAAAGCTACGATCGAGCCAAATGCCGCCGCCTGCGCCAATGACAAATCAACAAATATCACTCCCCGAGAAACTATATGAAAACCTAAATAAGCGTGAATTCCAGCTAAAATCAGCGCCGACAATAAAGCCATCTGCATAAAGGGCAGGGTAAACAAATCGATAATCATCAAGCTTCCTCTTTAACTTCAAGCAAAGAATTAATTAGATAATCGAAAAGGGCAAAATAATCATTCACACTTTCGGCTCCCCCAACCGAGGGAGGCAGTTGCAAAACTTTAATTCCTGTAGCACGAGCAATTGTATTCGGTGCTCTATTCGAGTAATACGGTTCTTTGATTATCAGCGGAATATTTCTCGTTTTAATCAAATTAATAAGCTCCTTGGTATGGGAAGGAGTCGGCTCAATCCCCGGCTTGGGTTCGACAGTATCGATTATCTTTATCCCAAACGCCCTACTGAAGTATGACCACGATTTGTGATAGGTGATGACTTCCATCCCTCTAAGAGGAGCTGCTTTTTGTTTCCATTCCTTTATTTTCTCATCAAGCTTCTTGTTGAATGCATCAAGATTAGCCTTATAAAACCCATCGTTTTCGGGGTCAACCGCAACCAATGCTTTATAGATATTGCCGGCGATTATATGCCCGTTTTCGGGATCGAGTTGATAATGGGGGTTTCCCTCCGGGTGAACATCCCCCATCGAAGCATCCACCTGTTGTTTCGGAACTTCCAGCGGCGTAATTCCATCGGAACAATCCGCTATGTATAATTTGCTATTACGGGAGCCCTCGATTATCAAATCAGCCCAGAAATCCAAGCTCATCCCCACTTTTAAATAAAGATCAGCTTTGGAGACCTTCCGCATATAGCTTGGAAGGACTTCCACATAGTGCGGATCGGATTTCCCGGATGCCAAACTGGATATTGAGATTTTATCCTTCCCTATTTCCTTGGCAATCGAAGCGATATCTGTTGTTGAAGCGACAACTTTTACCTTTTTCGCAGCATAGCCGTAATTTGAAAACGATAATAATAATATGGTAATTAAAATCGATATTTTTCTAAACATTCCATTCTCCTAAAAATCGTGAGGTTTATGAGGTCCCAAGGAAAACACCAATTGCGTTGCATAAAGCAACTCCGCCTTTTTATCCGTCAGGGCGGTATTATTCAGTGATGAGGCATCGTTTATGATATAATCCTGATATTTGACCAAAAATCTTATTAATGTGGTTTCCTCCATAAGACTGAAACCACCGAACGCCGAAATCGCCCAAGTATGGTTTTTATCATCGAATTGTCCGGCTCTGGTATTGTTATATTCGTATTCCGGCCCATAATCCCAATCGAAAGAGCCTTCGTAATCAAATATCCCGGGGGCATAATCAAATTTGATGCCGATATTATAATTGCGCCTGAATTTCAGGTTGGCATAAGTAACCATCCCCCAATTATCGATAGGATTGTTATCCGGCATTTGACGATGATTGACAACCCCCTCACCGACTATCTCCAGAGCGGTATAATCGTTCGGTCTCCATTTATATTTGAAATCGAGACAACCCATCGTAGCGTGAAGATCCCGGCCGCCGGATGATACCAAGTCCTTGCCGCGATAAATCCCATATAATCCCGACAGCCCTAAATCGAGATTAGTCCTTTCGGATAATCCGGTGAAGATATTAAACCTCGATGTGAAAACAGGATCGGATGTCCCCCGATATTCGCCGTAAATGTCCTCCGATTCGATATGTCCCGATTGGGCGTGCGCCAGCCAATCGCCGTGAAGAACATTTATCGATAAGTTGGCGTAAGTCTCTATGGGAAGCATCCAGTTAAGCTGTATCCCCATATCGTTATAGGCGTGGAAGCCGCCGTAAATTCGCTCAATTATGGGGTATTCCATAAATGGCAGGGCATGGGGGTGCATCAATGCAATTCTCCCGAAATTAACCTGATATTTACCCGCTTTGACACTCAATCCCCACGGCAGGAGCCTGTTTATATCGGCATATCCCTCTTCAACCTCGAATTCGTGCCCGTGAGTAGCGATCATAAATGTCCCTCTGCCAAATGGGTTTAGATAACCGGTAATGTAGGTTTCAAATCCCGCGAGCTGAAAAGTCGGTTTATCCTTCCTGATAGATCCATCGATATTTTGTGTAAACAAGCGAAAATCGCCCAAAAAGGAAATATCAACCCGCCGCGGCACTTGAGCGACACCATTTTGAAAAAATAAAACGGCTGATAATAAGCTTAAAAATAGTATTTTCATATTTAATCCCTAAAACTGACTGATTCGAAACTTTCCAACATTTAATATTGATGGTTTATATCAACCTAAAACAATTCAGCTTGAATATCTGTGTCCCCTAATGCGAGGGGGATTAATTTAATTGTGTTAGATTAAAATTCTAAGATGATGTTGCTAAAAAGCGGATGCAGGAGGGGATCTGGGGAAAGAATGAAGTGTTATTGTCTGGGCGTAAAATAATTCTATATCTGCAATTACTGGAAGCCGCTTTACGGCAATTAGAGAAGGAAAAAGAATGAATAAAACAATTATTGTCGAAATTGAAACAATCAAATTATAAACGATGCAATCGGAATGGTCGCGAAGGTCGGGATGGTGATGAATAACAACCAACCATAAAGCG
Source organism: Candidatus Zixiibacteriota bacterium (assembly GCA_026983835.1). GTDB lineage: Bacteria > Zixibacteria > MSB-5A5 > UM-FILTER-46-8 > UM-FILTER-46-8 > JALSTH01. The sequence continues at coordinate 2,655 of JALSTH010000001.1, read as the reverse complement.
CCCAAAAGCAGGACTATCATTGAAAATGATATTAACTTAAGCCATAGGCGTCGGTTGACTCTCATATCATCCATTCTAATAAAAATTCGCCTTAATTAATATAATCGAGAAAGGCTGATTTAGTTCCCTGCATTTTGCCAAAGGTTCGAATATTTTATTATTTATTCATATCGAAGTGCTTCGATCGGGTTCAATTTACTTGCACGGGCTGCCGGATATATCCCGAAGAATATCCCCACCAACGCCGAAAAAAGGAAAGCCACTACAATAGAATACTCGGAAAGCAGGGTATTCCAATCGGCGAAACGACTAAGCGCATAAGACCCCCCTATTCCAACCAAGACGCCCAAAATCCCACCAAAACACGACAGCATTACCGCCTCGGTTAAAAATTGATACAATATATCTTTCCTCCGAGCTCCAACAGCTTTCCTCACCCCAATCTCCCTGGTGCGTTCAGTGACTGAAACAAGCATAATATTCATAATTCCGATTCCCCCTACCAATAATGAAATCAACGCTATACCGGCAAGCAGGCTGGTGAATGTTTGCGAAGTTTCCTGCATTGTGGAAATAATATCCGTTTGACTGCGGATATGGAAATCGTTCGGCTTGCCATAGACAATTCTATGAGTTTTTCTGAGGGTGCGTTCAACAGCCAAAGAGGTAGGATCCATCATCTCCGGTGAGATGACACTTACATCTATCGAGGAAATCCAATTCCTGCCGTAAACCCGTTTTTGGGCTGTGGATATCGGTATTAGGACTATATCGTCCTGATTATACATATATGATTCGCCTCTTTCTTTCAAAACACCAAGGATCTTGAAATTCAATCCTCTTATCTTTATAATTTCGCCGACCGGATATTCGCCCTCGAAAAGCTCATTGACAATTTCCTGCCCGATTAAACAGACTAATTGTCTTGTCCCTACATCGTTTGCGGTGAAATATTTACCGCTTTTCAGCTCGGCATTGCGCGCGTAACGGTAATCCGGCGTAGTGCCGTTCACATAGGTGTTCCAATTTTTGTTTTGATATTTGACCTGCGCCCTCCCGCCAAGTTCCGGGACTACATATAAAGCTCCCGGGCATTCCTGTTGAATAGCTTCGACATCCCTCATTGTTAACCTGATATTCGAATTGCTCAAACGGATATGGCCTCTGGTGGCGGGTCCGGGCCTGATGAATAGGAGATTTGTCCCCAATGATCTTATTCTCGATTGCACCGCTTTTTGGGCGCCTTCGCCAAGACTTATCATAGTGATTACCGCTCCGACGCCGATAATTATCCCCAACATCGTAAGTATTGAGCGGATTTTATTTGCCTTTAACGAATCGAAGGATACGGTTATATTCTCCGAGAAGTTCATACGCTTTTCTTACTGCGAAATATCTCTTCGTATCGCATAATAATTCATAGACATCGAATCCACAACAGTAATTTTACAATTGCTATCCTTAAAATAAACAAACGCGTATATTATGTTAGGCGTTTCAAGTTTTTGGGGAATTTGCCGCCGGTGAAATCCGATTGTTTTCTGTTATTGCGATATGTTTCCTTGTAATCGCCGTAAAGAGGGGGATATATCCATAGGCACAAGCATTGCGGCCGCCCCAAAGAGGTCTGTTAAAAAGCGATAATAAACCAGCAGTCTCTATTTTAATAGCACCATCTTTTTGGTTATTGATTTGTTATTCGACGATAAACGGCAAAAGTAAATGCCCGATGATAATTTTTTTGCGTTCCAAGTGATGCTATGTTCACCGGCGGGGAGATTGTCATTTATGAGTTGGGCGATTTTGCGTCCGGATAAATCATAAATCGATAATTCCACCCTCTGCGGTTTGCTTATATTATCCCCATCAACAATCCCGTTATTGCTCCCCGCCGGGATGACGAATTTTATTGTCGTTGAAGTGTTGAAGGGGTTGGGGTAGGAGGTGAGGGTTATATAATTATTGGGGAGATTTACGCTGTCGTCTTCGATTATATCCTGTACTTCACCAAGTTTCAGCAGCCATGCGTAAGGAACCCTTCTGCCGGCTGCTATGTAATTCCCATCGGAGGTTTCGTGAATTGAAAATAAATCAACTTCCGTGTTGGGAACATCGAGCCTCATATCCCACTCTTTCTCAAAATTTGCATCAACCTTCAATATATACCCATCCTCATAAAATATCGCCGGACCGGTATCACCCGTTAATATATATCCCCCATCGCTGGTGGTGTCTATGCTGTTCGCATAGGTCCAATCACCAGCGTTGCCGTATTCCTTCCAATCCAAAAGATTCAACTCGCTATCCACCTTCGCTATATACAAAGTGTAATATTCCCCATAAGAATACCATTTACCCCCGGCTACCACATAATTGCCATCGGACGATTTAACAACCGAAGTATATTCCTTCCCATCGTTAATATGCGTTATCTCATTCCCCAACGAATCCACCAACAGCATACTCGCATATTGACCATATCCCACCACCAAATATCCCCCATCATCCGCCTGAACAACACTTTTCCCATAATCATCATATTCATCCCCATAAGTCCGAAACCATTCCATATTAGCTATAGAATCCGTCTTTAATAGGCATATATCAAAACCGCTATTACCATCATAATTTGTATATCCAGCCATAATATACCCC